>NZ_JBEXTT010000024.1:0-102550 GCF_040614155.1 Nocardiopsis sp. NPDC006139
CCAAGATCGTGGAGACGCTGATCGAGGAGGCCATGCGGATCGCCGAGGAGATGGGCGAGGCCGGGGTCGAGCCCGGCGAGCCCACCGTCGCCGTCACGGGCTGAAAGCCCCCGTCCCCCCTTTCCCCGACACGTCCAGGAGGACCCATGTCCACGACCTCCCCTCCCCGGACCGCGCGCGGTCCCCTCCACGCCGTCGGCCGCTACGCGCGGCTCGTCAAGTACAAGTTCGTCATCGACTTCCTCCTCGCGCTCGTCATCGTCGCCACCCTGCTCGGACCCGCCGCGCTCGTGTCCGGCACCACCCCCCTCGCGCTGCTGTTCTTCGCCCTGGGGATGCTCGGCGTGCTGGCGGCCGTCATGACCCTGGACGACGTCACCGGGGCGCAGGACGGCAGCGACACCGCGAACTACGTGGAGACTCCCAGCGGCCAGCTCCGGCCCCTGTCCCGCAAGCCCCTCCTCACCGGTGAGATCACCGTCCGCGACGCGCGCGCCTTCGGCATCGCGGGCCTGGTCTGGGGGGTGCTGTGGTGGGCGGCCGCGCTGCTGTACGCCCCCGGCGAGCCGTGGGTGATCGTCACCATGGCCCTGCTGGCGTTCCTGAGCGTGCAGTACTCCTGGGGGCTGAAGTTCAGCTACTACGGGCTCGGCGAGGCGGTGCTCCTGTTCTCCGCCGCGGCGTTCCTGATCGCCCCCTACGGGCTGGTGACCGGGCAGCTCCCCCTGATGGTGCTGGTCCAGGGCCTGCTGTTCGGCTTCGGGCAGCTCCTGATCGCCGGCTACTCCAACACCAACGACGTGCGCGGCGACGCCGAGGCGGGCCGCCGCACCGTCGCGGTGCTCACCTCCGAGTCCGGGAACAAGGTGTTCCTGGCCGTGCTGACCTGCGTGAACATCGCGGTGATCGTGGTCCCGGTGGCCGTGGGCGCCCTGCCCTGGACCTTCCTCCTCGTCCTGGCGCCCTTCGTGGTCCTGCGGGTGCGCCAGTACGCCGGGTTCCTGCGCACCGGCGACCCGCTGGTCGCGCGGAGCCGGGGCATCTGGGCCTTCCGGACGGTGGTGGCCTGCCTGCTGCTGTTCAACGTGCTCGAAGCCGTCCTGTAATGCGGGCGGCGGGCCCCCTCCCCCCGAGGGGAAGGGGGCCCGCCGCCCGGGGAACGCGGACGGCCGGTGCTCCCCCGCGGGGAGCACCCACTCCCATGGGCGGCCGCCCGTCCCCCCGTCACTCCCTGGAGCCGTGGCCCGGCCTGCCGCCCGCCGCGATCCCGTGCTCGCGCCGGGTCTTCTCGAACCAGCCGGCCACCTCGGCCCGGGAGGACATCTCCAGCTTGCGCATGACGTTGCGCAGATGGTTGATCGCGGTCCATTTGGAGATCCCCAGCCGGTTGGCGATCCGGTGGTTGGTGTCGCCCTGCGCCACCAGTTCGGCCACCTGGAGCTCCCGCGCGGTCAGCGGGGTCCCGGTGATGCCCGCGGGCTGTGCCGGGCCGGTGTCCGCGGCCGGGGCGTCGGTGGTGTGGAGCGGTGTGAGCGCCTCGGCCACCACCGTCCTGACGTCCAGACCCTGACCGGTGGACCAGCACTCCATGAACGCCCGTTCCCCGAGGGCGCTCCGGGCCTGGTCCAACGACCGCTCCACCTCTCCGGCCAGCGGTGCCAGGGAGGCGTAGCCGGTCTCCGCGCGCCGGGCGGCCATCGCCGAGGCGATGAGCACGGCCTGGCGCAGCGGCTCGCGCTGCCCGCGCGCGGTCCACGCGCGCAGCACCGCCACACGCTCCAGCGCGGGGATCAGCGCGGGCAGGCAGTTCCACCCGGCCAGGCAGCGGATCGAGGACTCGAGGCACTCCTCGGCCTCCTGCTCGTCCTCGGGGCGGCCCCCGCAGAGCATCGCGGTGGAGAAGACGGCCTCGGCCACCGCCGCGCCGACCTTGTGGCCCACCCGCTCGGCCATGTAGAAGGACGCCTCCGCGGTCTTGCGGGCCGCCCGGTGCTCCCCCCGCGCGATCAGGGCCTCGGCCAGGTCGCGCAGCACGCCCGACCGCTCGTCCTCGGCCCCGGACCTCGACAGGTGGGCGTCGGCCTCCCGGAGCAGGGCCTCGGCCTCGCGCGGGGAGCTGCGCTGGAGCGCGAGGACCCCGGCCCAGCGGGTGTCGACGGCCATGGCGACGACGTTCCCGGAGGCGCCGTGCTCGCGGCGGGCGGCGGTCAGCAGCTCCTCCGCCTCCTCGTACCGCCCCAGGAGGACCGACAGCCGGCCCAGGGCCGAACGGGCCTCCCGGGCCCGCCGCTCCGGGAGCAGGCCCTCCCGCAGCGCGTCGCGCAGGACGGCCGCGACCCGGACCATGTCCTGGTGCCCGTACAGCCCCAGGGTGGTGGCCAGGTCGGTGGCGGTGAGGGGGTCCTCCTCCAGCAGGAACTCCATGGCCGCCAGGAGGTCCGCCTGGCGGCGGTACACCCCCTGGGAACGGCGCGGGCGGTTCCAGCGCGTGGCCGGGTCGCACAGGAAGAGCGCCCACCGCGCGAAGTACGCGGCGTGGGCGCGGCGCGCGCCGTCCAGCCGGCCCTCGGCGCGCATGCTCTCCAGGAGGAACTGCCGGGTCAGGCCCAGGAGGCGGAAGACGATCTGGCCGTCGGACTCCTCGACCGCGTCGAGGAGGCTGACGTTCACCAGGCGCGCCAGGTGCTTCTCCGTCTCGTCCGCGCCGGTGCCGGAGATGGCGACGGCCGCCGGGACGTCGACCTTGGAGTGGAAGACCGCGAGGTGTTCGAGAAGCGCCCGCTCCTGCGGTGTGATCTGGCGCAGGGCCCAGGCGATGGCCTCCTGTACACCGGTGTGCCGGGAGAGGGTCTCCCCGTGCTCGCCGGAGAGGGTCCCCAGGTCCTCCTCCAGGCCGTCCAGGACCTCGCGCGCGGAGCAGAACTTCATCCGCGCCGCGGCGAGCTCGATGGCCAGGGGCAGGCCGTCGGTCCTCTGGCACAGGAGCATCACCGCCTCGTGGTTCTCGGGGGTGAACTCGAATATCGGGCGGATCGCCTGGACCCGCCGCAGGAACAGCCGGACGGAGGGCAGGGACCGGGAGTCGGTCCACTCCTCCCCGTTGCCCGCCTCCGGGGTGGGCAACGGCGCCAGGCGCAGGACGGCCTCCCCGTAGGCCCCGATGGGCGTCGGCCCGGTGACCAGGACGGTCGTCCCCGGGCGGGCGGCGAGCAGGGGAGGGAGGGCCTCCCGGAGCTGGGGGAGGATCTGCTCGCATCCGTCGAGGATCAGCAGCGACCTCCCCTCTCCCGTCGGCGGCGCCCCGGCCACCGGGGAGGGGAGGACGTCGACCAGGGCTGACTCGACCTCCTCCAGGGGGACGTCCGCGGACTTGCCGTAGTTGAGTCCTCCGATCTCCGGGCACACCACGTCGAGTTCGATGATCTTCGTCCCGGCCGTGAAGGTCTCCGCGACCTTCTCCAGGGCCGCGGCGGCCAGCCGGCTCTTGCCCACGCCCACGGGGCCGGTGATGGTCAGAATGCGCACTGCGGGGTCCGAAAGCCACTTCCCCAACCGGTCGAGTTCCGCCTCGCGGCCGATGAGAGGGGTGGAGAAATGGTTCCAGGATGTACGGTACGGGGCGGTTACATAACCCATGGTGCGCGGCAATGAATGCGACATGCTCAATCGTCTTCCGGTGCCGTGGTCCGATCGGTGATGTGCATTGCGCACTGCGCCGGGGTCAGGGGGGTGGTCGTCTCGTGCTCTGCGGGCGGCGGCCCCCGTTGTACGGGAATCCCCGGGCTGCGGGCCGGTGTCGGGTGTCGTGTTCTGTGTACTCTCGAGTACACCCGGTCACCGAGCATAGCGGTAAGGACGGTTCTGTGCCAAGGTTCTCCATTTCCCCGTCGGCCGGGCTCCGGGATAATTCATTTGTCCGCATCTCGGAATAGCGGGCGCCGGCGCCGGGCCGGATGTCCGCCCGGATGAGCCGATCCGGCGCCGGCGCCCGCCGGGTCCCGATCGGGACCCCATTCCGTGTTCGTTTCCCGGGATTTCCCCCGGCCCTCTGTGAACGCCCGCCCGCACCGAAAGGCGTCCGGCGCCGGGGACGGTGCCCGGGCCGGCGAATTCCCCCGGATTTCCCGCGCGGGCCCTTCTAGGTGGTGTACGGCCGCTTCCGGCGGCCCTCGCGCAGCACGTCGGACCACCACATCAGCTGGTCGAGGAAGGCCTTGGCGGCGATCTCCGTCTCCTCCACCTCCACCGGCCGCCCCTCCGCGTCGAAGCGGTCCCAGAAGTTCGGGAAGCTGAGCGTGTTCCGGATGGTGGCGGCGTGGACCTCGCTGAAGACCGGGCGCAGCTGCTCCACCGCGTGCAGGCCGCCGCCCACGCCCCCGTAGCTGACGAAGCCGACGGGCTTGGCGACCCACTCCTGGAAGAACCAGTCGATGGCGTTCTTCAGCGACGCGGGGTAGCCGCGGTTGTAGACCGGTGTCACCACGATGAAGGCGTCCGCCGCCGCCAGGCGCTCGCCCAGCGCCCGGACCTGGTCGGGCGCCTGCTCCCCGTCGTCCCCGGGCAGGACCACCGGGAGGTCCGCCTCGGCGAGGTCGATGAGATCCACGTCGATGTCGCCGTGCGCGCGGGCGCGCTCCGCCACCCACGCGGCAGGGGTCGCGCAGAAGCGGTCCTTGCGGATGCTCCCGATGATCACTGCCACACGTGTACGCTCGTTCTCCACCGTGCAACGGTCCTCTCTGGCGGTCCGGCCGTTCGGCCCGGGGTGCAGGGTTGCGGACCACTGTGCCCCCCGGGGGCTCCGGAATGGTTGTGATCGTGTTCCGGTCCGGCCCGAACCGCCGTAACCGCAGGAAGGGCGTCCGCGGGGGACGCCCGTTCGGCCGGCCGGGGGCCGCGCCGTTCATCCGGCCGCGGAGTCCCCGCGCAGCGGCCCCCACCAGTCGGGGTTCTCCGTGTACCAGGCCACGGTGGACGCGAGCCCCTCGTCGAAGGGCACGCGGGGCGCGTATCCCAGCTCGGTGCGGATCCGGGTGTCGTCCACGGAGTAGCGGCGGTCGTGCCCGGCCCGGTCGGCCACGCGGTCCACGGCCGACTCCGGGGCGCCGAGCAGCTCCAGGAGCCGCCGGGTCACGTCGAGGTTGGTGCGCCCGCTGCCGCCGATGTTGTAGACGCGGCCCGGCTCTCCCTTGGCCAGGACCAGGCCCAGGGCCCGGCAGTGGTCGTCCACGTGCAGCCACTCGCGCACGTTGAGGCCGTCGCCGTAGAGCGGCACCCGCCCGCCCCCGATCAGGGAGGTCGTGAACCGCGGCACCAGCTTCTCCGGGTGCTGGAACGGCCCGTAGTTGTTGGAGCAGCGGGTGATGCGGGCGTCCAGTCCGTGCGTGCGCACGAAGGACTGCACGAGCAGGTCGGCCGCGGCCTTGGAGGCCGCGTAGGGCGAGTTGGGGGCCACCGGGCAGGACTCGTCCCAGGAGCCCGTCTCGATCGAGCCGTACACCTCGTCGGTGGAGACCTGGAGGAAGCGGACCCCGCCGGCGCGCCGCGCCGCGTCGAGCAGGACGTGGGTCCCGAGCACGTTGGTCCGCACGAACGCCTCGGCCGCCGCGATGGATCGGTCGACGTGGCTCTCCGCCGCGAAGTTCACCACCGCGTCGTGGCCCGGGACGAGCCCGTCCATCCGGGCCGCGTCGGTGATGTCGGCCCGGACGAACGACAGGCGGGACGACTCCTCGGGCAGCCGCCGGCGGTCCCCGGCGTAGGTGAGCAGGTCGACCGCCGTCACCCGCGCCCCCTCGGTCCCGGGCAGCAGGTCCTCCAGGACGGAACGCACGAAATGCGCGCCGATGAATCCCGCGGCCCCGGTCACCAGAATCCTCATGGTGCCTCCGTGCTCGCCCCGTGTTCGACCGGCGGTCGCGAAGGTTTCATTCACAGAGGGCGGCGCTGATCGTATTGAAACCTCCGATCACCTGAAAATAATGGTCGTGAAAGCCAATGCGGCAAGGATTTGCGCGCTGGTTTGTCAGGTTGAAAAAAATGGATCGACGCCATTGACACGCATATCCTTTCCTGCGAGCCTCGGTTCGTCGAATTTCACACGGGAAAGAGTGGTCATGGCCATGCGGGTGTGGGACTACGTGGAAGAGTACGAAGCCGAACGGGAAGAGATCCTGGCCGCGGTCGACAGGGTCTTCCGTTCCGGGCAGCTGGTCCTGGGCGAGAGCGTCCGCGGATTCGAGCGGGAGTTCGCGGGCTACCACGGGACTGCGCACTGCGTGGGAGTGGACAACGGCACCAACGCGCTCGTCCTCGCACTGGAGGCCCTCGGAGTGGGCCCCGGCGACGAGGTCGTGACCGTTTCCAACACCGCGGCGCCCACCGTGGTCGCCATCCACTCCACGGGCGCCACCCCGGTGTTCGTCGACGTCCGGGAGGAGGACTTCCTCATGGACGTGAAGCAGGTCGCCGCCGCCATCACGCCCCGGACCCGGGCGCTCCTGCCGGTGCACCTGTACGGCCAGTGCGTCGACATGGAGCCGCTGCTGCGGCTGGCCGAGGAGCACGGCCTGGCCGTCGTCGAGGACTGCGCGCAGGCGCACGGCGCCCGGCACCACGGCAGGATCGCGGGCACCATGGGCCACGCGGCCGCCTTCTCCTTCTACCCCACCAAGGTCCTGGGCGCCTACGGCGACGGCGGCGCCGTCCTGACCCCCGACGCCGGGGTCGACGCGAACCTGCGCCGCCTGCGCTTCTACGGCATGGAGGAGCGCTACTACACGGTGGCCACCCCGGCCCACAACAGCCGGCTGGACGAGGTGCACGCCGAGATCCTGCGCGGCAAGCTCGCCCGCCTGGACTCCTACATCGAGGGGCGGCGCCGGGTGGCGCGCCGCTACGCCGAGGCCCTGGCCGACACCGACCTGATCCTGCCCCGGACCGCCCCCGGCAACGACCACGTGTACTACGTGCACGTGGTGCGCCACCCGCGCCGCGACGCGATCATCGAGGCGCTGCGCGAACACGACATCCACCTCAACATCAGCTACCCCTGGCCGGTGCACACCATGAGCGGGTTCGCGCACCTGGGCTACTCCGAGGGCGACCTGCCGGTGACCGAGCGGCTGGCCCGGGAGATCTTCTCGCTGCCCATGTACCCGTCGCTGTCGGAGGGCGCCCAGGACAAGGTCATCGGCGCACTGAGGGAGGTCCTGGCCCGGATCTGACCGGGGCCGGAGCGCTCAGGCGTGCCACATGTCGTGGAGGGAGCGCTCCACGGGGATCCGGGGGCGCCAGTCCAGCAGGCGTTCGGCGGCGGACACGTCGGCCAGGGACCATCCGCCGCCGAACCCGCCCACGTCCCCCGGCGTCTGCTCGACGGCGTCCGCGGGCACCCCGGACACCTCCACCATGCGGGCGACCATGTCCTTGACCGCGACGGCGCGGCCCCCGCCGATGTTGACCAGGCCCCCGCCGCGCTCACAGGCGCGCACCACCGCGCGGGCGACGTCCCGGACGTCGACGTAGTCGCGGTGGTCCCCCGCGATCCGCAGCGACGGCCGCTCGCCCGCCAGGGCGCGGCGGAACGACCGCTGGAGCAGGCCGGGGAAGGAGGCGGGGGAGGGGTGCGGCCCGCACACGTTCGCCAGCCGCAGCACCGCCGGGTCCGGGACCCCCGGGCCCGCCGAGGCCAGCACCGTCTCGCTCGCGATCAGCCTGCTGCGCGCGTAGGCGCCGCGGGGGCGGGCCGGGTCCTCCTCGCGGACCCGCCCGCCCCACTGCTGTTCGCCGTACTCGTGCAGGGTCCCCAGGTGCACCAGCCGGGGCGGGTCCGCCAGCTCCCGAACGGCCCGCACCAGGGTCAGCGCCGCCGTGGTGTTCGCCTCGTGCACGACCGCGTCGGGCCGGTGCCACCCGTCCCTGGCGTTGGCCGCGTCGGTCGCGTTCACCACCGCCGTCACCCGCTCCGAGCGCAGCAGCCCGGCGAGCGCCCCGGGCCGCACGGACGTCAGGTCCACGGGGTGGAACGGGTACCCGGACAGGTGCGCGGCCGGCGACCGCGCCAGCGCCACGACCCCGTGGCCGTGCGCGGCCAGGGCGGCGCACACGTGCCGCCCCACCCAGCCGGTCGCGCCGATCACCGCGACCCGCTCACCGGACACGGCCGCCCTCCCCGGCGTGGAGGGACTGTTCGAGGACGAGGCACTCCCGGTAGTCGGGCAGGGCCCCCAGCCGCGCGGCCTCGCCCAGGGACGGGGCCACCCGGTCGCGCTCGGAGATCTGCGTGTGCCCCGGCGGGATCTCCAGCCCCAGGTCGGGGTCGAAGGGGGCGACGGCCCGCTCGTTCTCCGCGACGTACTCCCGGGAGAGGAAGTACGACATCACGGTGTCGTCCTCCAGGGCGACGAAGAGGTGGCCCACACCCACCGGCAGGTAGGCCGACCTCCCCGAGGCGGGGTCCAGTTCGACGCTCTCCCACCGCCCGAACGCCGGCGAGCCGGTGCGCAGGTCGACGATGAAGTCCAGGGCCCGGCCCTGGGGGCAGTGCACGAGCTTGGCCATGCCCGGCGGGGTGGCGGTGTAGTGCACCCCGCGGACCACGCCGCGGCGCGACCGGCTGTGGCTGATCTGCGCCGGGGCGAACAGGGGGTGCCCCGCGGCCTCGGCGAAGGCCGAGGCCAGGAACGGTGAGGTGAACGTGCCGCGGGGGTCGGAGTACACCGGGGCCGTGAACACCAGCGCCCCCGGGATCGACAGCTGACGCGCGCGCATCCTCACCCGTTCCGTCGCGAGGTCGCGACGAACAGGCCGGGGCCCTCCGTCTCGACGTAGTCCACGTCGCAGCCCACCGCCGCGAACGCCTTCTCGTAGATCCCGCGCTCGATGATCGCCAGCACGTGCTCGTCCTCGAAGGCCCGGATGCCCTCCGCGGGATCGGCGACCACGTAGTGGACGCGCATCCGGTGCGCCCCCTCTTCCCTGACCGCGTGCGAGACCCGGGCGATGGTCCGGTCCCCGACCGTCATCACGTCGCCCACGACGTGGCGGTCCAGGGCGGTCTCGGGGAAGTACCACGGCTCCAGGACGATCACCCCGCCCGGCGCCAGGTGCCGCGCGAAGGTGTCGAGCGCCTCGACGAGCCCGCGCTCGCCGCCGGCGTAGCCGATGGAGCTGAACATGCAGGTGATCACGTCGAACCGGCCGTCGATGCGGAAATCGCGCATGTCGCCGATGTGGACGGGGACGTCGGCGAGTTTGGCGCGGGCCACCCGCACCATGTCGGGGGCCAGGTCGATCCCCTCGACGTGCTCGAAGTGCGCGCTCAGGTGCTCCAGGTGCGAGCCGGTCCCGCAGGCGACGTCGAGCAGCGACGCCGCCCCGGGCCGGCGCTCGCGCACCAGCGCGGCGATCTGCCCGGCCTCGCGGGCGTAGTCCTTGCCCCGGCGGCTGTAGATGGCCTCGTACAGGTCGGCCGAGGACCGGTAGATCCCCGAGAGCGGTGCGGAGGGGCTGTTCATGGCGGACTCCTCGTCGGCTGCGCCGGGTCAGACCGTGTGCGGTTCGGGGACGTAGAGGACCCAGCGGCCTCCCTGCTCGCGGAACCACCGCTCCTTCTCCATGATCTCCTCGGCGTGGTTCCAGGCGAAGAGCAGCAGGTGTCCGGGAGGGTCCTCGCGCAGGGCGGCGGGCGGTACCACGGGGATGTGCGCCCCGGGGGTGAGCATGCCCTGCTTGGCCGGGGTGCTGTCGTAGACCCGGCGGATGAGGCCGGGGCCCAGCCCGGCGTAGTTGACGACGGTCGCGCTCTTGGCCGTGGCGCCGTAGGCGTCCACCGTCCCGCCCTCCGCGACGATCCGCTCGAGGAGGGCGATCAGGCCGTTCCTGACCGAGGCCACCGACCCGGCGAAGGCCCGCAGGGTGTCGGGGGAGTGCAGCCCCCGCTCCTCCTCTTCGGCGATCAGCGCGGTCACCGCGTCCGAGACCGGCCGCGCGCCCGCGCGGGCGATGGTGTAGCGCACCTCGCCGCCGTGGACGGGCAGCCGCCGCACGTCGACCAGCTCCAGGCCGTGGCGGGCCACCATCGCGCGCACCGACGTCGCCGAGAACAGGAAGAAGTGCTCGTCGTAGATCTGGTCGAACGAGGTCCGGGACACGATGTCGCCGAAGTAGGGGTCCTCGAACACGAAGACGCCGTCCGGCCCCAGCAGGGCGTCCACGCCCTTGAGGACGGAGTCGATGTAGGGGATGTGGCAGAACGTGTTCGCGGCGAAGATGACGTCCGCGGGGCCCTCCTCCAGCCGCAGCGCCTCCGCCGTGGTGGCCTCGAAGAACTCCTCCCGCACCCGGATCCCGGCGCCGCGCGCCACCGCGGCCACGCTCCCCGACGGCTCGAACCCGACGTGGCGGACGCCCGCGTCGCGCACGGTGGAGAGCATGACCCCGTCGTTCGAGCCGATCTCGACGATGAGCGGGTCGTTCCCGGTCAGCTCCGTCTCCAGGAAGCCCCGCGCCGTGCCGGCGAAGTGCTCGCGCATGACGGAGGAGCCGCTGGAGAAGTACGGGTAGTCGGCGTGGAACATGCGCTCGCGGGGGACCTCCTCCATGAGCTGCACCATGGAGCAGGAGCCGCACTGCCCCACGTGCAGCCGGTAGAAGAACTCCTCGGTGTCGTCCTGCGGCGAGCGGAAGACGTCCGAGAGCGGCTGCCGGCCCAGGTCGAGGAAGCGTTCGACGGACCCGCCGCAGACGCGGCACCGGGTCGTGGCGGGCGGGGACTGCGCGGGCGCGGCCATGGGGTCTCCTCCTGAGCGGTGTCGCCCCGGCGGCCCGGACCCCGGGTCCGGGCCGCCGGGGCCGGAGCGATCTGGCCCGAGCATGCCCGCCGGGCGGCGGATCGGCCACGGGCGGTCCCGGCGCGTGTCAGGTCGGCGGGCCGTGCGGGGTCCCCGGACCGGAGCGCGGGGCACGTTCTAGGGTGGCCGGTGGGTCCCGGTACCGGGACCCACCGGCCACGACCGACAGGGGAGCACCTTGCCCGACGAACCCACCCCCCTCGACCCCGGCCACTGGGCCGCCCGGCTGTCCGACCTCGCCGGACGGCACGGCGTCCCCGGCGCCCAGCTCGGCATCCTGCGCCTGTCCCCCGACGGGGGGCAGGAGACCGCCGCGGTGGCGCACGGCGTCCTGGACACCGACACCGGCCACCCCGTCACCCCCAGGTCCGCCTTCCAGATCGGCTCGGTTTCCAAGGTCTGGACGGCCACCGTCGTCATGGGCCTGGTCGAGGAGGGCCTGCTGGCCCTGGACACCCCCGTCGCGGAGGTCCTGCCCGAGCTCGTCCCCTCCGCCGGCGCCACCACCGCCGGGGTCACCGTCCGCCACCTGCTCACCCACACCAGCGGTATCGACGGCGACCTGTTCACCGACACCGGCCGCGGCGACGACGCGATCGAGCGCTACGTCGCACCGCTCGCCGACGCCCTCCGCGTCCACCCCCTGGGCGCCACCTTCTCCTACTGCAACTCCGGGTTCGTGCTGCTGGGCCGGATCATCGAACGCCTCACCGGGCAGGTGTGGGACGAGGCGATGCGCGACCGCCTCTTCGCGCCGCTGGGCCTGGAGCGCACCGGCACCCTGCCCGAGCACGCCCTGCTGAACGACCCCGCGACCGGCCACGTCGAGGGCCTGCCCGACCCGGTGCGGACCACGCAGTGGGGGCTGCCCCGGGCCATCGGACCGGCCGGGGGCGTCACCGCCGACGTCGGCGACGTGCTGGCCTTCGCCGCCCTCCACCTGCGCGGCGGCACCACGGCCGACGGGACCCGCCTGCTGTCGCGGGACACCGTCCGCGCCATGGCCGAGCCGCAGGTGGGCCTGCCCGACCCCTACACCCTCGGCGACTCCTGGGGGCTGGGCTGGATCCGCTACGACTGGGACGGGCACCGCGCCATCGGCCACGACGGCAACACCATCGGCCAGTCCGCGTTCCTGCGTCTGCTGCCCGGGGCGGGCCTGGCCGTCGCCCTGCTCACCAACGGCGGCCGCACCCGCGACCTCTACCAGGACCTGTACCGGGAGGTGTTCGAGGCCCTGGCCGGGGTGCGCGTCCCCGGCGCCCTGGAACCGCCCGCCGACCCGCCGCACCACGACGTCACCCCGCACCTGGGCGTGTACGAGGGCGCCGCCGGGCGCCTGGAGGTGCTGGCGGGCGCGGACGGCCCGGTACTGCGCAGCACCGCCCTGGGCCCGCTGGCCGAGCTGCGGCCCGACCCCGTCCAGGAGCACCCCATGGCGGCGGTCGCCCCCGGTGTGTACGCCACCCGCCCCGAGGACGCCGTGACCTGGTCGCCGGTGACCTTCTACCGGCTGGAGACGGGGCAGGAGTACGCCCACCGCAACGGCCGCGCCCTGCCCCGGGTGGACTCACCCGCCGTGTAGGGCCTCGGCGGTCGCCGTGCCGACGATCCCGGCGGGCGGTCCCTGGTAGAGGACCCGCCCGCCGCGTTCGCCCGGCCCCGGCCCCAGGTCGATGAGGTGGTCGGCGTGGCGCATGACGTCCACGTCGTGCTCGACGACGACCACGGTGTGCCCCCGCTCGACCAGCCGGTCCAGCACCCCGAGCAGCACGGCGACGTCGCCCGGGTGCAGCCCGGTGGTGGGCTCGTCCAGGACGTACAGGGTCGGGCCGGCGGCGTCGCGCAGCTCCCGGGCGATCTTGAGGCGCTGGCACTCGCCGCCGGACAGGCTCGTCAGCGGCCGTCCCAGCCGCAGGTGGCCCAGCCCCACCCGGTCCAGGCGGCGCAGCGCCGTCCGGATCGCCTCGTCGGGCAGCAGGGCGAGGGCCTCGGCGACCGTGAGGGCGTCGATGTCGGCGATGGTCAGCCCCGCCACCCGGTGGCGCAGCACCTCCTCGGTGAAGCGCCGGCCCTCGCAGACCGGGCACAGGACCTCCTCGGCCTCCAGGAACGCCAGGTCCACGCGGACCGTGCCCAGCCCCCGGCACTCGGGGCAGGCGCCCTCGGAGTTGGCGCTGAACCGGCTCGCGGGCAGCCCGCTGCGCTCGGCGAACAGCGCGCGCAGCGGCGCGGCGATCCCGGTGTAGGTGACGGGGGTGGAGCGCCGGTGGGCGGTCACCGGCCGCTGGTCGAGCACCACCGCCCCGTGCCCCTCGACCAGCTCCGCCGCCAGGCTGGACTTGCCCGAGCCGGCGACGCCGGTCAGGACGGTGAGCACCCCGGTGGGCACGTCCACGGTGACGTCCTTGAGGTTGTTGCGGCGGGCGCCGCGCACCGTGAGCGCCCCGGTGGCCGGGCGGGGCACGGCCCGGACCGGCGCCCGGGCGGCCAGGGCCGCGGCGGTGGCCGTGCCCGCGGACCGCAGCGCGCCGAAGGTCCCCTGGTGGACCACCCGGCCCCCGTCGGCCCCGGCCCCCGGGCCGATCTCGACGACCTCGTCGGCGATCGCCATGACGGCCGGGTCGTGCTCGACCACCAGGACCGTGTTGCCCAGGTCGCGCAGCCGGAGCAGCAGCTCCGTCATCGACGCGACGTCGCGCGGGTGCAGGCCCGTGGTGGGCTCGTCGAAGATGTAGGTCATCCCCACCAGGCCCCCGGCCAGGTACCGGACGGTCGTGATCCGCTGGGACTCGCCGCCGGACAGGCTCGCGGTGCCCCGGCCCGGGTGCAGGTACCCCAGCCCGATCCCGACCAGGGCCCGCAGGCGCGCCTCCAGCCCGGCCACCACCGGGGCCACGGCGGGGTCGTCCACCTCCCGCACCCAGGCGGCCAGGTCGGCGATCTCGGTGCGGGCGAGCCCGCCCAGGGTGCGGCCGCGGACCGTGGCGGCGCGGGCCGCCGCGTTCAGGCGGTCGCCCCCGCACTCCGGGCAGGGCGCCGCGCGGGTGAACCGGGCCGTCACCTCGCGCTTGCGCTCGGAGGCCTCCCCGCCGGAGCGCAGGTGGATGCGCTCGAACCGCTCCACGATCCCCTCGTACTCGCGGGCGGGCCGGGTGCCCAGCCGCGCCGCGTGCTCGCCGCCGTACAGCAGGGCGCGGCGCTCCTCGGGCGTCCACTCGCGCAGCGGGGTGTCGGCGGTGAAGGAGCCGATGTCGGCGTAGCGCTCGTACCAGTGGCGGCCGTCGCCGAACCCCGGCACCCGGATCGCCCCCTGAGCCAGCGACAGGTCGAGGTCCAGGAACCGGTCGACGGCGCTCACCACGGTCTCGCCCAGCCCCGAGCAGGCCGGGCACATCCCCGCCGGGTCGTTGAACGAGAACCGGGAGGCCTCGCCCACGTGCGGGGTGCCGATCCGGGAGAACAGCAGCCGCAGGTACGCCCAGACCCCGGTGGCGGTGCCGACGGTGGAGCGGGCGTTGCCGCCCAGCCGGCGCTGCCCGACCACCACCACGGGGGTGAGCCCCTCGACGAGGTCGGCGTCGGGGCGGCTCCACTTGGGCAGCCGCTCCCGGGCGAACGGGGGGAAGGTCTCGTTGAGCCGGTGCCCGGCCTCGGCCGCGACCGTGCCGAACACCAGCGACGACTTGCCCGAACCCGACACGCCCGCGAACACCACCAGGCGTCCGCACGGGATGTCGAGGTCGATGGACTTGAGGTTGTTGGTCCGCACTCCGCGCAGGCGGATCACCGCGTTGGTCTCCATACCGGCGACGCTACGAGCAGATGTGGCCGGAATCCGGCCGCGATATCGGCGAGACTGGACCCATGGCGGACGTCACCGGGCGCACCCTCGCCCTGCTCACCACACTCCAGTCCGGGCGCTCGTTCACCGGGGAGGAACTGGCCGCGCGGCTGGGCGTCAGCCCCCGGACGCTGCGCCGCGACGTGGACCGCCTGCGCGGCTACGGCTACCCGGTGAGCACCCGGCCCGGGCCCGGCGGCCACTACCGGCTGGTCGCGGGCTCCTCCGTGCCCCCGCTGGTGTTCGACGACGACGAGGCGACCGCGACCCTGCTGGCGCTGGCCGCCCTGGCGGCGGGCGGCGCGGCCGAGGGCGGGAGCGTGGAGGAGGCCGCCACCCGCGCCTACGGCAAGGTCGACCAGTACCTGCCCGCGCGGCTGCGGCACCGGGCGGCCCGCCTCCGGGAGAGCCTGGAGAGCACGACGCCGCCCGGGCCGGGCACCGCGGCCGGGAGCCTGGCCGCCCTGGCCGACGCGATCCGGGACCGGCGGACCGTCGCCTTCGACTACCGGGGGCGCACCGGGCGGGAGTCCTCGCGGCGGGTCGAGCCCCACCGGCAGGTCCACCACCGGGGCCGGTGGTACCTGCTGGCCTGGGACACCGGCCGCGAGGACTGGCGGGTGTTCCGCACGGACCGCATGGCCGGCCTGCGGACGACGCACGACGCCTTCACGCCCCGGCCGCTGCCCGCCGACACCGCCGCGGAGTACCTCCGGCGCGGCCTGGACCGGGAGCGCACACGGGTCGTCCTCACCGTGGCCGCGCCCGCTGCGGCGGTCGCCGACGCCTTCGCCGAGCACGACGCCGAGGTCGAGGCCCTGGCGGGGGAGCGGACCCGGGTGGCGGTCATGGCCGACACCTGGGAGTGGCTGCTCACGCCCCTGGCGTTCCTGGACGCCGACGTCACCGTGCACGGGCCGCCGGAGGCGCGGGCGGCCCTGCGGGCCTTCGGCGCCCGCCTGGCGGAACAGGGCTAGGCCCCGGCCGTCGGCGGTGCCGTTCCGGGCCCGGGTGGGCGCCGCCCACCCCCGGGCGCTGTGTCCACCGGATCGGGTGCGGGGCGGCGGACCCGGAGGCGGCCGCTCCCGGCCCCAGGGCACAGCGCCGACCCCCTGCGCAGGGGCGGTAACAGTGCGCACGTACGGCGTTCACCGGGCCGCGACTGATGGTCCCCGACCGTTCACACCGCGTTGCCCCCGGGCGGCTACCGTCGCTGCGTCAGCGTTCCCCGGCAGAAAGGCACCCCCCGTGTCCCCCCTCGCCGCCCGCCGCGCCTTCGCCCTGTTCGGCTCGACCCTCCTGGCCCTGACCGCGGTCGCCGCCACCGCCCCCGCCGCGACCGCGGCCACCGACCCCGAGCGCGTGATCCTCACCCCCACCGCCGACCCCGCCACCTCGCAGACCCTCACCTGGCGCTCGGACGGCTCCGGCGACCCGGTGCTCCAGATCGCCCCGGCCGCCGACCCCGACCGGGTCGACACCGTCGAGGGCGCCGACACCGCCTCGGTCAACGGCACCTTCCACGCCGCCACCGCCACCGGCCTGACCCCCGGCACCGACTACCGGTACCGCGTCGGCGACGGGACCTCCTTCAGCCCCTGGCGGGTCTTCACCACGGCCTCCTCCGGCGCCGACCCCTTCACGTTCCTGTACTTCGGCGACATCCAGAACGGCATCTCCACCGGCGGCGCCACCATGGTGCGGGCCGCCCTGGCCGCCGAGCCCGACGCCGAACTGGCCGTCCACGCCGGCGACCTCATCAACACGGCCGACAGCGAGTCGGAGTGGACCGAGTGGTTCGACGCCATCGGCCCCGAGGCCGCGGGCACCATGAACCACATCACCGCCCCCGGCAACCACGAGTACTCGCTGCTGTCCCTGAGCCGCTACTGGACCGCCCAGTTCCCCGGTGCGGGCAACGGCCCCACCGGCGGCCGCCACCTGCCCGAGACCGTCTACCACACGGACTACCAGGGCGTGCGGTTCGTCGTCCTGAACTCCAACTACCGCAACGCCGCCCCGCTGAGCACCCGCTCCTGGCTGGACACCCAGCAGCGGTGGCTGGAGGAGACCCTGGAGTCCAACCCCCACGAGTGGACGGTGGTCACCTTCCACCACCCCGTCTTCTCCAACAGCCCCAGCCGCGACAACCGGCCGCTGCGCGACGCCTGGCTGGACACCCTGGAGGAGCACGGCGTCGACCTGGTCCTCCAGGGCCACGACCACTCCTACGCCCGCGGCAACCTCACCGCCAACCGCACCGACGACCCGGCCGTGCAGACCGGGACCGTCTACACCGTCGCGGTGACCGGCACCAAGATGTACGACGTCTCCGACGGCAACTGGACCTCCAACGGCGCCGAGGCCCGCGTCCAGATCGCCGACACCCCGACCTTCCAGGCCGTGGAGGTCGACGGCGACCGGCTGGTCTACACCGCGCGCACCGCCGACGGCACGGTGGTGGACGCCTTCACCATCGACAAGAGCGACGGCAAGCGCGTCACCGACACGCTCTGACCGGGAGCGGCGCCCCCGGCCCCCGGGGGCGCCGCGGCCCTCCCGGCAGGGGCTCCGCCCTAGGCGCGGGGCCGCTCCGCGCGCCCGGCGCCCACCAGCCCGGACTCGTAGGCGGCGATCACCAGCTGGGCCCGGTCCCGGGCGTGGAGCTTGGCCAGCAGCCTGCCGATGTGGGTCTTGACCGTGGCCATGCTCAGGTGCAGGTGCTCGGCCAGCTCAGCGTTCGAGAACCCCGAGGCGACCAGCCGCAGCACCTCCGTCTCCCGCTCCGTGACACTCCCCGGCAGGGCGGACGGGCGCCCGGCCCCGGGGCCGCGGACGAAGGCGGCGATCAGCCGGCGGGTGACCGAGGGCGACAGCAGCGACTCCCCGGAGGCCACGACGCCGACGGCCTCGATCATCTTCGCGGGCGGGGTGTCCTTGAGCAGGAAGCCCGCCGCCCCCGCGTGCAGCGCCGCGTAGACGTACTCGTCCAGGTCGAAGGTGGTGAGGACGAGCACGCGGACCCCGGACGTCCGGGGGTCCGCGCAGATCCGGCGGGTGGCCTCGATGCCGTCCAGGACCGGCATGCGGATGTCCATCAGGACGACGTCCGGCAGCAGGCGCCGCGCCTCCTCCACCGCCTCCGCCCCGGTGGCGGCCTCGCCCGCGGCGGCCATCCCCGGGGTGTGGTCGATCAGGAACCGGAGGCTGCCCCGGAGCATCGCCTGGTCCTCCGCGACCAGCACCCGGACGCCGGGACCCGTCACCGCCCCTCCTCCGCGACCGGCAGGCGCGCGGAGACCGCGAACCCGCCGCCCGGGCGCGGCGCCGCCGAGAGCTCGCCGCCGTACAGCAGCACCCGTTCGCGCAGGCCCGCCAGCCCGTGCCCGCCCGGGAGGCGGGGCCGCCGCCACCCCGCCGGCCCCTCGTCCACGACGTCGACGGCGACCGTGCCGTCCCCGACCGCCACGGTGACCCGGCACCGGGTCGGGGCGGCGTGCTTGACCGCGTTGGCCAGGGCCTCCCGCACGATCCGGTGCACCAGCGCCCGGGGGGCGTCGGACAGGGCGTCCAGGCCGCCGACCGACGACTCCACGGCGACCCCGGCGCGTTCCGCGTCCCCGATCGCCTCCCGCAGGTCCCCGTCGGCGGGGGAGAGCGGTCCGCCCTCCCGCAGCGCCCCGAGGGTGCGGCGCACGTCCGTCAGCGCGGACCGGCCGATCTCCTCGATGTCCCGGAGCGCGGCTCGCGGGTCGGCCTCGGGCACGTGGGCGGCCACACCCGCGCGCACCGTGATCAGGCCCAGGGTGTGCGAGACGGCGTCGTGCATGTCACGGGCGATCCGCAGCCGCTCCTCGGCCGCCGCCCGCTCCGCCAGGTGCCGTTCCCACCGGCCCTCCTGCTCCTTCCGGACGCGGACGGCGGCCCCCAGCGCCCACGCGCCGCCGACGGCCGCCGCCACCAGCAGGGCCAGGCCGACCGCCTCCGCCCGGTCACCGGAGGGGGTGACCAGCGCCTGACCGGCGTACACCCCGCCGCAGGCCACCGCCAGCGCGGCGGCGAGCGCGGGCGCCGAACGCCGGGAGGGCGGCGCGGACCCCGCGGTGTGGGCGGCCAGCGCGGCCGCCAGATAGGGCTCCCGGGTGAGGTCCAGGAGGGTGGCTGCGGTGAGGGCGGCCAGGATCACGCCCAACGCCGCCAGGGGCCACCGGCGGCGGAACACGAGCGGCGCGCCGACCCCGAGGGCGATGGCGACGGCGAGCCAGGGCGGGCCGGGGTAGGCGGGCTGCCCGTCGGTCCCGGGCAGGTACGCGAAGCCCGTGTAGACCGCGGTCGCGGCGACCGCCGCCACCAGGTCCTGGACACGGGGGCGACGGACATCGCGGGAATCCATGGCGTAAAGGTACCGATACCGGTGTGCTCAGCCCAGCCGGCCCAGGGCCGTCAGCGCCGCCAGCGCCGCCAGGGCCACCGCTCCCCACCCCAGGACCGCGGCCGGCCGCGGCCTGGGCCGGGCGCGCAGCAGTTCCACTCCGGTGGGCACCAGCGCGATCGCGAGCCCGGCCACGGCGACCAGCGACAGCGGCGCGGTGCCCTTCAGCACGCCCAGCGGCAGCGCCGCGGTCGCGGCCAGGGCCAGGGCGCGGACCGGCCCCAGGACCCGGGCGCGCAGCGCGCCGAACGCGAGGATCACCCAACCGGCCGGGATGACCGCGTTCAGCGTCGAGAACACGTGGAAGGCACCGTAGGTCTCGGAGACGACCCGGGCGGTGGCGGCGGCCCCGAGCGCCTCGGCCGACCGGAAGGCCATGTGGTCCGCCCCGGCGTGGAAGACCCGGGCGACCAGCCCGGACACGACCGCCAGCCCGCCCCACAGGCCCCAGGCGGGGGCGCGTTCGGCGACGCGCGCCGCGAGCACCGCCGCGGCGGGCCACAGCAGCAGGAGCGCGGCCCCGGTGAGGGCGTGCGAGACGGTCATGGTGACGGGATGGTGCCCGTAGGCGGTGAGCTGCGCCGCGGGGGTGAACGCCGCGGGGAGGCGCACCAGCATGCCGGCCGCCAGGAGCAGGGGCGCGAGGACCGCGCACACACCGCCGACCCACCGGACGGGGAGGTGGAGGGCCGGAACGGACACGGGTGTTCGGGGAGAGGTCATGTGCACGACCCTGCCGGGCGGACGGCGCCGGGGCGTCGGACCGGGGACCGGTCCTGGCCGTCCTACCGTGGCATGACCCGGGGCGCCGGAGCCGCTCCGGGAGGCCCGCCCCTGTCGGGGACCGGGCGGGCCGCCCCGGCCGCCCCGCCGGAACGGCCCGCCGGTGTCAGGCCTGCGTCCGCTCCGCCTTCTCGGGCTCGGCGGAGCCCCAGCAGAGCACGTTGGGCAGGTCCGGCAGCCGGTCCGCGGTGAAGACCGGGTCCAGGCCCTGCCTGCGCTGGTCCGTGTAGTCCTTGAGCAGTTTCAGCGCGACCCCCGCCAGCGGGACGACCGCCGCCAGGTTGACCAGCGCCATGAAGCCCATGGTCGTGTCGGACAGCGTCCACACCAGCTGGATCGAGCCGATGGAGCCCAGGAAGGTCGCCACCAGGAACACCCACTTGTACGCGGTCAGCAGCTTCTCGCTCGGGTTGAGGAAGCCGACGTTGGACTCGCCGTAGTAGTAGTTGCCCAGCACCGAGGTGAAGGCCAGCAGGAAGATGATGATGGTGAGGGCGTGCACCGCCCAGGCGCCCAGGTTCGCGCCCAGGGCGTCCTGGGTCATCGTGGCCCCCAGGTCCTCGCCGTAGGCCGGGTCGGACACCAGGATGATGAAGGCGGTGACCGAGCAGACGACGAGGGTGTCGAAGTAGACGCCCAGAGTCTGCACCAGCCCCTGCTTGACCGGGTGGCTGACACTCGCCGTCGCGCCCGCGTTGGGCGCCGACCCCAGCCCGGCCTCGTTGGAGAACATCCCGCGGCGCACGCCCTGGATGATCGCCGTGCCCAGCCCGGCGGCGGCGATCTCGCGCAGCCCGAACGCGTGGGTGAACATGAGCGCCAGGACGCCGGGGACCTTCTCGATGTTCATCAGGACGACCGCCACACCCAGCAGCAGGTAGGCGAGGGCCATGAACGGCACCAGCAGCTGGGCGACGTGGGCGATGCGCCGGATGCCGCCGAAGATCACCGCGGCGGTCAGCGCCACCAGGCCCAGCCCGATGGCTGCGGGCAGCCACGGCATGGCGCCGGTGTCCGCGCCCAGTTCCGCGGCGGACCCGGCCAGGGTCGTGGAGATGGTGTTGGCCTGCACGGCGTTGAAGACGAAGCCGAAGGTCACCGTGATGGTGATCGCGAAGACCACGCCAAGCCAGCGCCTGCCGAGCCCGTACTGCATGTAGTAGGCGGGGCCTCCCCGGAAACCGCCCTGGTAGGGCACCTTCCACAGCTGGGCCAGCGTGGACTCCACGAAGCTGGCCGCGCCGACCAGGAGCGCCATCATCCACATCCACACCACGGCGCCGGGGCCGCCCAGGGAGATGGCGGTCGCGACGCCCGCGACGTTGCCGGTGCCGACCCGGGCCGCGGCGGACACCGCGAACGCCTGGAAGGACGAGATGGAGCGCCTGCCGTCGCCGTCCGTCCGTGTGGAGCCGCCCAGCGCGCGGAACATGTCGGGCAGCAGGCGCAGCTGCACCAGCCCCAGGCGGACGGTGAAGTACAGGCTCGCGGCGACCAGCACCACGATGACCAGGGGCCAGAAGAGGTCGTTGTTGAAGGCGCCGATGGCGTCGGTCAGCCCTTGCATGGGAGAGAGGATCACCGTTTCCACAGAGGAGGACAGAGGAGGTCAGTACGAAGGGCCTTTTTCGCCTGATTCGTCCGCATCAAACACGGAGCGACCGTCGAGACACCTCCTGTCACGTAATCGTTGCCCGACCGTGGTGGCATCGGGACCTGTGCGCGCCGCCGGACCCGGGTGCCCCTGTGTCCCGTGGGGCACGAGTGCCACCCGAACGCCCATGGGACGCTGTACGGTCGGAGCGGACGGTTCCGGAGCCCCGCCCCCCGGCGGAGCCGGGCCCCACGCCCGCGACGACGAGGACCACGGTGAACGACAACGACCGGTACGGGGACGCGGCGCCCGCGCGGGTGACCGCGGCGCAGGTGGAGGAGGCGGCCGCCCGCCTCGCCGACGTCATCGCGCCCACCCCGCTCCAGCGCAACGAGCGCCTCTCCGCGCGCTACGGCCTGGACGTGCGGCTCAAACGCGAGGACCTCAACGCCGTCCGCTCCTACAAGGGGCGCGGCGCCCTCAACTTCGTGCGCTCGCTCGACCCCGCCCGCCGGGAGCTGGGCGTGGTTTGCGCGAGCGCGGGCAACCACGCCCAGGGGGTGGCGTTCGCGTGCGCCTCCCTGGGCATCCGGGCGCGCATCCACCTGCCCAGGACCACCCCGCGCCAGAAGCGCGAGCGGGTGACCGCGCTGGGCGGGGGGAGCGTGAGCGTCATCGTCGCCGGGGACACCTACGACGACGCCGCGGCGGCCGCCCGGGCCGACGCCGAGGTGCTGGGGATGACCCTGCTGCCCGCCTTCGACGACCCGCGCACCATCGCCGGGCAGGGCACCGTGGTCAAGGAGGCCGTGGAACAGCTCGGCCGGGCCCCCGACGCCGTCGTGGTGCCGGTGGGCGGCGGCGGACTCCTGGCGGGGACGCTCACCTGGCTGCGCGGGCACCACCCGCGGGTCCGGGTGATCGGCGCCGAGCCGGAGGGGGCCGCGAGCATGGCGGCCGCCCTGCGCGCGGGGCGGCCGGTGGACCTGGACCACCTCGACCCGTTCGTGGACGGCGCCGCCGTGCGCCGGGTCGGCCGCATCACCCACGCGGTGGCGGCCGAGCGCCCGCCGCACCTGGTCGCCGTGCCCGAGGGGCGCATCTGCCGGGAGATGCTCGACCTGTACCAGACCGACGGCATCATCAGCGAACCCGCGGGCGCGCTCGCCTCCGCCGCGCTGGACCTGGACGTCGACCTCCCCGAGGGCGCGACGGTCGTGTGCGTGCTCTCCGGCGGGAACAACGACGTGAGCCGGTACGCCGAGATCGTCGAGCGGGCGCTGGTCCACGAGGGGCGCAAGCACTACTTCCTGGTGGACTTCCCCCAGGAGCCGGGCGCGCTGCGCCGCTTCCTCGACGACATCCTGGGGCCGGACGACGACATCACCCGGTTCGAGTACGTCAAGCGCAACAACCGCGAGACCGGCCCCGCCCTGGTGGGCGTGGAGCTGGGGGCGCCGGAGGACCTGGAACCCATGCTCAAGCGCATGGAGGCCGCCCCGCACCGCATCGAACGGGTCCGCCCGGACAGCCCCCTCTTCGGTTTCCTGGTCTGACCCCGTGCACGACCGCGCCGCAGAGCCGACCGAACCGTGCACGGCCTGCGGCGGAGCCCGCACCGGTTGGGCGGGTCGGTCCGTCGAGGACGGCCGCCTGCACTGGACACTCGAATGGCTCTGTGCCTGCGGTCAGGTCTGCGACCGTGGCAGGGGCCCGGCCCCGGCACGGGTCCGCGAGGCGATCGTCGCCCGCCACGGCACGCACCGCCTCGTCCTGACCGATCCGCAGACCCGGAGCGGCGCGGTCCCCAAGGCCTTCCGCGACGTGTTCGGCCTGCCCCTCGCCGAGGCCGTACGGGCCGCCGCCGCGCTGCGCGGCCCGGGTTGGGAGGGCACCCACCCCGAGGTCGCCCTCATCGCCGCCCTCCTGGCCGCGGCGGGTCTGTCCACCGCCGTTCGCTGATAGTCGTGCGCTCAGCCGCCGGGGAGGAGGTCGGGGCGGACGGCGCGGAACGCGCGGACGAGCTCGCCGTGCCGGGCCTGATTCGGCTTGATCCGCATCTTCTCGCCCTCCAGCCCGACCCAGTGCGGCAGGTCGACGCCGTACAGGGGCTCGCGGGTCACCACGTCGACGGAGAACTGCGGCTTCCGGCCCGAAGTCCGGTGGTCGGTCCCCACGTCCTGGCCCACGCTGCGCACCTCCGACCAGGGGATGCGGGCGCGCACACCCGCGAACGAACCCTTCGGCTCCTGCACCAGGGTGATGCCCTCCGCATCCAGTTCGACGCCCTGCACGGTCGTGTAGCGCGGGGTTCTCCGCAACAGCGGGCGGCTGACCAGCGCGAAGAAGACCGTGAGGAACAGCATCACGCCCGCGCCCCCGTACTCCCCGTTCACCGCCGAGACCACGGTCAGCACGGCCAGCCCGAGCGCGAAGTAGACGCAGACCACGGTCGTGACCAGCCAGCCGGCGGCCTGCTGCCACCGCATGTCCACCCGCAGCACGCCGGCCCCGGCGGGCCCGGGGGCCGCCGCCTCCGGTACGGGCTCCGCGGCGGCCGCCGACTCCGGCGCCGCCGGCCGGGCCCGCCCCGCCCCGGCGGGGCGCCACACCCCGATCTCCTTCTCGATGCGGCTCAGCAGGTCATCGCCCAGGGTGACGACGATCCGGGGCCGCGAGGCCGTCGTCCCCTTCCAGTTCCTCCCGGCGGGGACGAGCGTCGCCCACCGCACCACGGGCTCGGACACCCCGTCCCCCCGCTTCAGGTGGATCTCCAGGGTGCGCCCGGGGACGGAGCCCTTGCTCACGCTCCGGGTGACCAGGTGCACGTCCCGCCAGGGGACGAACACCGTGCCGCCGCGCGCCCACGACCGGCGTTCGCGCACGAGGCCGATGCCCCGGTCGCCGACCTCCACGCCCTGCTCCGCCAGGTGGCGCGGGCCGGTCAGCACCAGCGCCAGGAGCGGGACGAGCAGCAGGGCGCCCAGGACCCCGAACACCACCAGGTCGCCGGACGGGTCCTCGACGTTGCCCCTGACGTACGCGGCGTAACGGGCACCGACGCCGAGCCCCACGGGCAACAGCAGGATCAGGCCGAAACCGATCCAGCTGCCGATCCAGTACTGCACCTGGTCTTTGCGCACGTCCACCCGGCCGGAGCCGGGCGCGGGGGAGGAGGCGGGCATGGGGGTCCTGTCCTGAGGCGGGGTGACAAGCCGACCGTACCGGGAACCACCGGTCGGATGTGCGCCCGAACCGTCCGTACCGGATGCCCGGAACCCGCCCCACCCGGGCGAGCCCGTCGGCGGCGCAGTCGCCCCGTTCGGGGTTCCAGAGCACGATCTCGAAGCTCGCGAACCCGCAGGGCCGGTCGCAGTCCAGGGCGTCGACACCGGTCTCGGCCCCGCGGCAGGGCATTCGCACAGCGAGCACCGCGAAGTCCTCCTCGTAGCGCTCGTCCATGAGGTCACGCCACCACTCGGTGTCCACCGAGGCCCCGCAGACGGGGCAGCCGATCCGTTCCAGGTTCTGTCCGCAGCCGACGAACACGGTGGAGTCCGTCCACCGCACGTCGATCTCCCGTCCGAGGTCGTCGACCGGGCACAGCGAGTCCGCGAGGGCGGCGGCCCGGCCCGCCGCCTCCCTCCCCGGCCGCCAGTACGGGTCGGTCGGGATCACCGAAAGGACGTCGTCGCTCACGTCCGCCCGCCCGAAGCCGTGATGTCGAACAAGGGGAGTGTCTCGCACACGACCGCTGCGCCGGACTTTGTCCTGGCATGCCGGCACTACGGTCTCCGGGCCTCTTCCCGGACCGAGACGGTTCCGTGAACCTCCCGGGGTTGGCCCGAAATGTTCCATTGCGAGTCTTATATCCGTCATGCGCGGGGAGTGCGGAGAAGGCGAAGGAGAGGGCCGGGTGGTCATCGGCAATCGCGCGCAGCGGGCGGGACTCACGGTGGTCTGCCTCTTGCTGTGGGGAGTGCTCGCGTTGGGGAGTATGGCCGGTGAGTTTCGTGAGGACCCGGGTGGCTTGCTGTTCGTCTCCGCGATCATCGGTTCTGCGCTCTGGCTGAACCTCAAGATCGGCTTCTGGCGCAGACTGGAACTGCACGAGGGTCACATCGTCCTGTACGACTACGTGACGCGCACCGTCGTCCCCATCGGCCTCGTCCAGGGGGTGGCGGTGGCGGACGGTCAACTGTCCCTGGAGCTGTCGGACGGGAGGTCATTGCCCTCCGCGGCCTTCGAGGGCTCCCTGTGGGCAACGCTGTTCGGCAGCCGGTCCGCAGCCCGTGCCGAGCGCCTCATCAACGACTTCTACGGGTTCGGGAAGGGCAGGCGTACTTCCAAGGGTGATCCCGGTGAGCCCTGTCGCTCCCCGCACCTGAATCTGCTTGCTCTTCCCGTCGTCATCGGGACCGTCTTCGTGAGCTACTACCTGATCGGGCTCGTCTTCTCTCCCTGACCCCTGGTCCGCGTGGTCCCGATGTGCCACGGCTGATCGTGCCGGGCTTCGCGGAGCGATCTCTCCGCCGACCGGGCCCGGTTCTTCGAAGACCGGGCCCCGGCGTACCCGGAGGGCGGAGCCGACAGTCGGCAGGAGGTCGTGCGCGTGGTGCTGCTCGGGTACGCCGAGGCCGAGCCGACGGAGGAGAACACCACGAAGGTGTACGCCCGCCACTGCACCGACCCGGCCACGATCACGGATCTGCGCTTTCGGGACGTGTGAGAGGCACGGACACGGTGTGCGTCCGAGCCGATGGAGCGCGCCGAACTTCCGGCCGCGCACTCCACGGTCCGACGGGAAGGGCTTTCAGCCCCCCGATAGGGTGGCCGCATGTCCGCTGACGAACGCGTGACCCGATCCACGTTCTCCGGTCGTATCGAGCCGATTTCCGACCCCCGGCCGATGCCTCGGCTGCCCCGACGTATCTGGTCGGACGAAGACTGGGAGCGAATCCGGCGCGGGTACGCATCGCGTGACATGGATGAGAGATGGGACGTCTTCGCGGAGGGCGATGTCGTCTTCCTGCACCGGAGCTGGACCGGACACGGGATTTTCGCAGCGACCTTCACTCCGGTCGACGGCGGTGGCCGACGTATTTCCCGTGCCGTGGTGGAACGCGACCCCGAGCGCTACGGGGGTGCGGACGACGATCACGACCAGCTGATGCTGGAGCTGGTCATCAGCGCCATCGTGCTGGGAGAACCGGCCCGTGACCTCCGTACGAAGCTGGTGGAGCTGACACGCCGGAGGTCCGGCTCCGCCGATGCGCCCGCCGGACTCATCCGGCACAGCGCGTTGGGGCTGCGTTCGGACCCGTCCTGAAAGGCCGTCGCGCAGCGCGGGACCTCCTGCCCGGACGGCCTGTACGGAGCACGTGGGCAGGGCGTCCTCACCCGCGTTCGTCCTCCTCCTTCGCGGCGAGGAACCCGTCCAGGAGCCGGAACAGCGTGGCGAGGGCGTGTTCCTCCTCTTCGCGAGTCAGGTCCCTGAGGCGTTCCTCGTCGGGGAAGGCGATCCTGCGCGCCTGGCCCCACCAGCCGGTGGCGCCGCGCGGGGTCCCCTGCGCCTCGATCCACGCGTCGAACCCGTCCAGTACGGATCTCCCGCCACGTCGCGCGTGGCTCTCGTACCCGTGGAGGAAGGCGACCGCCAGCTCGAAGGAGGTCCTTCCGGTGTACATGCCGGGTCGCTTCCCCACCAGCGCCAGGAACTCCCGGTCGCTCAAAGCCGTGACGTCGAACAAGGAACCGCACCTCTCACACCGTGGCCGATGCGCGGCACCCTACCTCGGCGCCGACACCGTGCACCCGTGTACCCCGGGGCGATCCGGACCGGGGGCCATGGGCGCTTCACGGTGCCGGCAAGGGATCCACCGGAACCTGACCGGGCGTTCGCTGGGAACGGTCGACCGCCTCGATCTCCCTGCGGGCAGAGACGGAAAGCCGCCGGTCACGGGGGTACGTCCCGCATTCACCCACCCCGGATGTGCGTTCCCGGCCGGAGCCTGACAGGCTTCCACCACCGTGCGCCCGGGTGGGAAGCGCAGCCCCACCGGCCAACGACACCCACCCGGCGCACGCCGTCCCGGGAGCCCGGCGGGACGGTACGGCCGCCGCCCCGCCCCGCGTACCGGGCGCGGCCTCAGCTCCGGGCGCGCACGGCGACCGCGTCCACCTCGAAGAGCATCCCCGGCAGCGCCAGCCCGGCCACACCGAGCAGCGTCTGCGTGGGCGGGCGGTCGCCCCAGGTCCGCGCGATGCGCGCGGTGAGCACGCCCAGGCGGTCGAGGTCGAGCCCCACCACGTAGGTGCCGAGCCGCACCACGTCGCGCGGCGCGACCCCGGCGGCCTCCAGGGCGGTCTCCAGGTTCGCGAAGGACCGCTCCACCTGCTCGGCGAAACCGTCGGAGGCGACCCCTCCCTCCGCGTCGGAGGCGTACTGCCCCGCGACGAACACGAACTCCTCCGTGCGCGCCACGTGGCTGTAGCCGAAACCGGTCGGGTCGTGCAGGGCGGCGGGGTTGAGGACGGTGTGGCCCATGGTTCTCTCTTCTCTCTCGTTCGTCTCTTACAGCTCGTCGTCGTTCTCGTCGGCGGGTCGGTCGCGCGGCGGCGCCGCGCGGGGGAGCGGGACGGCCACCAGGACCAGCGCCGCCACCAGCAGCGCTCCCGCCAGGAGGAGCGCCCCGTTCGATCCCGCCGCGTCCAGCGCCAGCCCGCCGCCCAGCGCCCCCAGGGCGATCGCGGCGTTGAAGGCCGCCACGAACAGCGAGGTCGCGCCCTCGGCCCGCTCCGGCGCGGCCCGCAGCATCCAGGTCTGGAGGCCGACCGACACGCCCCCGTACGCCAGCCCCCACAGGCCGACCGCGAGCGCCCCCGACCACGGTCCGCCGACCGCCGAGAGCAGGAGCACGGTCAGCGCGAGCGCCCCGGCGATGCCTCCCAGCACCCCGCGGACGCTCCGGCCGACCAGCACCCCCGCCAGGAGGTTCCCGGCCAGCCCCGCCGTCCCGAACAGCAGCAGCGTCCAGCCGACCGCCGCGGCGTCCATGCCCGCCTGTCCGTGCAGCAGCGGGCGGACGAAGGTGTAGGCCGTGAAGTGCCCGGCCACCAGCAGCAGCGTCAGCACCACCCCGATCCGCACCCCGCCGCCGCTCCGGAGCAGGCCGCCCAGGTCGGCCGGCCGCAGCGACCGCTCGACGGGCAGCGGGGGCACGAGGGCGAGCACCCCCGCCAGGGCCACGACCCCCAGCAGCCCCGCCGCCCCGAACAGCGGCCGCCACCCGTACGCCTCGGCCAGCAGCGTCCCCAGCGGCACCCCGACCACCGAGGCGGCCGAGACCCCGCTGAAGACCACCGCCGTGGCCGCGCCCACCCGGCGGGCCGGGACCAGCCGCGGCGCCAGCCCCCCGGCGACGGCCCAGAACCCGCCGATCGCCGCGCCGATCGCGACCCGCGCGGCCAGTACGGCGGCCAGGTCCTGCCCCACGGCGGTGACCAGGTTCCCCGCGGCCAGCAGGGCCAGCAGCCCGGCCAGGACGAGCCGCCGGTCGATCCGGCCCGCGGCGGTCGCGGTGAGCGGCGCGGCCGCCGCCGCGACGATGCCCGGCACGGTGACCGCCAGTCCCGCCCGGGCCTCCTCCACGCCCAGGTCCGCGGCCATCGGGGTGAGCAGCCCGACGGGCAGCAGCTCGGTCGTCATCAGCGCGAAGATGCCCAGGGCCACGGCCGCCACGGCGGACCACCCCCGGGCCCCGCCCGGCGCCGTCCGGGTGGCGGTCGCGGCGGCCCCGGCCCCCGGTGCGGTGACCCGCCGGCTCATCGCGGCCTCCGATCAAAGAGTTCCCGGATATTTGATATCGATAATTGGTGCACGGTGAGTCCTCCGTCGTGAAGGGGGTGGCGGGGGCCGTTCGCCGCTAGCGGAGCGCCTCGCGGGTGGCCGGAGCCGCCGCCGGGTCCCGCTGTTCGACGGTGCGGCGGATGTCGGCGACGGTCTGCCCGGCCAGCTCCGCGCGCCAGGCGAGTTCCGCCCTGCGCATGGCCTGGGAGACCGCGCACGTCCGCCGGTAGTCGACGTCGGGCCGGCCGCCCGGCCCGTCCTTGAGGATCTGACGGCAGCGGAACGCGTCCTCGGGGCCCTCGATCGCGGTGACGACGTCCAGCAGCGTGATGTCGCCCGGATCGCGGGCGAGCCGGAAGCCGCCGCGCGGCCCCGTCGTGGAGATGAGGATGCCCGCCCGGGCCAGCGCCTGGAGGTGCTTGGCCAGGTAGGCCGTGGGCAGGGCGAAGACCTCCGCCAGCCGCGCGGCGGGGACCGCCTCACCCGGGTCGGTCCAGGAGAGGTTGACGCAGGTGTGCAGCGCCCACTCGACTCCCTCGCTCATCTTCATGATCCCGGATGTTATATATCCTGAATAGGTCGTGGCAACACCCGGGTCCCGGAGACGGCACCCGCCCCTCGTGCCCGACGGGCGCCCGCCGCCCCGCGCCGGTGCCCGTCGTCCACCGCCCCGTGCAGGCGGACGGCCCCGCCCCCACCCGCCGCGGCCGCTCTCGCCGCACGGATGGGGACGGGGCCGACACGGGCCCCGGGCCCCTCGGACACCCCGGCCCCCAGGCTGCCCGGGCCCCTCGGACACCCCGGCCCCCAGGCCGCTCGGGCCCCGAGAGCCCCGGGCCCCTCAGGCCCCTCGAGCGCCGTAGAGCCCTCAGGCCCCCGGGACTACTCCTTGGGCCGGTTGTCGATGATCCGGCGGAACTTGCCCACCGACCGCTCGATCTGCTCCGGGTCCACCACGTCCACCGTCACGCTCACCCCGACCCGGTCCTTCACGGTCGCGGTGATCTCCCGGGCCAGCGCCGCGCGCCGGTCGGCCGCGCAGTCCGGCGCCGCCTCGATCCGCACCGCCATGCGGTCCAGGCGGCCCTCCTTGGTGAGCACCAGCTGGAAGTGCGGAGCCAGCCCGTCCAGGCCCAGCACGATCTCCTCGATCTGGGTCGGGAACACGTTCACCCCGCGCAGGATGATCATGTCGTCGCTGCGCCCCGTCACCTTGTCCATCCGCCGCATCGGCCGGGCGGTGCCCGGGCGCAGCGTGGTCAGGTCGCGGGTGCGGTACCGGATGACCGGCATGGCCTGCTTGGTGAGCGAGGTGAACACCAGCTCGCCGTTCTCGCCGTCGGGCAGCACGTCCTGTGTGACGGGGTCGAGCACCTCCGGGTAGAAGTGGTCCTCCCAGATGTGCAGCCCGTCCTTGGTCTCCACGCACTCGTTGGCCACGCCCGGGCCCATGACCTCCGACAGCCCGTAGATGTCCACGGCGTGGATGTCGAACCGCTCCTCGATCTCCGAGCGCATCTTCTCGGTCCACGGCTCGGCGCCGAAGATGCCGATCCTCAGGGACGTACTGCGCGGGTCGATGCCCTGGCGCTCGAACTCGTCCATGAGCGTCAGCATGTAGCTCGGGGTGACCATGATGATCTCGGGCCGGAAGTCCTGGATCAGCTGCACCTGCTTGGCGGTCTGCCCGCCCGAGGCCGGGATCACCGTGCAGCCGAGCTTCTCGGCGCCGTAGTGCGCGCCCAGGCCGCCCGTGAACAGCCCGTACCCGTACGAGACGTGCACCTTGTGCCCCGGGCGCCCGCCCGCGGCGCGGATGGAGCGGGCCACCACGGTCGCCCAGGTGTCGATGTCCTCGCGGGTGTAGCCCACCACGGTCGGCTTGCCGGTGGTGCCGCTGGAGGCGTGGACGCGGGCCACCTTCTCCTGCGGGACGGCGAACATGCCGAACGGGTAGTTGTCCCGCAGGTCGGCCTTGGTGGTGTGCGGGAAGTGCCGCAGGTCGGACAGCTCCCGCAGGTCCGCGGGGGTCACGCCCGCCTCGTCGAACTTCTTCCGGTACAGCGGCACGTTGGTGTAGGCGTGCTCCAGGGTCCACTTGAGCCGTTCGAGCTGGAGCGCCCGCAGCTCGTCGACACTCATGCGCTCGGCCGGGTCCAGGATCTCGGGGGAGGGTGCCTCCCCGAGACGCGGGGTGGTACCGGTGACACCGGTCGACCGCCGGATGGTGTCGTGGCTCGCCATATGAGACTCTCCGTGTGCGAGTGCGCGGTGGGCCGCCGGGCCGGAGCCCGGGAGGGTGGTGCGACGAGTGCGCCGCGCGTTCGAGGTGGGTGCCGGCCCGCTACGGGGCGGGCCGACTTGCTTACTGACCGAACGTTCGGTTACTAATGCATTAAGTCAGTCTCCGAGACCTGTGTCAAGGAGACCTGTCGATCAGTTCACTGTCGACGGTGGCGCAGGCCACCGTCAACCTTCATGGGAGGCCGTTCGTGAGCGACGTCTATGTGGTCGACGGGGTCCGCACCCCGCAGGGTCGGTACGGCGGCGCCCTCGCCGCGGTCCGCCCCGACGATCTGGCCGCCACGGCCATCGCCGAGGCGGTCCGCCGCGCCGGCGTCCCCGGGGACGCGATCGACGAGGTGATCCTGGGCGCCGCCAACCAGGCCGGTGAGGACAACCGCAACGTCGCCCGCATGGCCGCCCTGCTGGCCGGGCTGGACCCCAGCGTCCCCGGCTACACCGTCAACCGCCTGTGCGCCAGCGGCCTGACCGCCGTCTCCTCCGCCGCCCAGGCCATCCGCGCGGGCGAGGCCGACGTGGTCGTCGCCGGAGGTGTGGAGTCCATGACCCGCGCCCCCTGGGTGATGGCCAAGCCCGGCACCCCCTGGGCCAAGCCCGGCGAGGTCGCCGACACCTCCCTGGGGTGGCGCTTCACCAACCCGCGCTTCGCCGCCCACGACGCCGACGCCCCCGCCGACGCGGCCCCCGGCGACCTGCGCTACACCCTGTCCATGGGCGAGACCGCCGAGGAGGTCGCCGTCCTGGAGGGCATCACCCGCGAGGAGTCCGACGCCTTCGCCCTGGGCAGCCACCGCAAGGCGGTCGCCGCCGCCGCGGCGGGCCGGTTCGACCGGGAGATCGTCCCCGTCACGGTCACCGGCCGCAAGGGCGCCACCCACGAGGTCACCGCGGACGAGGGCCCCCGCCCCGACACCGACGAGGCCACCCTCGCCAAGCTGCGCCCGGTGTTCCGCAAGGGCGGCATCGTCACCGCGGGCAACTCCTCCTCCCTGTCCGACGGCGCCTCCGCCCTCGTGCTGGCCTCCTCCGCCGCCGTCGAGCGCCACGGCCTCACCCCGCGCGCCCGCGTGGTGGCCTCCGCCTCGGCCGGGGTCCCCCCGCAGATCATGGGCCTGGGCCCGGTGCCCGCCACACAGAAGGCGCTGGCCCGCGCGGGCTGGACCCTGGACCAGGTCGGCTCGGTCGAGCTCAACGAGGCCTTCGCCGCCCAGTCCCTGGGCGTCATCCGGCAGCTCAAGCTGGACGCCGAACGCGTCAACGCCGACGGCGGCGCCATCGCCCTGGGCCACCCGCTGGGCAGCTCCGGCGCCCGCATCCTGGTCACCCTCCTCAACCGCATGGAGCGCGAGGGCACCGACCGGGGCCTGGCCACCCTGTGCGTGGGCGTGGGCCAGGGCGCCGCGCTCCTGGTCGAGCGGGTCTGAGGGGGCACGTCATGACCGAAGCGGACAAGACCGACTTCGAGACCCTGCGGGTGGAGTGGCGCGAGGACCGGGTCGTGGTGGAGCTGCACCGGCCCCAGGCCCGCAACGCCATCAACGCGGCGATGATCGCCGAGCTGCACGAGGTGTGCGCGCGCGTCGAGGCCGACCCGCGCCCGCTGCTGCTCACCGGGCACGGCACCGTGTTCGCGGGCGGCGCCGACATCTCCGAGCTGCGCGAGCGCGGCCGCGAGCAGGCGCTGGCCGGGATCAACAGCCGCCTGTTCGAGCGCCTGCACCGACTGCCGGCCCCCACCGTGGCGGCCGTGGACGGCTGGGCGCTGGGCGGCGGCGCCGAGCTGTCCTACGCCTGCGACATCCGCATCGCCACCCCCACCGCCGTGTTCGCCCAGCCCGAGCCGGGCCTGGGCATCATCGCCGGGGCGGGCGCCTGCTGGCGGCTCAGGGAGCTGGTGGGCGCCTCGGTGGCCAAGCAGGTGCTGCTGGGCGGGTTCCGCCTGGACGCCGAGGCGGCGCTGCGGCACGGCCTGGTCGCCGAGATCGTGCCCGCCGAGGAGCTGCGCGAGCGCGCCCACGCCCTCATCGACCGCATGGCCGCCTCCTCGGCCCTGGCCCTGCGCATGACCAAGATGGTGCTGGACGCCGACGGGCCCCACCCGCTGGCCGACGACCTGACCCAGGCGGTGCTGTTCGAGACCGCCGACAAGCACGACCGGATGACCCGGTTCCTGGAGAGGAAGAAGCGTTGACCTCCGGCAGCACCGCAACCCCGGACACCGCCGTCCCCGCCCTGGTCGCCGTCATCGGCGGCGGCACCATGGGAGCCGGGATCGTCCAGCAGTTCCTCACCGCGGGCGCCTCGGTGACCCTGGTCGAGGCCACCGCCGAGGCCGCCGGGGCGGGCCGCGACCGGGTCGCCTCCGGCCTGGCCGCCTCCGCCGCGCGCGGCAAGCTGGACGGGGAGCCCGACGCGTACCTGGACCGGCTGTCCACCGCCACCGACGCCGCCGACATCCCCGCCGGGACCGGCCTGGTGGTCGAGGCCGTGCCCGAGAGGCCCGAGCTGAAGATCGCCGTCCTCACCGCCGCCGAGGCCGCAGTGGGGGAGGAGGCCGTGCTGGCCTCCAACACCAGCTCCCTGTCGGTCACCGAGCTGGCCGCAGCCCTGAAGCACCCGCGCCGGTTCCTGGGCACCCACTTCTTCAACCCGGTGCCCGCCTCCAAGCTGGTGGAGATCGTCACCGCCCCCGACACCGACCCGGCGGTCACCGCCGCGGTGCGCGGCTGGGTGGCCGCCCTGGGCAAGACCGAGATCGTCGTCCGCGACGCCCCCGGGTTCGCCACCAGCCGCCTGGGCGTCATGCTCGGCCTGGAGGCCATCCGCATGGTCGAGGAGGAGGTCGCCTCCCCGGCCGACATCGACACCGCCATGGAGCTGGGCTACCGCCACCCGATGGGCCCGCTCAGGCTCACCGACCTGGTCGGCCTGGACGTGCGCCTGGCCATCGCCGAGTACCTCGCCGCCGAGTTGGGCGACCGCTTCTCCCCGCCGGAGCTGCTGCGGCGTATGGTCGCGGAGGGGAAGCTCGGCAAGAAGACCGGACAGGGCTTCCACACCTGGAACAAGGGAGAGTAGGGCGTTGAGCGAACAGAGGGCGGCGGAGTTCTCCGAATCCGACGGGCTGGCCGTGGTGCGGCTGAACCGGCCCGCGCTGACCCGGGAGGTGAAGGAGGAGCTGCTGGCCGCGCTGCGCGGGGCCGCCGCCTCCACCACCGCCCGCGCGGTGCTGCTGCTGGGGTCGGACAAGGCGTTCTGCGTGGGCCAGGACCTGGCCGAGCACGCGCGCACCCTCCAGGAGGGCGCCGGCGGGGCCCTGAACACCGTCCGCGAGCACTACAACCCGATCGTGCTGGCCCTGGAGTCGATCCAGGTGCCGGTGGTGGTGGGCATCGGCGGCGCCTGCGTGGGCGCCGGGATGGGCTTCGCCCTGGCCGGGGACGTGCGGGTGGCGGCCCGCCGGGCCAAGTTCGGCACCGCGTTCACCGGCATCGGCCTGGCCTCCGACTCGGGCCTCGCCTCCCGGCTGGTCGCCTCGCTGGGCCAGGCGCGGGCCATGGAGCTCATGCTGCTGGGCACCCTGTTCGGCGCGGACCGGGCGCTGGAGCTGGGCCTGGTCACCGAGGTCGTCGACGACGACGCCTGGGAGAAGCGCGCCCGCGAGCTGGCCGCGATGCTGGCGGCCGGACCGACCGCGGCGTTCGTCGCCGCCAAGCGCGAGGTGCGCTCCGCGGCCGAGGGCGGGCGCCCGCTGGCCGAGCTGCTGGAGGAGGAGGCCGACCTCCAGCAGCAGCTCGGGGAGACCGCCGACCACGCCGGGGCCGTCGACGCCTTCGTGAACAAGCGCACGCCGACCTTCACCGGTCGCTGACCCGCGGCCGGCCGGCGGCCCGCGCCGCCGGCCGGCCCCGTGGGTCCCGGTGGCCGTATCGGCCCCGGGCGTCCCGGTGGCCTTGTGGCGCTGTGGCCCCGCCGGTTCCCCTGACCGCGTGGGTCCCGGTGACCGTGTGGGTCCCGGTGGCCCCGATGGGTCCGGTGGCCGTGTGGGCCCCGGCGACCGCGTGGGCCCTGGCGGTCCCGTGGACCCGGCGGCCTATGGGCCCGGTGACCACGCCGGTCCCCGCGGCCGCGTCGGCCCCGGTGGCACCGGCCGCCGGGGTCCGCGCGGTGTCCCGTTGACCGGCGCGCCGTCCTGCCGTGGCCGCCACGGCGTTCCGCCGGGGCCGGAGCGCGCCCGTTGGCCGGCCCGTCCGAGGCAGGACCCGCCCGCGCCCGGACTTGACCCGCGCGGCCGGATGCGTGGATACTAATTACTGACCGAACGTTCGGTTATGAATGGGGATGGATCAATGACCGTGACGCAGGAGGCGCCCCCCGGCGCCGACGACGCGCTCCAGGCGGACTTCGACGCGAAGATCGCCGCGGACCAGCGCATCGAGCCGCGCGACTGGATGCCCGAGGCCTACCGCAGGACCCTCGTGCGCCAGGTCTCCCAGCACGCCCACTCGGAGATCATCGGCATGCAGCCGGAGGGCGACTGGATCGCCTCCGCGCCCAGCCTGCGCCGCAAGGCCATCCTCCTGGCCAAGGTCCAGGACGAGGCGGGCCACGGCCTGTACCTGTACGCCGCCGCCGAGACCCTCGGCGTCGACCGCGCCGACCTCACCACGCGCCTCATCGAGGGCCGCCAGAAGTACTCCTCGATCTTCAACTACCCCTCGACGACCTTCGCCGACGTCGGCGTCATCGGCTGGCTGGTGGACGGCGCCGCGATCTGCAACCAGGTGCCCCTGTGCCGCAGCTCCTTCGGCCCCTACGCCCGGGCCATGGTGCGCATCTGCAAGGAGGAGTCCTTCCACCAGCGGCAGGGCTACGAGCTGCTCATGCGCATGATGGAGGGCACCGAGGGACAGCGCCGGATGGTCCAGGACGCCGTCGACCGCTGGTGGTGGCCGTCCCTGATGATGTTCGGCCCGCCCGACGCCGACTCGCCCAACACCGCGCAGTCCATGGCCTGGCGGATCAAGCGCGACACCAACGACGACCTGCGCCAGAAGTTCGTCGACATGACCGTCCCCCAGGCGGAGAAGCTGGGCGTCACCCTGCCCGACCCCGAGTTGGCCTGGAACGCCGACCGCGGCCACTACGACTTCGGCGAGCCCGACTGGGTCGAGTTCAAGCAGGTCGTCTCCGGCGCCGGCCCCAAGAACGCCGAGCGCATCGCCCGCCGCCGGGCCGCCCACGAGAAGGGCGGCTGGGTCCGCGAGGCCGCCACCGCCTACGCCGCCAAGCAGGCGGCCGGGGCCCGCAACACCGAGAACCTCCAGGAGGCCACGGCATGAGCAACGACACCACCGCGACCTCCGGCGCGGCCCGCCCGGAATGGCCGCTGTACGAGGTCTTCGTCCGCGGCAAGCGCGGCCTCAACCACGTCCACGTCGGCTCGCTGCACGCCCCCGACGACACCATGGCGCTGCACAACGCCCGCAACCTGTACACCCGCCGCAACGAGGGCGTCAGCATCTGGGTGGTCCGCGCCGAGGACATCACCGCGTCCAGCCCCGACGAGAAGGACCCCTTCTTCGCGCCCAGCGGAGACAAGGTCTACCGCCACCCGACCTTCTACCCCATCCCCGAGGACGTCCCGCACATCTAGGCGGCGACCCGGGACGACGAGGCTTCGAGGAACAGAACACATGAGTGGCGACAACATTTTCACCGGCCTGGTCGAAGAGCACCAGGGCGACGCCCGCTGGGCCTTCGGCACCGGCTTCACCGACGCCCTCGCGGGCGTCGACACCACCCTCCCCGCGGGGGTGGACGGCGCCGACCTGGCCCTGTACTGCCAGATGCTCGGCGACGACGCGCTGGTCCAGGCCCAGCGGCTGATCCACTGGGTGACCGACGCGCCCGAGCTGGAGGAGGAGGTGGCGCTGGCCAACATCGCCCTGGACCTGCTCGGCCAGGCGCGCCTGCTGCTGGCCCGCGCCGGCCAGGCCGACGGCACCGGCCGCGACGAGGACGCCTTCGCCTACCGCCGCGCCCCGCACGAGTTCCGCAACGTGCACCTGGCCGAGGCGCCCCGCGGCGACTTCGCCCGCGCCGTCGTCACCCTGCTGGTGCTCTCCAGCCACCGGCTGGCCCTGTTCACCCGGCTGGCCGACAGCGCAGACCCGGTGGTCGCCGCCATCGCGGCCAAGGGGGTCAACGAGCTGGCCTACCACCGCGAGTACGCGGTGTCCTGGGCGCTGCGCCTGGGCGACGGCACCGACTACTCGCACGAGCGCCTGGCCGAGGCCGTCGCCGACGTGTGGCCGCTCACCGGCGAGCTGTTCGCCGCCCACCCCGTCGAGACCCGCCTGGCGGGCCTGAACGCGGCCGTGGACCCCGTCACCGTCCGCGACGAGGTCCACGCCGTCCTGACCTCGGTCCTCACCGAGGCCACCCTGCCCGCCCCCGGCCCCTTCCCCGAGGCCGCGGTGGCCGGGCGCGAGGGCCGCCACACCGCCGAGCTCGCCCCCCTGCTGGACGAGCTCCAGAAGGTGGCCCGCGAGCACCCGGAGGCGACGTGGTGACCGCCGCACCGGTCCGGGACGTCGAGCGCGCCCGCGCCGCGGCCGCCGCCGTCACCGACCCCGAGCTGCCCATGCTCACCCTCGCCGACCTGGGCATCCTGCGCCGGGTCGAGATCGACGGGGAGGGCACCGTGCAGGTGTGGATCACCCCCACCTACTCCGGCTGCCCGGCCCTGGCCGAGATGCGGGTGGACGTGGACCGGGCGGTGCGCGCCGCCGGGTTCGGGGCCGTCGAGGTGCGCACCGAGCTGTCCCCGGCCTGGACCACCGACTGGATCACCGACGAGGGGCGGCGCAAGCTCGCCGAGCACGGCATCTCCCCGCCGGGGGCCGCCCCCCGGCGGGCCGCCGGGCCCGTCCCGCTGACCCTGCTGCCCACCCGGACCGCCCCGCGCTGCCCGCTGTGCCGGTCGGCCGACACCGAGGAGCTGTCCCGGTTCGGGGCGACCTCCTGCAAGTCGCTGCACCGCTGCCGGTCCTGCCTCGAACCGTTCGAGCACGTCAAGGAGATCTGACCGTGACCACACCCGTCACCGACGCCCCCGCGGCCCCGCGCCGCGGGTCGGTGTTCCACCGGCTGCGCGTGGCCGCCGTCGAGAAGCTGTGCGACGACGCCGTCGCCGTCAGCTTCGACGTGCCCGACCACCTGGCCGAGGAGTTCGCGTTCGCCCCGGGGCAGTCGCTGACGCTGCGCCGGGAGGTCGACGGGGTGGAGGAGCGGCGCAGCTACTCCATCTGCGCGCCCGCGGGCGACGCGCCCCGGGTGGGCGTGCGCCTGGTCGCGGGCGGGCTGTTCTCCACCTGGCTGGTGGAGGAGGTGCGCCCCGGCGACGAGGTCGAGGTGGGCGTGCCCACCGGCCGGTTCTGCCCGGATCTGTCCACCGCCGCCAGGCACGTGATGATCGCCGCCGGGTCGGGCATCACCCCGATGCTGTCGATGGCCGCGTCGCTGCTGCGCCGCACCGGCTCCCACGTCACCCTGCTGTACGGCAACCGGCGCAGCGACACGGTGATGTTCGCCGACGAGCTGGCCGACCTCAAGGACGCGTTCGGGCACCGCTTCGAGCTGGTGCACGTACTGTCCCGCGAGCCGCGCGAGGCCGAGCTGTTCACCGGCCGCCTGGACGGCGCCAAGCTGGAGGCGCTGCTGGACACCATCGTCGCGGCCGACGCCGCCGACCACTGGTGGCTGTGCGGCCCCTTCGGGATGGTCACCGACGCCCGCCGGGTGCTGGCCGAGCGGGGGGTGTCCGCCGAGCGGGTCCACCAGGAGCTGTTCTTCGTCGAGGGCGCCGAGCCGCCGCCCCAGGCCCGCCACGAGGACCCGGAGGTGGAGGGCCCGGCCAGCGAGGTCACCGTCATCCTCGACGGGCGCACCACCACGCTGACCCTGCCGCGCGGGGTGCCGGTGCTGGACGCCGCCCAGCGGTACCGGCCCGACCTGCCCTTCGCCTGCAAGGGCGGCGTGTGCGGCACCTGCCGTGTCAAGGTCTGCGACGGCGAGGTGCGCATGCTGCGCAACTACGCCCTGGACGAGGCCGAGGTGGCGGCCGGGTACGCGCTGTCCTGCCAGGCGCTGCCCGAGACCGACGCCGTGACCGTGGACTTCGACTCGTGAGCGGGGAGGGCGCGGTGCGCAACGGGGCCGCCTGGGAGATGTTCGAGGCCGACCGGGCCTCCAAGAACCTGGGGATGCGCCTGGTGCGCGCCGACCTGGGGATCGCGGTGGTGGAGATGACCGTGGGGCCGCTCATGGTCAACGGGCACGGGATCGCCCACGGCGGGTTCGTGTTCACGCTGGCCGACACGGCGTTCGCGTGCGCCTGCAACGTGGACGGGCGCGGGGTCACCGTGGCCTCGGGCGCCGACGTCACGTTCGTGGCCCCGGCCCACGAGGGCGACCTGCTGGTGGCCACGGCCGAGGAGCGGACGGTGTTCGGGCGCAGCGGCGTCTACGACGTCACCGTACGCCGCGGCGAGGAGGTCGTCGCCGAGTTCCGCGGCCGCAGCCGCACCCTGCCCGCCAGGGGCTGACACACGCGTCGGGGCCGCCCGGGGAAGTCCCCGGGCGGCCCCGACGCGTGACCGCAAGTGGCCAGAACGACCGCGGGGAGCCCAGGAGTATTGTGGTCGACTTTCGCTTATTTGTAGGTTTCCTATGATTTGCGACCTGTTTCCTCCCCCGGCCCCCACGAGGGCCGGGTAGACGGGTGATCCCCCTGATGCGTCGTTCCCTGACCCGTTCGACGGCGGCCGCGGCCGCCATCGCCCTGGTCTCGTCCCTGCTCGGGCCGACCCCCGCGCTCGCGGACGAGAACCGTCCCCCCGACCGGCCCGACACCGCGACCCTCACAGCCAGGGGAGAGGCCTGCTCCACCGACAAGGCGAACCCCACCCTTCTCAACAGCACCGAGCTCACCCTGAGCGGTCGGTTCTCAGACCCCGACCCCGCCGCGACCGGGGTCTCCCAGCAGATCAAGGCCGAGTTCGAGTGGGCGCTGGAAGGCTCCGAGGAGGCCTTGGGCCGTTCGGAGTCCGCGTACATCGCACAGGGCCCGAGCGCCGGTCCCCAATCCCGCTCGGTCACGGCACGGGACCTCCCTGAGAAGGTCCTCATCGGTTACCGCGCCCGCGCCCACGACCCCCAGGCCGCGGGGGAGTGGTCCGAACGCTGCTGGATCGAGATCAGCACGGCCAAGCCCGCCTCACCGCCTACGGTGACCTCCGAGGACTATCCTTCGGACAACCGCTTCCACGGGGCTCCCGGGCGCCCCGGCGAGTTCACCTTCGACGGCAACGGCGTGGACACCGCGGTCGCCTACTACTACAGCCTGGACGATCGAACCTGTAGTACCCTCGCGGAGCCCGACACCCCGGGGGGCTCCGTGACGGTGACCATCGTTCCCCGGCAGGACGGTCCGCGCACGATCTCCGCCAGGAGCGTGGACGCCTACGGCAACTCCTCGGAGTGCAAGGCGGTGTACAGATTCCTCGTCGCACCGCCGGCCGATCCCGTCGCCCATTTCACCCTGGACGAGGGGGCCGGGGACACGGCCGCGGACGCCATGGACCCGACGCGCACCGCCGAGGCCGCCGGGGGCATCGACTGGACCCGGGGCAGGGCGGGCGTCCAGGAGTGGGGCTACGACTACCGGCTGGAGGGCACGGCGGCCTCCACCGCGGGCGGCGCCCTGCGCACACAGGCCTCCGTCGTGGACACCGGCGGCACCTTCACGGTCTCCGCATGGCTGCGCCTGGACGACACCGGCCGCGACGCCGTCGCCCTCTCCCAGGACGGTGAGCACGTCAGCGGTTTCCGGCTGGGCTATGACGCCGACGAGGAGGCGTGGTACTTCGCCGTGCCGAATGGTGACGATCCGGCTGCCGCGGAGACCCGGATCCTGTCCACCGCCTCGGTGCGCTCCGGGGCCTGGACCCAGGTCACCGGTATGCACGATGCGGAAACCGGTGAGCTGAGCCTGTACGTGGACGGCGCCCGCCAGGGAGTCGCCGAGCACGATGCGCCCTGGACCACCGAAGGCGCGTTCGTCCTCGGCGCGGGGTACGGGCCGGAGGCGTCGAACTGGCCCGGTGCCGTCGACCACGTCACCGTGTGGGACCGGACGCTCTACACGGAGGACACGCCGGCCACGTTCTCCGGTCGCTCCGAGATCTGGGAGTGGGCGACCCGCCCGGTCGTTCCGGAGGGCGTGTGGCGCCTGAACGAGACACAGGGCCCGACCGCGGACGACGGCTCCGACCACGGGCTCGACGCCACGCTGCACGGAGACCCGGCCACGGTGTGGAACGGCGAGATGAACCAGGGAACGTGGGAGACCACCGCCCGGCTCGACGGGTCCGCGTACTTGAGCACGGAAGGGCCTGCGGTGCGCACCGATACCGGGTTCACCGCCTCCGCCTGGGTGCGTCTGGACGACACCGGGCGGGACGCCGTGTTCCTCTCCCAGAGCGGTGGGCACACCGACGGTTTCGCCCTCGGGTACGACGCCTCCGATGAGAAGTGGTTCTTCGAGACCGCCGCGCAGGACGCCTCCGGCGCCACGGTCTCCCGCGTCTCCTCGGATTCCCTCGCGAGCTCCGCCCAGTGGGTCCATCTCACCGGCACGTACGACCACGTGGACGGGACGTTGGCTCTCTACGTCGACAGGGTTTTCCAGGGTTCCGTGGAGCGTCAGGGCTCCTGGAACGCGGACGGGCCGGTCCTCATCGGCGCCGGTACCGGGGCGGAGGGCGTTGAGCGCCACTGGACGGGGGGCATCGGCCTCGCCCAGGTCCACCAAGGGGTGGTTCTCGGTGACGAGGTCGGCAGGATCTCGATGGGATACCCGCCCGTCTGACCGGTGACGGGTCCGGAGGGGCGGCGGGCGGGGCCCGCCGCCCCTTCCGTGTCCGGGGTGTGCGCCGCCGGGAGCGGAGGCGGTGGATCCGTCGCAGGCGGGAGCGGCGCTCCGTCCGAATCCCGTCGCCACGGGACGGAGCCGGGCGCGGCCCGCGCGCACGGCTCCGTCCGGTACGGCCGTCTCAGCGTTCGACGACGTGGCGCTCGTTGGGGACGCAGTGGGTCATGGTCAGGCCGGAGACGTCGCGGGGGCCGTTGGAGCCGAGTTTCGACAGGCGCCGGAGGTCCTCCTCCGTGAGGCTCTGGCTCTCCAGCGGCGCCAGGTGGGACACGTCCTCGGGGCTGATGCCCAGCCTCTTGCCCACGCGCAGCCCCAGGTCGTCCTCCACCAGCAGGAAGTGCCACACCATGCGCTCCTGGACGGCCCGGTCGCACTGGGAGAGCAGCGTCGAGAAGTTGTGCACGAGGTCGTCGCGCTCCCACTGCTCCATCAGCAGGTAGCGCTGACCGGCCTGCCGGTAGTCGTTGGTGCGCGCGATGCGCTTGCGGGTGACCCGGCCCCGGATCTCCGGGCCCTGCTCGTCGTGCGTGGGGTACTTCCCCTCGCGCAGGCCGCCGGTGATGGACGGCTCGTAGTTGACGTGCGGGTTCTCCCCGCCCGTGTCCTGCTCGTAGGTCATCAGGCCGTCGCGCTGGTTGGTGCGCACGTTCGCGTTCTTGGCCCGGTTCACCGGCAGCTGCAGGTAGTTGGGGCCCACCCGGTAGCGCTGGGTGTCGCTGTAGGAGAAGGTGCGGCCGACCAGCATCTTGTCGTCGGAGAAGTCCAGGCCGTCCACCAGCACGCCGGTGCCGAAGGAGATCTGCTCGTTCTCGGCGAAGTTGTTCGACACGTTGCGGTCGAGCACGATCCGCCCCACCGGTTTGGGCGGGAAGTCCTGCTCCGGCCAGGTCTTGGTGTCGTCCAGGGGGTCGAAGTCGAGTTCGGGGTGCTCGTCGTCGCTCATCATCTGCACGAGCAGCTCCCACTCCGGGTAGTCGCCCCGGTCGATGGCCTCGTGCAGGTCCTTGGTCGCGTGCCCGGTCTCGGTCGCCTGGATGTTCGCGGCGTCGGCCTCGGTCATGCTGCGCACGCCCTGCTTGGGCATCCAGGTGTACTTGACCAGGACGGTCTCACCCGCGGCGTTGACCCATTTGTAGGTGTTGACGCCGAAGCCCTGCTGGTGCCGGTAGTCCGCCGGGATGCCGCGCGGGCTGAACAGGTTGACCAGCATGTGCATGCACTCGGGGGTCTGGGACATGAAGTCGAAGATGCGGTTGGGCTCCTGCCGGAACGTCACCGGGTCCGGCTTGAGCGCGTGGATGACGTCGGGGAACTTGATGGCGTCGCGGATGAAGAACACCGCGAGGTTGTTGCCCACCAGGTCCCAGTTGCCGTCCTCGGTGTAGAACTTGACCGCGAACCCGCGCGGGTCGCGGGCGCACTCGGAGGAGTCCCGTCCGCCGATGACCGTGGAGAAGCGCAGGGCGATGTCGGTGCGCTTGCCCTTGCCCTGGAAGAGCTTGGCGCGCGTGTACCGCTCGATCGGCTCGTCGCCCCAGGTCCCGTAGGACTCGAAGTAGCCGAAGGCGGTGGCGCCCCGGGCGTGCACCACCCGCTCGGGGATGCGCTCCCGGTCGAAGTGGCTGATCTTCTCCAGGAACTGGTAGTTCTCCAGGGTCGCGGGCCCCCGCTCGCCGACCGTCCTCTGGTTCTGGTTGTCGTAGACGGGGTGCCCCTGGCGGTTGGTGAGCACCTCCCGGTCGTCTCCCGGCTGCGGTCCCCGGCTGGATACGTCCGTCATGCGAGTGGTCCCCCGACGCTCGTCGTGATCCGTTCCCCCGCCCACACTGCCCCGTGGCGGCCGACGGACACCCCCGAGCCACGGGAAAGTGACAGATTTTTACCGGCCCCGCCCCCGGCCCCGGCCCTTCGGCCGCAGGGCGGCCGGGAGGTGTCAACGCGGGGGAGCACCGGAGAAGAAGCCGGTGAGGGCCCGGGCGGCCGGGGCGTCGGCGCGGGCACGGCGCTCGGGGGCGCCGGCGCGGGGCGGCGCGTTCGGAGAAGGGGTCCGGACATGGGGGTGCCCGGGGGCGCCGTCGGGTGGGGACGGCGCGCTCCCGGGCACAGGCCGGGCCCATGTCCCCCAACATGGGCCCAGCGGGTGCGGCCGGGATGCACGGGATGCGGTCCGGCCGCTGGGAAGGCGAACGCGGCGGTCGGGTACGTGCCGGAAACCCCCATTGCCGGCACGAGCGCTCACGTTCGCACATGGTCTCGTTGTCACGCTCCGGACCCGTGGGGCGGGTTCCGTCCGCGTTCACCTGAGAGAACGTGCCATGGCGGTCGGATGTTCCCGGCTAGCACGATTCCTGAAAGATGTCCAGGTCACATTCGCGGATGTCGCCTCCTCGACCACGCGCGGTAACGTCGGGGGCGCGCCCGCGCCGGGCGCGCACGGCTGACGACGGGAGGACGCGTCCACCATGGCCGACCGGAGCATCGGCGTCGTCGGCGCCGGGATCGTCGGGCTCGCCACGGCCCGTGAACTGGTCCTGCGCCGACCGGGGACCCGTGTCGTGGTCTTCGAGAAGGAGGACCGGGTGGCGGCGCACCAGACAGGGCACAACTCCGGGGTGGTGCACGCGGGCATCTACTACGAGCCCGGCGGCCTCAAGGCCCGGCTGTGCACGCGCGGCCGGGACCTGCTGCGGGAGTACTGCGCGGAGCGGGGACTGCCGTACGAGGAGTGCGGCAAGCTCGTGGTCGCGCTCACGCCGCGGGAGGTGGACCGGCTGGACGCCCTGCACGCCCGGGCCGGCCGCAACGCCGTCCCGGGGCTGCGCCGCCTCGGGCCCGAGGGGATCCGCGAGATCGAGCCGCACGCCGCCGGCCTGGCCGCCCTGCACTCCCCGCGCACCGCCATCACCGACTACACCCGCATCGCCCGCGCCTTCGCCGAGGACATCGCCGCGGCCGGGGGCGAGGTCCGGTTCCGGGCCCCGGTCACCGCCGCCGTCCCCGCCGGGGACGGGGTGCGCGTCACCGCCGGGGGCGAGGACCTGCGCCTGGACGGGCTGGTCGTGTGCGCGGGCCTGCACGGCGACCGGGTGGCCCGGGCCGCCGGGGACGGGGACGGGCCCCGCATCGTGCCGTTCCGCGGGGAGTACATGCTGGTGCGCCCGGCCAAGGCGCACCTGGTGCGCGGGCTGGTGTACCCCGTGCCCGACCCCCGCTATCCCTTCCTGGGGGTGCATTTCACCCGCCGGGTCTCCGGGGAGGTCGAGGTCGGCCCGAACGCGGTCCTGGCGCTGGCCCGCGAGGGCTACCGCCACTCCGACATCCGCCTCGCCGACCTGCGCGACACCCTCACCTGGCCGGGTTTCTGGGCCATGGGGCTGCGCCACTGGCGCACCGGGGCCGCGGAGGTGTACGGGTCGTTCTCCAAACGCGCCTACATGCGGGCCGCCCGGCGGTACGTCCCCGACATCGGGCCGGCCGACGTCGTGCGCGGCGGCTCGGGTGTGCGCGCCCAGGCCCTGGACCGCGACGGCTCGCTGGTGGACGACTTCCGCATCCACCGGGTCGGGCCGGTCACCGCCGTGCGCAACGCGCCCTCTCCCGCGGCCACGTCCTGCATGGCCATCGCCGAGCACATCGCCGACACCCTCGAAGGCGGCCCCGGGGGCTGAGGCGGAGAACACCCGGGCCGGGACGGGCGTCACACGGTGCGGAACCGGGAATCCCCCGGAGGCGACACCGATCAGGGAGGGCCCGATGAGCACCCCCACCACCCCCGAGCCGCCCGCCCCCGCCCCCACCGCTCCTCTGGGGCCGCCTCCGGGCCTTGCGCCCCTGACCGCCGACGACCCCCGCGCCCTGGGGCCCTACCGCCTGGCCGGCCGCATCGGCGCGGGCGGCATGGGCGCCGTCTACGGGGGAGTGGGCCCCGACGGGCGGTGCGTCGCCGTCAAGACCGTGCACGCCCGCCACGCCCGCAGGCGCCGCTACCGGGAGGCGTTCGCGCGCGAGGTGGAGATGCTGGGCCGGGCCCGCGGCATCGGCACCGCCGCGCTGTACGCCGCCGACGTCGCCGCCCGGGTGCCCTGGCTGGCCTTCGAGTACATCCCCGGACGCGACCTGCGCGCCCATGTGCGCGCGTTCGGCCCGCTGGAGGGGGAGATGCTGCGGGCGTTCGCGGTCGGCACCGCCGAGGGCCTGGCCGGCCTGCACGCCGCCGGGATCGCCCACCGCGACATCAAGCCCGGGAACGTGGTGCTGTCCCCGACCGGACCCAGGATCGTCGACTTCGGCATCGCCACCGAGATCGGCGCCGACCGGTCCACCGACCGCGCCGCCTCCTACGGCACCCCCGGCTGGGTGGCGCCCGAGCGCTACGCGGGGGCCGCCGCGGCCCCGGCCGCCGACGTGTTCGCCTGGGGCGGCCTGGTGGCGCTGGCCGCCACCGGCCGCGACCCGTTCGGCGGCGGGACCCCGCAGGAGCTGCGGGCCCGGGTCGAGGCCGGGGAGTACGACATCGACGGGGTCCCCGACACCCTCCGGCCCCTGGTGGAGGCGGCGCTGTCGGTGGACCCGGCGGCGCGCCCGCGCGCCGTGCAGGTCATGCGCGCGCTGCTGCCCGAACCCGGGGAGTTCGGCCTGACCGACGCGAGCGGCCGGGTGCCCGCCGCCCGGACCCTGCGGGCGCTGCTGGACGCCCACTGGCTGGGCGTCGACGCCGCCGGGCACGACCCGCGGCTGTGGGCGGGCGCGGTCGGCCTCGCCTCGGCGGCCGGACTGGCCGGCACCGCCCTGCTCTCCGGCGGCGGGTCCGCGACCGCGGGCGGCGGCGCGGCCGCCACCGGCGGCACCGCGGCGGGCGGCACGGCGGCGGGCGCCGCCGGAACGAGCACGGCCGCCACGGGCACCGTCACGAGCGCGGCCACGGTCAAGGGCGGCGGCGTACTGGCCGCCGTGGCCGGGTCCAAGGCGGCGACGGCCGGTGCGGGGGTCCTCCTCGCCGGGAGCCTGGCCGGCGGCGGCTACCTGGTCTACGAGCGGGTCGCCGACGACCCCGCCGAGGCGGTGCTCGCCGCCGCGCAGGTCCTGGAGACGGGGGAGGGCTTCACCGCCCGCGTCGAGCGCACGGCGGTCGGCGGGGGCGAGACGGTCGTGGAGGAGTACCTCTACTCGGCGGAGGAGCGGACCTTCCTCGTCCGGGGCGCCGCCATGGGCGAGGGGACCACCGCCGTGGCCGCCCACCGCGGCGGGCTGTACGTGTACGCCCCCTGGGAGGAGGGGTTCTCCGGTGATATCTGGCACGATTCGGCCGCCCCCGTGCCGGTCGACGCGAGTGTGACCGCCGATTCCCTCACCGGCCTGGCGACCGCCCCGCTGCGCGCCCTGGCCGACTCGGGGGAGGCCGCCCGGGACGGAGGGGGGACCGTGTACACGGGGCCGACCGTGCTCGGCGTCCTGGCCGGGGGCGTCCACACCGAGGAGGAGGCGACCGCCCGGGTGGAGGTCGGCGCCGACGGCGCCCCGGTGCGGGCCGAGTACACCACCGGCTCCTGGGAGGTGCGGGTCGACTTCACCTCCACCGGGGAGGCGGTCGAGGTGGAGGACCCGCGGACCGCGTCCGCCGGGGACGGGGCCGGCTGGGCCGCGGTCCACGCGCCGGTGTGCGGGACCGTGACCGCGTTCGACCGGGAGTGGGACGTCCAGGCCAGCGGCTGGGAGGTGGACTGCGACTACGCGATGGAGGTCGCGGAGGCGATGACCGACCCCGGCACCACCCCGGAGGAGGCCTTCCCCGACCGGTTCGAGTACCTGGCCGGCTACAGCGGGAGCGGCGGCGGCACCTGGCTCGTCGACGGCGAGATGGCCTGTGCGATCTTCCGCCGCGACCTGGGCGGGACGATCGAGGGGCGCACCTGGTACCTGTCCCCCTGCCACTCGGCCTCGGCGGTCGCCGAGGACGGGCCCTTCACCACGGTGGAGTTCGGGCCGCGGACCCTGATCGACTACCACGAGCGGCCCTGACCGGCCCGGACGGGAAGAGGCCGGGGCCCGCCGCGCGGTGGCGGCGGACCCCGGACACAGGCCGGGCCCGTGTCCCCCAACACGGGCCCGGCGGGCGCGGCCAGAAGCACTGAGTGCGGTCCGGCCGCTGGGAAGGCGAACGTGGCGATCAATTCGTGTCGGAAACCCCCATTGCCGACACGACGCGCACGTTCGCGCATGGTCTGTGATGTGTGGTGCGGCGCCTTCGGGACCTCGGCGGCGGGTTGCGGGATCGGGGTCTGCGGGGTTTCGAGGTCCGGGGTTCGGGGCGCTTCACCTGTGAGAACGCTTCGTACAGCTTGGGTGTTCCCCGTGGTCCCGGGGATTTTCACCCCGTCCGGTAAAAACCGGGTGCGGACCCGGCCACGGAATCCCTAAGCTGCCGGTCGCGCGGGGTGCGAACGCCCCGTGCCGACGACGAGGGGGATGATCGGTGTGGCCGGGGTCATGACGTTGTGGCGTCCGACGGGGCCGGAGGAGCTGGACCTGGTGCGCGCGTCGGGGTGGCGGGAGTGGCCGCCGCGCCTGCCGGACCAGCCGATCTTCTACCCCGTCCTCAACGAGGACTACGCCGCCCGCATCGCCCGCGAGTGGAACCTGCCCCGGTCCGGGGCGGGGTACGTGACCCGCTTCGACGTGGACGCGGACTTCGCCGCCCGCTACCCGGTGCGGCAGGCGGGCGGGCGCACGATCCTGGAGCTGTGGGTGCCGGCCGAGGAGCTGGAGGAGTTCAACGCCCACCTGGTGGGGCCGATCCGACTGGTGCTGTCGTTCCTGCCCGAACACCCCGAGGGCCTGCGCCACGACGGGGACGGCACCGCCCCCTAGGCCGGCCCCTGAACCGGCCCCTCGCCGCGGCCCGGGGCGCCGCCCGCGCGGCCGTCCCGGGCCGCGGGCTCCCGGTGGGACAGCCACCCCACGAGGTCGTCGGTGAGGAACTCCCCCTCGTCCGCGACCCCGGGGCACAGCGCGCCCAGGTCCAGCAGCACCACCTCCGCCGACTCCCGCCCCGTGGCCGGGTCGAAGTCCGGGCCGGCCTCCCGCATGAGGAGCCCGCGGCCGCCGCCGTCGTCACCGACGAGCACCCACCCGGGGGCGTGGCGGGCGACCTCGAAGGCGGCGTTGCGCTCGGCCAGGGTGTGCGGGCCGTAGACCGCCGTCCCGTCCGCCAGGTGCAGGCCGGGCGTGGTGCGCCACAGGTCGGCCACCGAGGGGTTGGGCGCCGGGGCGAGCCCGCCCCGGTGGCCGGCGAGCTCGGCGCGGGCCCCCTCGTCCACCGGGAGGCCGGGGTCGTCGGACTCCTCGCGCAGCCACGAGTCCCGCAGCGGCCCCGCCGGGTTGAGCCGCCGGACGGCGCCGGCGTCCTCCTCGTCCGGGGGCATGGTCCCGGCCAGCAGCAGGACGCCGAGGCGGTCGGCGCCCCTACCGAAGAACCCCTCGGCGTCCAACCGGCGCAGCGCCTCCTCCATGGACGCGAGCCGGGTCGCGTACTCGGCGAGGCGGTCCCGCTCGCCGGGGAGGTCGAACAGGTCGCCGCGGGCCCCGAACGCCCGCACCACCTCCCCGAAGTGCTCCTCGTAGCCCCACACGGCGTACGGGCCGTCGGGCAGGCTCCAGGGGTGGGCCCCGGTGCGCGCCGCGCCCTCGGCCGAACCCGCCGCCAGGTACGGCGGGAGCGCCTCGCCCGTCGTCAGGAGCGCGAAGGCGTGGAAGTGCTCGGGGTGGCGCGCCCGCAGGTCGGCGACGGCGGCGCGGGTCGCCTCGGCGATCACGCGGGTCAGCTCCGGATCGGGTGCCGGGCGCACCGGGGCGGGCGGCTCCGGGGCCGCGGCCAGGGCGGCGAGCAGGGCCGCCGCGTCGGTCCGGTTCTCCGGTCCGGGAGAGGCGCCGCCGACGCACTCGTGCACCTCGTGGCGGTGGGGCGCGACCAGGTCGAGCACGGTGCGCAGGCGGCGGGCCGCCTCGGCGTGGTCGTCGCCGAACAGCTCGACCCGCAGCAGCGGCTCACCCGACAGGGCGCGCCGGGCCACCTCGGACACGCCCAGGCCCAGGACGCGGTGCAGGGCCGCCAGCACGGCGGCGGGCGGACGCTCGCGCAGCAGGACGTACGCGCTGACGGCGTTCGGATCGGTCACCGGCGCCCCTTTCCACGGTTCGGTAGCGGGGGACAGGCTAGCGGGAGACGGGGACGGGGACCGCCCGCACCCGCGTCGGCGCGGCCGAAGACCCGTGCCGGAGAGGGGCCGCCGGCCGCCCCGGGACACGGGCCACGGGGGAGAACGGCGGACGCGGCCGCGCACGGCGGCACGTGTACCGCGGGCGCCGCGGGCGTGTGAAGTGACACCACGTCATGCGTTCACCTGCGAGAACGTCACGGCCGGGTGGTGACACGGCGGGACTGCCGGGCGGGCGCGCCGCCGACTGTAATGGGGCCATGTCCACTTCCACCACGGCAGTCATCGACGTCCAGAGCCTGAACATGAAGTACGGCGACTTCCACGCCGTCAAGGACCTGTCCTTCCAGGTGCGGCGCGGGGAGCTCTACGCCCTGCTCGGCACCAACGGGGCGGGCAAGACCTCGACCCTGGAGGCCGTCGAGGGCCACCGCGCCGCCACCTCCGGCACCGTCCGCGTCTTCGGCCGGGACCCGCGCGACCGCGGCGGCGTCCGCCCCCGGACGGGCATCATGCTCCAGGAGAGCGGCTTCTCACCGGACCTCACGGTCCGGGAGTCGGTCCGGCTGTTCGGGACGCTCTCCCGGCGCACGGACCGCGTGGAGCGGCTGCTCGGCCTGGTCGACCTCTCCCACAGGGCCGGCACCCGGGTGTCCCAGCTCTCCGGCGGCGAGAAGCGCAGGCTCGACTTCGCCACCGCCGTCTACGGGGGACCCGAGCTGGTCTTCCTCGACGAGCCCACCACCGGCCTGGACATCCGCTCCAGGGACGCCCTGTGGGACGCCGTGGACCGGCTGCGCGAGGACGGCGCCACCGTCGTGCTCACCACGCACTACCTGGAGGAGGCCCAGCAGCGCGCCGACCGCATCGGGCTCATGCACCAGGGCACGCTGCGCCGCGAGGGGACCGTCTCCGAGCTCACCCGGACGCTGCCCGCGACCGTCCGCTTCTCCCTGCCGCCCTCCGCCCCGGTGCCGCCCCTGCCCGCCGTCCGCGGGGAGGACGGGGCGTTCCTCGTCGAGACCCCCGCCCTGCAGAAGGAGCTGCACGTCCTCCTGGACTGGGCGCGGGACCACGCGGTCGAGTTGCGCGACCTCCAGGCCGGGCCGACCCGGCTGGACGACGTCTTCCGCGCCATGGGTGCCGAGTAGCGGCCGGCGCGGCGCCCGACGAACCCCTCCCGAACCTTCCAGACAAAGGACCCGCCATGCTCGCGATCGCTCAGGGTGAGCTGATCCAGATCTTCCGGAACCGGCTGGTGCTGGTCACCATGCTCGTCATGCCCGCGGCGGCCAGCGCGTTCTACATGTACCTGCAGGACCGCATACCGTTCCTCGACCTCGGCGGCGTCGCCGCGATCCTGGTGTTCCTCGTGGTGACGATGGGGCTCTACACCACCGCGGTGACCACGCTCGCCTCCCGCCGCCAGAACCTCTACCTCAAGCGGCTGCGCTCCACCGCGGTGGACGACGCCCGCATCCTCACCGGGCTGCTGCTGCCGGTGACCGCCTTCACGGTCGCGCAGGCGGCCGTGGTCCTGACCGTGCTGTCGGTGGTCGCCGCCCCGCCGGAGCGGCCCCTGCTGCTGGTGGCGGCCGTGCTGGCGGCGGTCGTCATGATGATCGGCCTGGCGCTGGCCACCGCCGGGGTGACCAACTCGCCCGAGCACGCCCAGGTGACCACGCTGCCCGTCCTGATCGGCGTGCTGGCGGTCTCCGGCTGGGTGGGGTTCACCGGGGCGGAGGAGCTGGCGCCGCTCAAGCGGCTGCTGCCCGGCGGCGCGGCCACGGAACTGGTCGTCGGCGCCTGGAACGGCGGCGTCCCGCTCGCGGACTCCCTGCTCCTGCTGGCCCCGACCCTGGCCTGGGTGGTCGTCGCCGTGGCCCTGGCCTTCAGGGTCTTCCGCTGGGAGCCCCGCCGCTGACGGCGGGGCCCCGGCCGCCGGCCGTGCCGCCCGGTTCCAGGGCGCACGGGAGGGCGGCGCGGCGCCGGGGGACGCCTGGGGTACCGCCGCACGGCCGTATCGACGCCGTCGATACGGCCGTCGCTGTGTCGGGGGTCAGGCCTCGCCGAGGCGCGGCCTGGGGGCCAGGTCGGGGTCCAGGCTGCTCAGCGCGGTGACGACATCGGCCAGCGCGTCGGCCAGGACCACCGGCTGGCGGGGGCCGTCGGCGTGCGCGGCGTCGGCGCGCTCGTGGTCGTCGGGTCGGTGGTGGGGAAGCCGCCGGGGATCGAGGGTGACGGACATGTGGTTTCGGGCGCGGGGTCGAGGGGGCGCCCTTCTCCTTCCGGTGCGTTCGACGTCCTCGTGTCCGGCCGACCATGACTCCGGGTGACCGGGATGGTGTCGGCTTTACCAGGGATAGCAGGTCCGGATGACATTCTGCGGATACGGAGCGTGCCTGTGGATGAACAGCGTCCGGCCGCGGAGGCGCCGGCGGGGAATACGGGGGGTGTGTCCACCGTTCGAACGTGATAGTTTCGCAGGAAACTACTTCTTGGAAAGCTAGTTCAGGAGCGGGCCATGCAGTTCGGAATCTTCTCGGTCGGCGACGTGACCACCGACCCCACCACCGGCCGGACGCCGACGGAGCACGAGCGCATCAAGGCCATCATCGAGATCGCGCTCAAGGCCGAGGAGGTCGGGCTCGACGTCTTCGCGACCGGTGAGCACCACAACCCGCCGTTCGTGCCGTCCTCGCCGACCACCATGCTCGGCTACATCGCCGCGCGGACGGAACGGATCGTCCTGTCCACCGCGACCACCCTCATCACCACCAACGACCCGGTGAAGATCGCCGAGGACTACGCCTTCCTCCAGCACATCGCCGACGGCCGGGTGGACCTGATGATGGGCCGCGGCAACACCGGCCCGGTCTACCCCTGGTTCGGCTACGACATCCGCGAGGGCATCCCCATGGCCCTGGAGCACTACAACCTGCTGCACCGCCTCTGGCGCGAGGACGTCGTGAACTGGGAGGGGAAGTTCCGTACTCCGCTGCAGGGCTTCACCGCCACCCCGCGCCCGCTCGACGGCATCCCGCCGTTCGTGTGGCACGGCTCCATCCGCAGCCCGGAGATCGCCGAACAGGCCGCCTACTACGGTGACGGCTTCTTCCACAACAACATCTTCTGGCCGGCCACCCACACCAAGAAGCTCATCGCGCTGTACCGCCGCCGCTACGAGCACTACGGCCACGGCAAGGCCGAGCAGGCCATCGTCGGCCTGGGCGGGCAGGTGTTCATGCGCAAGAACTCCCAGGACGCGGTCAAGGAGTTCCGGCCCTACTTCGACCACGCGCCCGTCTACGGCGGCGGGCCCTCCCTGGAGGAGTTCACCCGGGAGACGCCGCTGACCGTCGGCAGCCCGCAGCAGGTCATCGACCGCACCCTGACCTTCCGCGAGATGTTCGGCGACTACCAGCGCCAGCTCTTCCTCATGGACCACGCGGGCCTGCCGCTCAAGACCGTCCTGGAGCAGCTGGACCTGCTGGGCGAGGAGGTCGTGCCGGTGCTGCGCAAGGAGTTCGCCGCCGGCCGGCCCGCGCACGTACCCGACGCGCCCACCCACGCCTCGATGCTCGCCGCCCGGCGGGCCGAGGACCGCAACGAGGAGAACACGGAGGCCCGGGCATGACCGTCCGCCGCATCGTCACCGTCTCGGCGGGGCTGAGCACCCCGTCGTCCTCCCGGCTGCTCGCCGACCGGCTCACCGCCGCCACCGAGCGCGCCCTGGGGGACGAGGGGATCCAGGCGCAGGTGCGCACGGTGGAACTGCGCGAACTCGCCCACGACGTCATGAACGCCATGGTCACCCAGGTGCCCACCGGCGACCTGCCCGGCGTGCTGTCCGACGTGGCCGGGGCCGACGGGATCATCGCGGTGACCCCGGTGTTCAACGCCTCCTACAGCGGACTGTTCAAGTCGTTCTTCGACGTGGTCGAGCAGGGGGCGCTGGACTCGGTCCCGGTGCTCGTCGGCGCCACCGGCGGCAGCCCGCGCCACTCGCTGGTCCTGGAGCACGCCCTGCGGCCGATGTTCACCTACGCCCGGGCGCTGGTCGTCCCGACCGGTGTCTACGCGGCCTCGGAGGACTGGGGCGCGGGCGACGAGGGCGCCCGCGAGCTCAACGAGCGCATCGAGCGGGCCGGCCGCCAGCTCGCCCGGCTGGCCGCCGTCCACGAGCGGCGCGAGGAGGACCCCTACGACGAGCCGGTCGCCTTCGCCGACCTGATGTCCGGCCTGGGCACCTGACCCGCCCGTCCGCGCGGCCCCGACCGGGAACCCCCGGCCGGGGCCGCACTGCGTCGCTGGGAGAGGACGTGGGCGACGGGCTGTGGCTGCTGCCCGACCGGGCGTGGGACCGGATCCCGCCGCCGCTGCCGGACGGGGACTAGCCGCGGGGCGTGGTCCGGGCGTCCACCCAGGCGCACAGGTCCTCCAGCGCGGCCTCGGCGCGGTCGCGGTCCCCGGTGGTCAGCAGGTCGGTCTCCAGTCCGGAGAAGGCCGCGTTGAGCAGGGTCGCGGTCCGCAGGGCCTCGGCGGCGGGCAGCCCCCGCAGGGACAGGCAGGAGGCGACGAACGCGGCCCGGCCGCGCACGAAGCCCGGCACCTCCACGGGCAGCCGGCCGGCGGCGGCGAGCCCCTCGATCTCCCGGATGAGCCGGGTCACGGCGATCTCCGGCTCCGCCAGGGTGCGCCGCCAGGTGTCGCGGACGATGTCGCCCACCGGGACCCCCGGGTCGTCCCAGCCGGGGGTGGCGCGCAGCGCCGCGTGCTGCACCTCGTCCAGCCGCTCCAGCACCGCGACGAGCAGGGCCTCCTTGCCGGAGAAGTGGTGGGTGAGGACCCGGGTGCTCTGCCCCAGGCCGTGGGCGAGGTCGCGCAGCGAGAAGTCGGCGGCGCCGATGCGGGCCAGTTCGGCGATGACGGCGTCCAGGACCTCGCGGCGGCGCTCGGGGTCGGCGGTTCGGGGCATGGGGCGCGATCACCTCTTCTTCCTTCGCCCCACGTTCGCACACCTATTAAGGAAACAGTTGTTACCCTAATCGCATGCGCTCACCCCGGTGGCTCCCCGCCCTCACCCTCACCGCCTTCGCGGTCCAGACCGACGACTTCGTGGTCATCGGCGTCCTGCCCGGGCTCGCCGCGGACCTGGCCGTCCCCCCGTCCGCCGCCGGCCAGCTCGTCACCCTCTACTCCCTGGGCTACGCGCTCACGGCACCGCTGTGGGCGCTCCTGCTGGCACGGGTCCCGCCCCGGGCCGTGCTCACGTGCTCCCTGGCGGTCTTCACCGCGGCCAACCTCGCCGTGCCGCTCACCGAAGGGCTCGGCCCGCTGCTGGCGCTGCGCCTGCTGGCGGCCCTGTCCGCCGCCGTGGCCCTGCCCTGCGCCCTCGCCCTGACCGCCGCCCAGGCCCCGCCCGAGCGGCGCGGCCGCCACCTGGCCACCGTGATGACCGGGCTGACCGGGGCGGTCCTGCTCGGCGTCCCGCTGGGCGCCTGGGCCGGCGGCCTCTTCGGGTGGCAGGCCGCCTTCGTGCTGGGCGGGCTGCTGGGCGCCGCCGCCCTGGCCGCCTCGGCCGCCACCGTGCCCGCCTCCGGACCGGTGGGGGAGCGGCGCGGACCGGTGGACCTGCTCCGCCCGCTCGCCTCCCGCGCCGTCGCCGCCGTCCTGGCCGCCACCGTGCTCACCGTCGCGGGCAACATCGCCTTCCAGACCTACCTCGCGGTGTTCCTGGCCGGCCTCGCGGGTGTGGGGCCCGCCGCCCTGGGCGCGCTGCTGGTCGCCGCGGGGGTCGGCGGACTGGTGGGCACCCGCGTCTCGGGGACGCTCGCGGACCGTGTCGGGCCGGGCCGCGCCTTCGCCGGGGCGGGCGCGGTGTTCGGCGCGGCGATGGTCGCGTTCGCCCTGCTGTGGTGGCTGCGCCCGGTGCCGGTCGCGGTGGTGGCGCTCCTGCTCGTGCCCTGGTCGGCCGCCGCCTGGGCGGTGCCGCCGGCGCTCCAGACGCTCATGGTCGCCCGCGTCGGCACGCGGACCGCCGGCCGGGCGCTGGCCGTGCACAGCTCGTCGGTGCACGTCGGCGCCGCCCTGGGCGCCGTGCTGGGCGGTGCCGCCGTCGCGCTCGGCCCCGGCCTGGTCCCGGCCGCCGCGGCCCTCGCCGCGGCGCTGGGCCTGGCCGCGGTCCCCCTCGCCCGCCGCCCCCGCCCCCTCCCGCACCCCTGACCGGACCCGGAGCCGGCCCGCGGGGAAAGGACGGATACCCGGGGGACGGGGCCGGTGGGCCACCCGGGCCGGGGTTTCCGAACGGTGTTCGGTAAGGTGGCCCGCATGGATCCCGTGCGCATCTACAGCCAGTCCCAGGAGCGTCTGATCGCCCTGGCCGGCGGCCTCGACGCCGCCGCTCTGGACACCACCGTCCCCGCCTGCCCCGACTGGACCGTCCACCAGACCTACGCGCACCTGGCCGGACTGTGCGCCGACGTGGTCGCCGGAACCGTCACCCCGCCCGCTTCCGACGAGGTCACCGCCCGCCAGGTCGCGGAGCGGGAGGGCCGCGGCATCGCGGAGGTCTGCGACGAGTGGCGCGCGGGCACCCCCGCCCTGCTGGAGCTGCTCGGTACGCAGAACCGCATGCGCTATCGCCTGCCCGTGGTGGACGTCTGGACCCACGAGAACGACATCCACGGCGCGCTGGGCCTGGACCCCGTCACCGAGCACGCCGACGCCCTGCTCGACTTCGCCCTCTCCGGGCTGGGCCGCGCCTGGCCCGAGCAGGCGCCCGGCCTGACCGTCACCGCCACCGACGCCGACCGCTCCTGGACCCTGGGCGCGGGCGGCGGCCCGCACTGGCGGGGCACGGCCTTCGAGCTCTACCGCGCCCTCATGGGGCGGCGCACCCCCGATCAGATCGCCGCCATGGACTGGACCGGCGACCCCGCGCCGGTCCTGCCCGCCCTGTCCCTGCTGCCCGCCACCCGCGAGCCCCTCACCGTCTGATCCGCGCGCCGGGCCGGGGCGGTCCGCCGTACCCGGTCCCGCGAAGTACCGGTTTCCCCTCCATTGCGGGGCGACGGCGGCGGTGTTAATTTCTCCCCATCGGCCATGGGAGCGCTCCCTCACGGAGAGTGCCCCCACGGCCGGAACGGGCGCGGCCCCCGCCGCGCCCGGGCGGCGGCGCCGGTGCCGGTCACCGCCGGCACCCCCTGTCCGTCCGCTGATCCTTCCGCACGAGATGACAACGTTGTCTCACGGTGGCGCATCCCGGGTCCTCCTGCTGTCCGGGAGGCCCCGCCACAACAAGACAACGTTGTCCTCCGTCCTTGAGGAGAACCCCCCATGGTCCGACGTCTGCTCACGGCCCTCGTGGCCCTGACCGGGATCGCAGCCCTCGCCTTCGCGTGGGCCTCGCCCCCCGCGCCCTCCGGGGCGCACCTCACCGCCTCCGCGCAGGCCGACACCGGCTTCCGGATCGAGAACGGCCGCCTCGTCGACGCGGCCGGCAACGACTTCGTGATGCGGGGCGTCAACCACGCCCACACCTGGTACCCGCAGGAGACCGGGTCCCTCGCCGACATCAAGGAGCTGGGCGCCAACACCGTCCGCGTCGTGCTCAGCAGCGGCGACCGGTGGACGGAGAACGGCGTCGCCGACGTGGCCGCCGTCGTCGACGACTGCAAGGCCAACCGCCTGATCTGCGTGCTGGAGGTGCACGACACCACCGGCTACGGCGAGCAGTCCGGGGCCGCCACCCTCGACCAGGCCGTCGACTACTGGCTGCGCGTCCAGGACGCCCTGCACGGCGAGGAGGACTTCGTCCTCGTCAACATCGGCAACGAGCCCTACGGCAACGACCAGGCGACCGTGGCGAACTGGGCGTCCGACACCTCGGCGGCGATCGGCCGGCTGCGGGACGCGGGGTTCCACCACACCCTGGTCGCGGACGCGCCCAACTGGGGCCAGGACTGGTCGCACACCATGCGCGACGGCGCCGCGTCGGTCTTCGCCTCCGACCCGCACGCCAACACGCTCTTCTCGATCCACATGTACGGGGTCTACGCCCAGGAGTCCACCGTGGTCTCCTACCTGGAGCACTTCGCGAACGCGGGGCTGCCGCTGATCGTCGGCGAGTTCGGCCACGACCACAGCGACGGGAACCCCGACGAGGACGCCATCCTGGAGCACACCCGGCGCCTGGGCCTGGGGTACCTCGGCTGGTCGTGGAGCGGCAACGGCGGGGGAGTGGAGTACCTCGACATGGTCGAGGGCTTCGACCCCGAGCGGCTCACCCCCTGGGGCGAGCGGATCTTCCACGGGCCCGACGGCATCGCCGAGACCTCCGTCGAGGCGCCCGTCTACGGTGGCGGGGAGCCCACGGAGGAGCCGACCGAGGAGCCCACCGAGGGCCCGGGCGGCGACGGCTGCGAGGCCGTCTACACGGTCGTCCAGGAATGGTCGGGCGGGTTCCGGGCCGACGTGACCGTCACCGCCGCCGAGGACCTGACCGGCTGGACCGTGAGCTGGACCCATGCCCCCGGGCAGCACGTCGTCCACGCGTGGAACGCCGAGGTGACCTCCGACGGTCCGGACGTCACCGCCGTGAACGCCTCCTACAACGGCACACTCGCCTCGGGGCGGTCGACCACCTTCGGCTTCACCGGTTCCAGTGAGGGGAGCCCGCGGGTCCCGGCCCTGACCTGCCGATCCTGACGCACGTTCCGTCCCCGGCCGCGCGGACCGCCGGGTCCGCGCGGCCGGGGACCTCGGGGAAGGGGCGGGTCAAGGGGTGTAGGGGAGGCGGTCGACCGCGCGCACCTCGCCCAGGGTGGACCACTCGTTGCGGCCCAGGCGGGCCAGCGGGCGCAGCCGCTCCACCTCCGGCAGGCCGTCCCGGCCCAGCACGCCGTCGTCCACCGCCACGTGCACCACCCGGCCGAACACCACCGTGGAGGTGCCGAAACCCACCGTCGAGTGCAGCGTGCACTCCAGCGCCACCGGGGAGGCCGCCACCCGGGGCGGGCGCACGGCCGCGCTCTCCTCGCGCGCGATCCCCAGCGCCTCGAACTCGTCCACCTCGGGCGGGTAGGCGGTCCCGGAGGCGTTCACCTCCTTCCACAGCGGCTCGGGGGCCAGGTTCACCACGAACTCGCCGGTGGCCTCCGCGTTGCGCAGGGAGTCCTTGCGGCCGGTGGAGGTGAACTGCACGATCGCCGGATCGGCGCAGGCGATGGTGAAGAAGGAGTGCGGCGCGAGGTTGTCCACGCCGTCGGCGGAGGTGGTGGAGACCCAGGCGATCGGCCGCGGGACCACCACCGCGGTGATCATCCGGTAGAAGGCCCGGCCGGGCAGGTCCTGGGGAGTCCATTCGGTACGCATCACCACCGATTATCCACAGGGGGAGGCCGCCCCGTGAGGGCGGCGGGGCCAGGGGGCATACCGGGGTCATGGAACTGGTCTCAGCAGACGACATCCGCGCCGCGGCCGCCCGCCTCCAGGGCTCGGTCGTGCGCACCCCCCTGACCGCCGGACCCGCCCAGGGGCCGCCGTTCCTCGTCAAACCCGAGAGCCTCCAGCCCACCGGGGCCTTCAAGCTGCGCGGCGCCACCAACGCCGTCGCCCTGCTCACCCCCGCCCAGCGCGCCCGCGGCGTCATCACCCACTCCTCCGGCAACCACGGCCAGGCCCTGGCCTACGCCGCCGCCCGGCTGGGCGTCCCCTGCACGGTGGTCGTCCCCGACAACGCTCCCGAGGTCAAGGTGGAGCGGATGCGGGACCGCGGGGCCCGGGTGGTCCTCGTCCCACCGGAGCGGCGGGCCGAGGTCGCCGAGGAGACGGCGCGCGCCGAGCTGCTGGCGCTGGTCCCGCCGTTCGACGACCCGGCCGTCATCGCCGGCCAGGGCACGGTGGGCCTGGAGATCCTGGAGCAGTCGCCGGAGGTGACCACGATCGTCGTCCCGGTCGGCGGGGGCGGGCTGGCCTCGGGGGTGGCCACGGCGGCGCGGACCGTCCACCCGCGCCGGATACGGGTCGTCGGGGTCGAGCCCGAGCTGGCCGCCGACGCCGCCGAGAGCCTGGAGCGGGGCCTGCGGGTCCCCTGGGAGCCCGCGCGCACCCACCGCACCATGGCCGACGGGGTGCGGGTGTGCCTGTCCGACCTCACCTTCGAGCACCTGCGCCGGCGGCTGGACGCGATCGTCACCGTCACCGAGGACGAGATCGCCCGCGCGGTCGCGCACCTGGCCCTGGGGGCGCGGGTGGTGGCCGAGCCCAGCGGGGCGCTGGCCGCGGCGGCGGTCCTGGCCGGCCGGGTGGCCGCGGAGCCGGGCAGACCGGAGGCCACGGTCGCGGTGGTCTCCGGCGGCAACGTCGACCCGGACCTGTTCGCCCGGCTCATCGCCGAGCACCGCTGATCCGGGAGGGGGGCGGAACGCGGGCGAAAGGAGGGAGGGGGCGCCGAAGCCGCGAGATCCCGGCGGTGCGGCCCGGCCCCATGAGACCGGCACGGGAGGCTCCACGGTGCGCGAAGCCCGGGGCGGAAGGCGGCCCGGGGATTGTTGTCAGACGGAGGTGCCGGAGCGCTCCCGGTCGGCGGCCTCGCGGCGGGCCCGCTCCTCGCGGTCCTCGCGGCGGCGCAGCGCCATGTCACCGAGGGCGGCCGCGCCGAAGGCCAGGGCGATCCCGGTGATCAGCAGCAGGGTCCACAGGGCGGTGCCGAAGGAGTCGGGGTCGGTCAACGGGGCCTCCAGGGGGTGCGGAACGCCGACCCCACAACCGTAATAGGCGTTAACTTCCGAACCCAGTGTTCGCGGGGGTGAACTGTGCCATACCGCACGCGCGAAGGGCCGGGGCCGCGCGGCCCCGGCCCCTCGCGGACGGCGACTAGAGGATGGACCCCGGCGTGTACGCCGCGGCCTCCGGGTGCAGCGCCACGAGCGTGTCGATCCGCTCCACCACCGCGCCGACCTGGTCGGCCGCCGCGCCCGTGAACGTGATCCGGTCCGCGAGCAGCGCGTCCAGGGCCGCCCGGTCCAGCGGGAACCGCTCGTCCCCGCCCAACCGCTCCAGCAGCCGGTTGCCCGTGCCCTCCCGGCGCATCGCCAGCGCCGAGCCCACGGCGTGCTCCTTGATCAGCTCGTGCGCCGTCTCCCGGCCCACGCCCTCGCGCACCGCGGCCATCAGCATCTTGGTGGTCGCCAGGAACGGCAGGTACCGGTCCAGCTCCGCCGAGATCACCGCGGGGAAGGCGCCGAACTCGTCGAGCACCGTCAGCATCGTCTCGACCAGGCCGTCGAAGGCGAAGAACGCGTCCGGCAGCGCCACCCGGCGCACCACCGAGCACGACACGTCGCCCTCGTTCCACTGGTCGCCGGCCAGCTCGCCGGCCATCGACGCGTACCCGCGCAGGACCACCGTCAGGCCGTTGACCCGCTCGCAGGAGCGCGTGTTCATCTTGTGCGGCATCGCGGAGGAGCCCACCTGGCCCTCGGCGAAGCCCTCGGTGACCAGCTCGTGCCCGGCCATCAGCCGGATCGTCTTGGCCAGCGACGACGGGCCCGCCGCCAGCTGCACCAGCGCCGTCAGCACGTCGAAGTCCAGCGACCGCGGGTACACCTGGCCCACGCTCGTGAACCGGTGGGCGAACCCCAGGTGGGCGGCCACCTCGTCCTCCAGCTGCGCCAGCGCGGCCCGGTCCCCGCCCAGCAGGTCCAGCATGTCCTGGGCGGTGCCCACCGGGCCCTTGATGCCGCGCAGCGGGTAGCGGCCGATCAGGTCCTCCAGCCGCCCGAGCGCCACCAGCACCTCGTCGGCGATCGACGCGAACCGCTTGCCCAGCGTGGTGGCCTGCGCCGCCACGTTGTGCGACCTCCCGGCCATCACCGTCGTCCCGTACTCGGCGGACAGGCGGCCCAGGCGCGCCAGCAGCGCCACCGTGCGGTCGCGTACGAGCAGCAGGCTGTCGCGGATCTGCAGCTGCTCGACGTTCTCGGTGAGGTCGCGCGAGGTCATGCCCTTGTGCACGTGCTCGTGCCCGGCCAGGGCGTTGAACTCCTCGATCCGCGCCTTGACGTCGTGGCGGGTGACCCGCTCACGGGCGGCGATGGACTCCAGGTCCACCTGCTCCAGGACCTTCTCGTAGTCGGCCACCACGCCGTCGGGGACGTCCACGCCCAGACGCGCCTGCGCCCGCAGGACGGCCAGCCACAGCCGCCGCTCGGCGACCACCTTGTACTCCGGGGACCACAGCCGGGTCAGCTCGGCCGAGGCGTACCGGGCGGCCAGGACATCGGGGATAACGGGTTTCGCGCTCACGTTCGTCCACCCTACCGTCCTGAGCAGGCACGCCCGCGACCAGGCGAGGCCTTGCGGACCGCGCCGCGGGGACGGCCGCCGGGGTAGGGGCGGCACTACCCCCGACCCGGTGGCCCGGCGGATTCCCCGGGCGCCCCCGGCTTCCTACCGTGGAGGCATGACCACAGGCACCGTACGGCAGCGCACCCCGGGCGCACCCGCCGACCTCCTCCGGGCGATGGCCCGACCGGGATTCCCCGTCTCCCGATGGTCGCTGAGGGCGATCACCTACACCGCCACCACCATGGTGATCGGGATCGCCGCCATGGCCGTCGCCTTCCCCCTGTACGGGCCCTGGCTGCTCGTCGTCATCGCCCTGTTCGACGCGCCCCCGGGCTCGGGGGACCGGGCGTTCCTGCTGGTCTCGGGGACCCTGAGCGGCCTGGCCACGGTCGCGTTCTTCGGCCCGCTGGTCGGGATGCCGCTGGGGGCGGTGGAGCGCCGCAGGCTGCGCCTGGTCTCGCCCGGCCTCGCCGACAGCGGCCACCGCGTCCCCCCGCCCGGGCTGTGGGGCTGGATCAAGACCCGCTACACCGAGGCCGCCACCTGGCGCGAGGTCGCCTACCTCTTCCTGCTCATGGTCATCGCCTTCTCGCTCTTCACGGTGATGGGCATGCTGCTGACCTTCGCCGTCGTCCTGTTGGCGGGACCGGTCCTGGTCGGGGACGCCCCGGGCTCCCAGGTGAGCCTGGGCTTCGTCACCGCCACCACCGTCGAGGAGGCGCTGCCGCTGACCCTGCTCTCCCCGGTCGCCCTCCTGGCCGCCGTCTACCTGAGCGGCGTCACCTCCTACGGCCACGGGGTCCTGGCCCGCGCCCTGCTGGTCGGCCCGCCCAAGGAGGAGCTGCGCGCCGAGCTCACCGAGGTCACCCACTCCCGGGCCCGCCTCGTCGACGCCTTCGAGTACGAGCGGCGCCGCATCGAACGCGACCTGCACGACGGGGCGCAGCAGCGCCTGGTGGCCCTGAACATGGACCTGGGCATGGCCCGGCTGGACGTCGAGGAGGGCTCGGAGGCCGACCGCCGCCTGGCCGCCGCCCAGCGCAAGGCCGACGAGCTCATCACCGAGCTGCGCGAACTCGTCCGCGGCATCCACCCGCGCGTCCTCACCGACCGCGGCCTGCCCGCCGCCCTGGCCGAACTCGCCGACCACTCGCCCGTCCCGGTCACCGTCCAGGCGGAGCTGCCGCGCCGGCTCCCCTCCCACGTGGAGGGCACCGCCTACTTCGTGGTCGCCGAGGCGCTCACCAACGTCTACAAGCACACCGAGGCCAACGCCGCCACCGTGCACGCCTCCCTGGTCCCCGCCGCCCACGGCGACGCCCTGGTGGTGGAGGTCACCGACTACGGGCCCGGCGGCGCCGACCCGGCGCGCGGCAGCGGCCTGACCGGGATGCGCGACCGGGTCGCGGTCATGGGCGGCACAATGGACCTGACCAGCCCCCAGGGGGGTCCGACCCGCATCCGAGTGGAGCTGCCGTGCACGATCGACCGGACGGATCCGAGGTGACGCCCGTCCCCACCGTGCTCGCCGAGGACGGCGTGCTGCTGCGGGAGGGCCTGGTGGGCGTGCTGGAGCGCTTCGGGTTCCCCGTGGTGGCCGCCGTCGGTGACGGCGACGCCCTGCTCAGGGCCGTGGACGAGCACCGCCCCGGACTGGTCGTCACCGACATCCGCATGCCCCCGGACTTCACCGACGAGGGGCTGCGCGCCGCCGTCGAGCTGCGCCGCCGCCACTCCGATCTGGCGGTGGTGGCGCTCAGCCAGTACGTCGAGCTCAGCTACGCCTCCGACCTGCTCGACTCCGGGGCGGGGCGCGGCGTGGGCTACCTGCTCAAGCAGCGGGTGGGCGACGTGCGCGAGTTCGCGACGGTGCTGCGCCGCGTGGTGGAGGGCGCGACCTTCGTCGACCCCGAGGTGGTCCGCCAGCTGCTGCGCCGCCGCTCCGACCCGCTGGAGCGCCTCACCCCGCGCGAGCGCGAGGTGCTGGCGCTGATGGCCGAGGGCCACTCCAACGGGGCGATCGCCCGCCGCCTGGTGGTCAGCGACGCCGCCGTCGGCAAGCACGTGGGCAACATCCTCGCCAAGCTCGACCTGCCGCCCGACGAGGACGTGCACCGCCGCGTCCAGGCCGTGCTGGCCTACCTGCGCGGCAACTGACCGGCCGCCGGGCGGGCCCACGGCCCCGCGGGCGGCCCGCGTTCGGCGCAGGGGCCGGGGCTGACGGTTCCGCTGCACGGCTCCGCGGGCGGGCGGTCCGCGTCCGCGGGCAGGGCGCGGGTCCGCCCGGCGTGGCGGACCCGCGACCGGGTCAGTCGTTCCCGGTCCAGTCGACCGCCATGACGGTCTCGTCGCCGACCACCCAGGCGTCGTGGCCGGGCGGGATGTACGCGAGCCGGCCGGTGGAGGCCTCGGCCTCGGTGCCGTCCTCCATGCGCACCCGCAGGGTGCCGGACAGGACCAGGATGCTGTGGGCGAGCATGCACAGGTCCGTGCCCGCCTCCTCGCGCCTGTGCTCCGACCAGCGCCACCCCGGCTCGAACGTGAGGCGGGTGACGTTGTGCCCGCCCAGCCGCACGGTCTCCGCGTGCCCGTGGTCGAACGCCTGGCGCTCGTCGGGGGACTCGAAGCCGCCCGTCTCGATCCGGTCGTGCGCCTCCTCGTCCCACGCCTGCACGGTGGTCTGGTGGGCGATGGCGCCGTCGCTCAGGTCCAGCATGGTGTTGCTCATGACCATGCCGCCGTCGGGGTAGACGCACCGCTCGGTGTAGGCGACGTGGTCCCCGTCCACGGCCACCGTGAGGACCTCGTGCGTCATCTCCCGGCCGCACAGCTCGCGCACGACCGGCTCGATGGCGTCCTTGCCGTGCAGGACCGCGGGGGACCCCGGCGGCGTCCGCTTGTCGAACATCTCCAGGTCGGCGTCGTCCCGGAACATCGCGATCATGGTGTCGGCGTCCGTCTCCTCGATGGCGCGGCGGTAGGCCTCGACGTCGAAGCGGGCGTCGTTCTGGGTGGACATGTCTCACTCCACATGGGAACGGAGGGAAGGAAGGGGCGCGGCCGAGGGGCGGGCCCGGGGCGTCCCACTGCCAGGTTGCGCCCGGCCCCGGCCCCGCGCGTGCCAAGAATCGGTGCTTTCTCGGCAAGGGCCGCAGGGGTCGGGCCGCCGAGGCGTCCCGCGGGGCCGGACGTATCGTGGTCCCACAGGCGGCCCCGGGCCCCGGCCCAGAACGCGAAGCCCCCGCGCAGCCCTGGAGGAGAGCCGATGAGACCGACCGTCGCCGCACCCGAGAGCGTCACCTGGGCGGTCCACCTGGACCGCGCCATGTGGGTGGCGGGGGTGCGCGCCCTCATGCTCCAGGCCCTGCACCCGGTGGCGATGCAGGGCGTGTGGCAGCGCTCGGACTTCCGCAGCGATCCCACAGGGCGGCTGCTGCGCACCGCCCACTTCGTCGCCGTCACCACCTACGGCTCCCCGGAGGAGGCCGACCGGCTGGGCGCGCACATCCGCCGGGTCCACCGGGCGCTGTCGTTCACCGACCCCGCCACCGGCCGCCGCCACCGCGTCGACGAGCACGACCTGCTGGTGTGGGTGCACTGTGCCGAGGTGACGTCCTACCTGGAGACCGCGGTGCGCGCCGGGGTGCCCCTCACCCCCGCCGAGTACGACCGCTACTTCGACGAGCAGTCCGCCACCGCCGCCTACGTGGGCCTGTCCCGGGACGACGTCCCGCGCTCGGCCGCGGACATGCGCCGCTACCTGGCCGCGGTCCGCCCCGTGCTGCGGGCCACCCCCGAGGCCCGGCAGGCGGTCCGGTTCCTGCTGTGGCCCGCGGTGCCCGAGCACCTGTCCGCGCTGGCCCCGCTGCGGCCCCTGTGGTTCCCGGTCGGGGCCCTGTCCTACGCCACCCTGCCCGCCTGGGCGCGCCGCGAGTACGGGGTCCTGCCCGAGGTCCCGGGCGGGGAGGCCGCGGCCACCGCGGCCCTGCGCGCGCTGCGCGCCGGGCTCAACCGGGTGCCGGAGCGCTACTACAACCTCATCTTCGACGAGGCGACCGTGCGCAGCGCCGAGGAGGCGCGCGAGCGCCTGCTGGCGGCGGGCTACCGGGTGGAGAACGGGTTCCGGGCGCTGCGCTCGCGCACCCGCTTCCGCGCCCCCGACCCGGCCGCCCTCCCCGCGCCGCGGGTCCCCGCCGGGCCCTGACCCGGCGCGCCGCTCACCCCCGCGCGGGCGGCACCCGGTCGATGAGCCCGTCGAGGACGGCCTCGGCCAGCCTCCCGGCGTCGTCCCGGCGCTCCCGCGGGGTGCGCCCGCCGCGCCCGGCGAGCCGGTCGGCCAGCGGGAACTGCGTGAAGCCCGTGGCCGGTCCGATGACCGCGAAGTAGAGCAGGTCCGTCGGCAGCGGCCGGATCCGCCCCTGGGCGGCGAGCCGCTCCACGGAGGGCATCACCGCGGCCAGGACCGGCGCGATGTAGTCGCGGTGCAGGTGGTCGAGCCGCTCGCCCTCGCGGCGGAACTCGTCGGTCAGCACCCGGCCGAGCATCGGGGTGTCCACGACCGAGCGGTAGAAGTGGCCGATGACGGCGCGCAGCACCGCCTCGTCGTCACCGGTGTGCTGCTCCACCAGTGCGGTCAGCCGGTCCTTCTGCGCGGCCAGGACCCGGTCCACGACCGCGCGCCAGAAGGCGGCCTTGGAGCCGTAGCGGTCGTTGATGAAGTTGTGGCTGACCCCCAGTCGGCGGGCCAGCTCCCGGGCCGAGGCCCCGTCGTAGCCGAGCTCGGCGAACGCCTCCAGGCCGCGTTGCAGGACGGTGTCCTCGTCCGGCGCCGCCGGGCCGCCCCGGCCCGGCCGCCCGGGCCCCCTGACGGTGTGCGCGCCCATGCCGACCTCCTCGCTTGACACCTGTCAGATTCTATTTAATCTGACAGGTGTCAGACCTTGTCGCGTCCCGCAGGAGGACCCCGTGCACGAGTCCACAGCCACCACTCCCTGGCCCGTCGGGCGCGGCTCCCGGGACCGGGTCGCCGCCCGCTTCGGCGCAGGGCGCGCCGACCTCGCCCACCTGGCCCTGACCACCGGCGACCCCCTCGCCGACGCCGTCGCCGACGAGATCGCCGCGGGCGGCCGCCGTGTCCGCGTCGCCCTCCAGGAGGGCATCACCCGCGGCCTGGCCTCCCTCGCCGACCCGCCCCCGGCCGTCGCCGCCCTGCTCGCCGACACCGAGACCCCGCCCGACGGCGCCGACGACGCGCTCCTGGACCGGGCCTCGCTCTCCGCCTTCGACGCGCCCCAGGCCGCGCGCATCATCGCCCTGACCGCCGGCTCCCTCGTCAGGACCTACGAGTCCCCCTCCATCGCCGAGGTCCTCAAGCTGAGCGGACGCCTCCTCGACGCCGTCCCCCGCAGGTTGGAGGACACCGGCCGCTGGTACCTCACCGCGCTGCTGCCCGGCTCCCTGCGCCCGGGGGAGGCGGGCTACACCGCCACCCTCCAGGTGCGGGTGCTGCACGCCCACATGCGCGCCATGGCCCGCCGCCGCGGGTACGACGAGGCCGCGCTGGGCGTGCCGATCAACCAGGTCGACCTGGTCCGCACCTGGATGGACTTCACCCTCACCTCCCACAACGCCCTGGACGCCATGGGCTACCACTCGTCCGCCGCGGACCGGGCCGACCAGTACCGGTACTGGCACCACGTCGCCCACCTGCTCGGCATCGACCCCCGCCTCCTCGACGGCGTCCGCGACCAGGCGAGCGCCCGCGAGGCCGACGACCTCCTCCAGGCGGTCACCGGACCGCCGGGCCCGGACTCCGCGGCCCTGGCCGAGGCCACCCTGCGCTCGACCGCGGCCACACTGCACGAGGTCGCCTCGATCCCCGGCGCGGTCGGCCTGCCCGCCCTGTACGCCCTCGCGCGCCGCTTCCACGGAGACGCCCGCGCCGACGCGCTCGGCCTGCCCCGCGCGGCCGTCGCCGGCGCCGTCCTGGACGCCGCCGCGGCCCTCAACCGCGTGCGCGGGCGGCGCCTGCTCCGCGACCCCCGGCGGCTCGGCGCGGTCCGCGCCCGCAACGTCGCCGCCACCCGCGCCCACCTGGCCCGGACGGCCCGCCCCGCCACCCACGCCCGCGGGGGCGACCCCGACCGGCCCGTCCCCGCCGAGCACCGCACCGGAGAGGAGCGCCCCTGAGGCGCAGGCCCCGCCGCCCGGGGGTGACATTCGCCGCGTGGCGGGGCGCTCCGGGCGCCGGTAGCATTCCCGGCGGGCGTCCACGGGCGCCCTTTCGCACGGGGGAGGGGCCATGGCACAGGACGGGACGACGGCGGGAACGGCCGAGGCCGCGGACGTGCGCATGCTCACCGTCCACCACGACGACCCCCGGGTCCAGGGCCTGCTCGACGGCCTGCTGGAGGAGTACACCGAGCGCTACGGCGCCGAGGGCGCCGCGAGCGAGCTGTCCCGCTACCCGGTCTCGGAGTTCGCCGCGCCCCACGGCCGGATCGTGCTCGCCGAACTGGACGGCGAGGTCGTCGCCGGGGGAGCGCTGCGCCCCTACGCCCCGGGCGGCGGCGAGCGCCCCGGCACCGCCGAGTTCAAGCGCATCTGGACCTCCGCCCGGCACCGGCGGCGCGGCCTGGGCCGCCGGGTCATGACCGCCCTGGAGGACGCCGCCCGCGCCCTGGGCTACCGCGACGTCATCCTGTTCACCGGCCCCAACCAGCCCGAGGCGGTCGCCCTGTACGAGCGCATCGGCTACCGGTGGACGGACCCCGCGACCATCGCCGACCTGCCCTATCCGAAGGCCATCCCCTTCGTGCACGGGCTCTGAACCCGGCCGGGTCCGGAGCACCCGTCCCCACCTGCGCCGATCGCGGTCACAGGGGCATAACGGGGTGTGCTCGGGCGTTATGGGGTTCGCTATGTCCGCGCGACGGCCACGGCGCCGCCCGCCGCCGTACGATGGGCGCCGAGACCGCCGCCGGCGAGCCGTCCGGCCGCCCACCCGCGGCGGCGGCCCCACACCGACGCACGACGAGGAGAGTCACGACGTGAGCGAGCAGCAGCGCCCCGGAGCCGACATGGGCACCTTCGTGTTCACGCCACGCAAGAACGGCCAGGCGCAGTCGGTCTCCGACGAGCTCGCCGCGTGGATGACCACCGGGTGGGCCGACACCGAGCGCCGCGACCTGGAGCCCATCGAGCAGGCCGGGCACACCGCCCGCCGCCGCGCCGCGCTCAGCGCCGCCTTCCCCGGAGAGCGGCTCGTCGTCCCCGCCGGACAGCTGCTCACCCGCTCCAACGACACCGAGTACCCCTTCCGCGCCGCCAGCGACTACGCCTACCTCACCGGCGACACCTCCGACGGCGGCTGCCTGGTCCTGACCCCGCGCGCCGACGGCGGCCACGACGCCGTCCTCTACCTCAAGCCGCGCTCCAACCGCGAGAACGGCGAGTTCTGGCTCGGCGGCTACGGCGAGCTGTGGACCGGCCGCCGCAACAGCCTGGCCGAGGCCGCCGACCTGTTCGGCGTGCCCACCGCCGACGTCACCACGCTCACCGGCGTCCTGGCCGCCACCGACACCGCCGTGCGCATCGTCCGCGGCCACGACGCCGAGCTCGACGCCGTCATCGACGGGGTGCGCGCCGACACCGACGAGGAGGCCCGCGCCAAGTCGGCCTCCCTGGACGAGGAGCTCGCCGTCACCCTGGCCGACCACCGCCTGGTCAAGGACGAGTGGGAGATCGCCCAGCTCCAGCTGGCCGTCGACGCCACCGCCCGCGGCTTCGAGGACGTCGCCAAGACCCTGCCGCAGGCCAAGGACACCTCCGAGCGGTTCATCGAGGGCACGTTCTTCCTGCGCGCCCGCGTGGAGGGCAACGACGTCGGCTACGGCACCATCGCCGCCTCCGGCGCCAACGCCACCACCCTGCACTGGACCCGCAACGACGGCCCCGTCCGCGACGGCGACCTGCTGCTGCTGGACGCCGGTGTGGAGACCACCACCCTGTACACCGCCGACGTCACCCGCACCATGCCGGTCTCGGGCACCTTCACCGACACCCAGCGCAAGGTGTACGACCTGGTGTACGCCGCCCAGGAGGCCGGCATCGCGGCCGTCGCCCCCGGCGCCCCGTTCATCGCCTTCCACCAGGCCGCCCAGCGGGTGCTGGCCGAGGGCCTGATCGAGTGGGGCCTGCTGGAGGGCCCGGTGGACCGCGTCCTGGAGCTGGGGCTCCAGCGCCGTTACACCCTGCACGGCACCGGCCACATGCTCGGCCTGGACGTGCACGACTGCGCGGTCTCCCGCCAGGAGGTCCACCTGTACGGCGACCTGAAGCCCGGCATGGTCCTCACCGTCGAGCCCGGCCTGTACTTCCAGGCCGACGACCTGACCGTCCCCGAGGAGCTGCGCGGCATCGGCGTGCGCATCGAGGACGACGTCCTGGTCACCGAGGACGGGCGCGCCGTCCTGTCGGCCGCGCTGCCGCGCTCCTCCGCCGAGGTCGAGGCCTGGCTGGCCGAGCGCCTGCCGCGCTCCTGACCCCCGGTCCGCCCCCGGGCCGCCCGCGCCGTCCCCCGGCGCGGGCGGCCCGGATCTTTTTTCCGACGATTCCCGCGGACGGCTGTCGAATCCCCGGCCCGTCGATCGTCACCCTTGCGAACCGCCCTCCCGGGTGGTCACGTGGAACGACGACGAGGAAGAGGAACCCGCCATGCGCTACGCGCTGCTGCTGCACAACGCCGAACCCGCCGAGGGCGAGATCCCGCAGGGGGCCGTCGAGGCCGTGCAGGAGGCCTTCGGCGCCTACGGCCGGGCCCTGGAGGCCGCCGGCGTGCTGGTCGCCGCCGAGGTCCTGGCGACCCCGCGCGTCACCACCACGCTCACCCGCCGCGAGGGCGGGCTGCGCGTCCAGGACGGCCCCTTCGCCGACACCAAGGAGGCACTGGCCGGGGTGTTCGTCATCGACGTGCCCGACCTGGACGCCGCCCTGGCCTGGGCCGAGAAGTGCCCGGGCGCCCAGTACGGGGTCCTGGAGGTCCGACCCGCCGCCACCTCCTACATCGACGGCGCATGGACCTGACCGCCGGTCCCGCGGTGCGGGCCGCCCGCGCGGCCCGCACCTCCCACGGGCGCCTGCTCGCCCTGCTGGCCGCGCCCACCGGAGACCTGCCCGCCGCCGAGGACGCCCTCGCCGACGCCTACGAGCGCGCCCTCACAGCCTGGCCGCGCGACGGCGTTCCCGCCGACCCCGACGCCTGGCTGTTCACGGTGGCCCGCAACCGGCTCCGCGACCACTGGCGGTCGGCCGCCGTGCGCACCGGGGTGCCGCTGGACCCGGACCGGCACGCCCCGGCCGCCGACGCCACACCCGACGTGGACGCCGTCGGCGACCGCCGCCTGGAACTGATGCTGGTGTGCGCCCACCCGGCGGTCGACCCCGCCGTGCGCACCCCGCTCATGCTCAACACCGTCCTGGGCCTGACGGTCGCCCGCATCGCCCCCGCGTTCGCCCTGCCCGCGCCCACCCTGGCCGCCCGGCTCACCCGGGCCAAGAAGCGGATCAAGGAGGCGGGCGTGCCCTTCCGCATCCCCGACCGGGACGCCCTGCCCGAACGGCTGGACCACGTCCTTGAGGCGGTCTACGGCGCCCACGCCGTCGACTGGGAGATCGGCGGCACCGAACCCCGCACCGGCCTGACCGCCGAGGCCCTGGACCTGGCCGAGGTCCTCGCGCGGCTGGTCCCCGACAGCGCCGAGGCCCACGGCCTGGCCGCGCTCATCGCCCTGGCGGCGGCCCGCGCCCCCGCCCGCCTGGACGGACGGGGCCGCCCGGTCCCCCCGGCCGAACAGGACACCGGCCGCTGGGACCGCGCGCTCATCGAACGCGGCCGCGCCCACCTGCGCGCCGCCCACGGCCTGGGCGCCGTCGGCCGCTTCCAGCTGGAGGCCGCCGCCCAGGCGGTGCACTGCGCCCGCGCCGACACCGGCACGGTCGCCTGGGAGCACCTGCGCGAGCTGTACCGGCACCTGCACCGGCTGGCCCCCACCCTGGGGTCGGCGACCGCGCTGGCCGCCGTCACCGCCGAGACCGACGGACCCGCCGCGGGCCTGGCCCTGCTGGAGGAGGAGACGGCGCCCTGGGGCGCGCGGGCCGCGCGCTTCGCCCCCGCCTGGGCGGTGCGCGCCCACCTGCTGCGGGCCCTGGGCCGCACCGGCCCGGCCCGCGCCGCCTACGACAGGGCGGTCTCGCTCACCACGGACCCCGGTGCCCGCTCCCGCCTGGAGGAGGAGCGCGCTCGGTCGGGCTGACCCGCCCGGTGAGGGCGCCCCTCAGCCGAACCGCACGAACGCCCGCAGCGGCGGGCTGTGGTCGTGCGCCTCCGTGAACCCGAGGGCCTCGTAGAACGCCCGCTGCCGGTCCTCGTCGTCGGTGAGCAGCACCCGCTGCCGGACGCCGGGGTACCCGGCGAACAACTCCTCCAGCAGCCGCCGCCCCAGGCCGCCGCGCTGCTCTCCGGGGGCCACCAGCACGTCCTGGAGGTACACGACGGTCGCCCCGTCGGAGACCGACCGGGCCAGCCCCACCAGCCGGCCGTCCCTGCGGGCCGCCACCACCCGGTGGGACCCGGCCAGGGCCCGCACCAGCCCCTCCGGATCGCGGGTGTAGGCGTTCCAGCCCACCGACCCGTACAGCTCCAGCACCTCGTCGCGCGCCAGCTCCGGCGCCGCGCAGGCGCGCACCTCCACCCCGGCCACGGACCGCCCTCCCGTTCTTCCTCCGAAAAGGGGGAGTCTGGCACGGATCAGGCGGTGGCGCGCGGCAGGGTGATGGTCACGGACGTGCCCGACGGGCCGCTGTCCAGGTCCACCCGGCCGCCCTGGGCCGCCACCAGCGAGCGCACCACGGCCAGGCCCAGCCCGGCGATCCGCCCGCCCCCGCCCGCGCGCGTGGTCACGAACGGCTCGAACACCCGCGGCAGCACGTCCGGGTCGATGCCCGGGCCGTCGTCGGCCACCACCAGCGCCACCCCGTCGCCGGTGCCGTGCGCGGACACCTCCACCCGGGTCCCCTCCGGGGTGTGGTCCACCGCGTTCCCGATCAGGTTGGCCAGGCACTGCTCCAACCGGGCCTGGTCGCCCAGCAGCACCTCCGGCGGCGGCTCGGACACGGTGACCGCCCCCCGCGCGGGCAGCGCCCGCGCGCGCGAGCGCACCTCGTCGAACAGGTCGGGCAGGAACACCGGCTCCCGGGCGGCGTCGATCTCGTCGCCGCCGCGCGCCACCGCCATCAGGTCCTCCAGCACCCGGCGCAGCCGCACCAGCTCGGCGCGCACGATCTGCGCCTCCGGGCCGCCCAGCAGCTCCAGGTGCCCCTCGGCGACCGCCAGCGGGGTGCGCACCTCGTGCGAGATCACCGACAGGTAGCGCCGCCGGTCGGCCTCGGCCCCCTCGATCCGGTCCAGCATGCGGTTGATCTCCCCGGCCAGCTCGCCGATCTCGTCCCGGGTGCCGGGAACGGGCACCCGTGCCGCCAGGTCGGCGGGGGAGACCTCCTTGGCCGCCGCCGACACCTCCCGCACCGGCCGCAGCGTGCGCCGCACCACCGCCCACAGCAGCAGCCCGCCCCCGGCCAGGCCCACCGCGCCCGCCGCGCCGACGCTCGCCAGCACCGCGCCGGCCGCGTCCCGCGACGGCTCCAGCGGCGCCGCCACCGTCACCACCGCCACCTGCGCGCCGTCCCCGTCCACCACGGCGGTGTCCATCACCCGCAGCGGCCCGACGCCGCTGTCCACCGTGCGCAGGGAGCCCGGTTCCACCGGCGGCGCCCCGGGGCCGCTCAGCAGCGTCGCCACCGGTCCCGGCCCCCCGGTGCTCTGCAGCCGGACCCCGCCCGCGGACACCAGCGTCACGTGCCGGGCCCCGCTCGGCCGCGTCGCCAGCGCCTGCCGCGCCGCCCGCTGCGCCTCCGGACCCGATACCACCCCGTCGATCCCGGCGGCCTCGGGCAGCCGGTTCCCCAGCGCCTCGCCCACCAGCGCCGCCTCCTCCTGGAGCAGCCGGTCCACGTCGGCCCGGCCCGACACCCGCACCAGCTCGTAGGTGAGCAGGGCCACCCCGCCGATCACCAGCGCCATCACCAGCAGGGCCCGGAGCACCACCCGGGCGGTGAGGTTCACCGGTCACCGCCGTCCAGCCGGTAGCCGACCCCGCGCACCGTCACGATCCGCTCCGCGCCGAGCTTGCGGCGCAGCTGGCTGACGTACACCTCCACTACGTTCGACGCCCCGTCGAAGTCGTAGCCCCACACCCGGTCCAGCAGCTGGGGCTGGGAGAACACCTGCCCCGGGTGGCGCACCAGCACCTCCAGCAGGCCGAACTCGCGCGCCGACAGGGTGACGGTGGCCCCGTCCACCGACGCGGTGCGCGCCCCCAGGTCCAGCACGATCCCCCCGGCGGCCAGCACGTCCGCGCGCTCCTGGCCACCGGTGCGCAGCCGGGCCCGGACCCGGGCCAGCAGCTCGCTCACGCTGAAGGGCTTGACCATGTAGTCGTCGGCCCCGGCGTCCAGGTTCGCGACCCGGTCGCTCACGGCGTCCTTGGCGGTCAGCACGATCACCGGAACCGAGGGGCGGCGGCTCCGCAGCCGGCGCAGCACCTCCTCGCCCGGGATGCCCGGCAGGCCCAGGTCCAGCACCACCAGCTCGACGTCGGGGGACAGGGCCATCGTCAGCCCGTCGATGCCGTCGGAGGCGACCAGCACCCGGTGCCCGGCGCTCTCCAGCCCGCGCCGCACGAAGGAGACGATGCCCTCCTCGTCCTCCACCACCAGAATCGCCACGCCCCCGCGCCCCTTTCCCCCGCCTGTCGTGGCCCAGCCTCCCAGGGGGCACTGAGCCGTTCCTGAGCGCAACATGAAGAAGGTCTTCAGGTTGCACTCATGTCCCCATCATCCCGCCGTCCCATGCTGGAGTCAGTGAACGGGACCTCCACGGGTAAGGACACCATGATGCAGAAGCGGACCACGATCCTCCTCGCCACCTCCGCGGCCGGGCTGCTGGCCGTCGGCGCGGTCGGCGGCTACCTGCTGCTCGACGACCCCGAGCAGCAGATCCAGCCGATCAGCCTGACCGGTTTCTCCTCCGGCGGCGCCCCGGCGGCCGCCCCCGCCGACGGCGACGGCGGCACCTCGGCCACCCGGTCCGTCGAGGGCCTGGAGCAGCTCACCGGCGAGCTGCGCGCCGACGACGACCAGGACCGGGACGAGGACCACGACGACTGGAGCGTGGCCGGGGTGGACGTCGACTTCGGCCCCGAGGAATGGCTGCTGACCGACCCGGTCGTGGAGGACTACGACGGCGACGGCACCGCCGCCCCGCTGCTGGAGGAGCTGCGCGGGCTGGAGGGCACCGAGGTCACCCTGGGCGTCCGCTACGAGGAGGACGACGACGGCGAGCGCGAGGACGCCGACGTCTACACCGTCAACGGGCTCAACCTGCGCGACCCCGACGGCGGCCCGGCCCCCTGGGACAACTCCGGCACCGAGGGCGAGGCCGACCGCGACGCCGTGTCCGCCGCCGCCGAGGCGGCCGTGGGCGAGGGCGCCCGCGCCGTGGACGCGGACCGCGACGACGAGGACGGCCACCAGGTCTGGGACGTCGAGGTGCACGGCGCCGACGGCCGCGAGTACGACGTCATCGTCGACCTGTCCGGCGAGGTCGTCGACGTCCGCGAGGACGACTGATCCGCCCCCGCCGTCCCGTCCGCCGACGGGACGGCGGGAACGGCACCGCCGGGACGGCCGGGGGTGGGCCCGGGGACACCCCGGGGGTAGGGCCCGCCGTAGTGACCGGCCGGTGCGCCGTCGGCCAGGCTCGATGCCATGACCGAGAACGCCCGTCCGCCCGGCACGCTTCTCCGCCTGCCGCCCGTCCTGGGACTGCTCCTGCTCGCCCCGGTCTGCGCCGAGTACCTCTACGGCTACGACGACTCGACCGGCGACCCGCGGGAGCTCCTGGGCGGGCTGTTCCTCTTCGCGCCCCTGTACGGCGGGGCCGCCGTGCTCATCCGCGAGGTCGCCCGCAGGACCGGGCGCGGGTGGCCGGCCGTCCTGCTGCTGGGCGCCGCCTTCGGCGTGGTCCAGGCGGGGCTCGTGGACCTGTCGCTGTTCAACCCGTCCTACCGCGACATCCCGTACTGGGAGGACATGTTCTCCTCCTCCCTGCTGCCGGCCCCGGGTGTGAACCCCAACCTGGCGCTCGTCTTCACGGCGGGGCACGCGGTCTGGAGCGTCACCGTACCGATCGCGGTCGTCGAGTCGCTCGCCCCCCGGACGGCCGCCCGGCCGTGGCTGGGGTGGTTCGGGCTGGCCGTGGTCGCGGCCGGGTTCGCGGCCGCCGCCGTGCTCGTGCTGCGGTGGTCCGTGGAGACCGAGGGGTTCGTGCCCTCCGCCGGGCAGGCCGTCGGCGCGGCCGCGGCGGCGCTCGCCCTGGGCGCCGCGGCCTTCCTGTGGCGCGGGCCCGACCGGCCCGACCCGCGGCCCGCGCCCCCGCCGTGGGCGGTCGGCGGCACCGTCCTGGCGGCGCTGGGCCTGCCCGGGGCGGTCGCGCACCTGCTGCGGGCGGTCGGCCTGGGGGAGGGGCCGTGGCGGATCGCGGACTCGTCCTGGTTCCTCATCGGCTGGCCGGGGTTCGCGGTCAACCTGGCCGTCCTGGGCGGCCTCGCCGTGCTGCTGGCCCGCTGGTCGGCCCGGGCGGGCTGGGGACCCCGCCACGTGCTCGCCGCAGCGGGCGGCGCCCTGCTCGCCAACGTGTTCACGGCCTTCCTCGCCCGCCCCATCGGCGACGTGGCGGCGGCCGCCAAGTACACCCACAACACGGTCGCCCTCCTCGGCTCGCTCGCGGTGCTCGCCCTGGGCTTTCGCCGCCTCCGGACGGCCCGGCCGCCCACGCCCGGGTCCTAGAGAACGGCGCCGACGCCGGTGGCGCCAGCGGACCACCACCACAGCCGCTCCGCGGCCCCGCGGTCCAGCACCCACGGTTTGACCCCGCCCCTGAGCATGTCGTCGGAGTCCGCGGGCGCGGCGATGTCGCAGTCCTGGCAGTAGGCCCCGCCGTGCCCCTCCAGCAGCGGAGAAGTCGCCGCCCACACCGCCGTCGCCGCGCCCTGTTCGGGGGTCTTGAACCCGGGGGCGGGCCGGTCGTCCTCCCCGACCACCCACCCCAGTCGGCGCCGGGTTCGCAGTGGTACCTCCCGTTGCAGCGGGGTGAGGATGCTGCCCGGGTGCACCGAGAACGCGTGCGCCCCGCGCGGCGCCAACAGGCCGTCCAGGTGCAGTGCGGCCAGGGACACCGCCGTCTTGGACTGGCCGTAGGCGGTCCACTGGTCGTACGCGTCGGGCTGGGCGAAGTGCGGGTCCTCCCAGCGCATGTCCGACAGGAAGTGCCCGGCCGACGACAGCCCCACCACCCGCGCACCCTCCGCCAGGGCCGGTGCCAGCAGCGCCGTCAACGTGAAGTGCCCCAGGTGGTGCACCGCAAGGTGGGCCTCCCACCCCGGGCCCACCGCCGTGCGCGGTCCCCGCATGATCCCCGCCGCGTTGATGACCAGGTCGACGGGCCGCCCGGCCGCGCGCACCTCCCCGGCCAGGCGGCGGACGTCGGCCTGGTCGGTCAGGTCGAGCGCCGCCACCGAGACCCGGGGGAGATCCGCGAGCGCCTCTCGTGCCCGGTCGGGGCGGCGCGCGGGCACCAGCACCTCGGCACCGGCCCGGACCAGGGAACGGGTCATCTCCAGGCCCAGGCCCGAGTACCCGCCGGTGACCACGGCGAACCGGCCGCCCAGGTCGGTGTCGGCGAGCACGTCGTCGGCCGTCGAGTCGTGTCCGAACCCGCTGTGCAGGGGAGTGGGAGTTTCCATGCCCGCGATGCTGCCTCCTGGAGTGCGCTCCAGGTCAAGCGGCGCCGCGGACCCGGCCGAGGGCGTTCCGGCAGTATTTCCGTGCGTACCGTTGCATGCCGGGGGCGCCCCCCCTCGAGCGGACGGAGCGGCTCGGCGGCCTCGGTGACGGGCGTGCGCCTCCTGTGCGGGCTGAGGGGCGGGGGTCGGCCGGGGAGCGGCCTGGGGAGGCCGTACACAGGCGTCCCGTACCCGGAGCCCCGTGGCCGATCACGGCCGCGCCCGGAACCGGTCAGCCGCCGAGCCGTTCCCCGGCCCGGACCCGGGTGGCCCGGTCGGGCGAGGTGCGGGCCGCCGCCAGCAGCCGGGCCCGCAGCGGGGCGGGCAGCGCGGCGATGTCCCGCCGGATCCGCTTGCGGGACCTCCACCCGATCAGGTGCCGCACGGCCCCGGCCTCATGGCGGGCTCCGGCGCGGGGGTCCTCCAGGGCGGCGGCGATCTCCCCGATCGGCACCTCCCCGAGCATCGCTCCCGGCAGGTCCTCGTAGACCGGGTACCCGGAGTAACGGCCGCTCCCCGCCGCGTACCAGGCCAGCACCGCCTGCACCCGGACCACCGGGTCCGGGACCGCCTTGGCCAGCAGTCCGGCGGCCTCGGACCGCAGTTCGGACCCTCCCGTGCTCTGGAGCATCCGCTCCGTCAGGCCGCGCAGAGCCCCGGGCACCGCGGCGACCCAGTCGTCCCGCTCCCGGGCAGCCGCGGCCCGGCGCGCCTCGGCCTCGCGGAACAGGCGCAGCGGCTCCGGGACCCCGTGCCGGTCGAGCCAGCCCAGGAGCCCGGGGCCGTCGGCGAGCAGCGCGTCGCCGTCCCACCCCTCCCAGGACAGGGTCACACCGTGGTGCAGCGCCACCACCGCCAGGGACCGGCCGTCCGGGCCCCGGACGTCGAGCCGCGCCTCCCCGGCGCACGCGCACACCATCCCCGGCAGCGAGCGCACCGCCATCACCGCCCGCAGCTCCTCGCGCGCGCCCGCGTCGGCGAGGTCCACGACGGTCTCCGTGCCGGAGGCCGTGATCCCGAGCGACCCGGCCGCCGCCAGGAGGGCGTCCAGTGCGTGCGGTCCCGCCATCGTGCGACTCCTTCGTCCGTTCACCCCGCAGAACCCGGCGGTCGCACCGTACCGGTCCAGCGGGCCCGTCGTCGGCGCCGGAGGGCCGGACCGTGGCGGCGAGAAGGCGAGACCGCTGGTCGGAGCCGGAAGCGGACGTTGTACGCTCTTCGGGCCAGTCGTACTCCACTTCGTGGGGCAGGGAACCCGGTGCGAATCCGGGACTGACGCGCAGCGGTGAGGGTGACGGGCGGGCATGTGCCGGGACCTCCGCGTCCCGGACGGCCACTGGGGCGCACCGCCCCGGGAAGGCGCTCCGCTCCGGAAGACCCCGAGTCCGAAGACCTGCTGGCACCGGCGGTGACGGGCCGCCGGGTCACCCGCGGGCCCCGCGTACGGGCCCCGAACCGAAGGACGTGCATGTTCCCCGCGGACGCCCCCGCGCCCCGCACCCGGCGCGACCGCTGCCCCGGCGCACTCCGGCCCTGGGAGGCCCCGGACGGCCTGCTGGTCCGGCTCCGACTCGTCGGCGGCCGCCTGCCGGCCCGGTCCCTGGCCGCCCTGGCCGCCGTCGCCGAGGAGTTCGGCTCCGGCCGGGTCCACGTGACGGGGCGGGCCAACCTCCAGGTGCGCGCCCTGCCCGGCCGCGACGGGCGCCTCGATCCGGCGGTCCTCGGCGCGCTGGAGGAGACGGGGCTGCTGCCCTCGCCCTCCCACGAACTGGTCCGCAACGTGATGGCCTCGCCGCTCACCGGGCTGTCGGGGGGACGCGCCGACCTGCGTCCCGTCGCCGCCGCCCTGGACGCGGCCCTGTGCTCGGCCCCGCACCGCGCCGCCCTGCCCGGCCGCTTCCTGTTCGTGCTCGACGACGGGCGCGGCGACCTCGTGGAACGCCCCTGCGACCTGGGCCTCACCGCGCTCGACGGGGCCACCGCCCAACTGCGCGTCGGCGACCGCCACGGGCCGGCGGTGCGGCTGGACGGGGCCGCCGACGCCCTCGTGCGCCTGGCCGACCTGTTCCTGGAGCGGCGCGGCGAGGGCCCCTCCGCGCCCTGGCACGTGGCCGAGCTCCCCTCCGCGCTGTGCGCGCCGCATCCCCCCGACCCGCGCCTGCCCGCGCCCGCCCCGCCACCGCCGTACGGGCCGCTGCCCGGCGGCGCGCACTACGTCCCCGTCCCGGAGGAGGGCCTGGACCGGGCCGCCGCGGACGCCCTGGCCGCCGACGCCCTCGCCTCGGGCGGCGACCTCGTGGTCACGCCCTGGCGCGGCGTCGTCGTCCCCGGGGCGCGGCGGTGACCGCCCCCCGCCGGCCGAACCGGCACTACGAGTACATCGACGACGGGCCCGCGATCTACACGGACTCCTTCGCCACCATCCGCGCCGAGGCGTCCCTGGGCCACCTGCCCACCGACGCCGAGCGCCTCGCGGTGCGGATGATCCACGGCACCGGGCAGGTCGACCTCGCCGCCGACCTGGTGGTCCACCCCGGCCTGGTCGGCGCCGCCCGGGCGGCCCTGCGGTCCGGCGCGCCGATCCTGTGCGACGCGACCATGGTCGCCACCGGCGTCACCCGCGGCCGCCTGCCCGCCGACAACGACGTCCTGTGCCTGCTGGGCGACGAGCGGGTCCCCGGCCTGGCCCGGCGCTGGGGCACCACCCGCTCCGCCGCCGCGGTCTCCCTGTGGGAGCCCCGGCTGGAGGGCGCCGTGGTCGCCTTCGGCAACGCCCCCACGGCGCTCTTCCACCTGCTGGAGATGCTCGTCGACGGCGCCCCGCGCCCCGCGGCGATCGTCGGCTGCCCGGTCGGCTTCGTCGGCGCCGCCGAGTCCAAGCAGGCCCTGGAGGAGTTCGCCGGCCGCCACGGCATCGACGTCCCCTACGTGCTCGCCCGCGGCCGCCGCGGCGGCTCCGCGATGGCCGCCTCGGCCCTCAACGCCCTCGCGAAGGAGGAGGAATGACCGGCAGGACCGGCAGGTTCCACGGCGTGGGCGTCGGCCCCGGCGACCCTGAGCTGATGACCCTCAAGGCCGCCCGGCTCATCTCGGCCGCCGACGTCGTCGCCTACCACTGCGGCCCGGGCAAGGACTCCAACGCCCGCCGCATCGCCGCCGGCCTGATCCCGGCGGGGGCGGTCCAGGAACGGCTCGTCTACCCGGTGACCACCGGCGCGGCCGACCACCCCGGCGGCTACGAGGGCGCCCTGGCCGACTTCTACGAGGAGTCCGCCGCGCGCCTGGCCGCCCACCTCGACGCGGGGCGCGACGTCGTCCTGCTCTCCGAGGGCGACCCGCTGTTCTACGGCTCCTACATGTACATGCACGACCGCCTGGCCGACCGGTACGAGACCGGGATCGTGCCCGGCGTCCCGGCCTTCGCCGCGGCCGCCGCCACCGCGGCCGCGCCCCTGGCCCGCCAGACGGACGTGCTCACCGTCCTGTCCGGCACCCTGCCCGAACCGGAACTCGCCCGCCGCCTCGCCGACACCGACGCGGCCGTCGTCATGAAGCTCGGCCGGACCTTCCCCGCCGTGCGCCGCGCCCTCGCGGCGGCGGGGCGGCTGGACCACGCCGTGTACGTGGAGCGCGCCTCCATGGAGGGCGGGCGCCGCCTGCCGGCGGCCGAGGTCGACCCCGACACGGTCCCCTACTTCTCCCTCGTCCTGGTCACCGGCGACAGCCGCAACGGCACCCGGTCCCGCGACGGCGCCACAGCGCCCGGGAGCGCCGCCGCGCCGGGGGAGGCCCCCCGGCCCGCGCGCCCGGCGGCCGAGCTGCTGGTCGTCGGCCTGGGGCCCGGGCCCGGCCACTGGCTCACCCCCGAGGCCGGGGAGGCGCTGGCCGGGGTGGACCACGTGGTCGGCTACGGGCCCTACGTCGCCCGCGTCCCCCAGCGCCCGGGGCTGATCCGCCACGCCTCGGGCAACACCGTCGAGCTCGACCGCGCCCGGCACGCCCTAGACCTGGCGGCCCGGGGCGAGCGCGTGGCCGTGGTCTCCGGCGGCGACGCCGGGATCTTCGGCATGGCCACCGCCGTGTTCGAGGCGGCCGAGGACCCCCGGTACCGGGACGTGTCCGTCCGGGTGGTGCCCGGAGTGAGCGCGGTCCAGGCCGTGGCCGCCCGCGCGGGCGCCCCCGTCGGCGGCGACTTCGCCGTCATGAGCCTCTCGGACCGCCTCAAACCCTGGAAGGTCGTCGAGCACCGGCTGCGCGCCGTCGCCGACGCCGACCTGGCCCTGGCCCTGTACAACCCCGCCTCGCGCTCGCGCACCGAGCAGATCGCCACCGCGCGCCGCGTCCTGCTGGAGCACCGCGACCCCGACACGGTGGTCGTGGTGGGCCGGGACGTGGGCCGCGACGGGGAGTCGCTGGAGGTGACCACCCTGGCCGGGCTCGACCCCGCGGCGGTCGACATGCGCTGCCTGCTCATCGTCGGGGCGTCCGGGACCCGGGTCTCCCCGTCGGGCCGCGTCTGGACCCCCCGGTGGGTGAAGCCGTGACCGTGCACTTCGTGGGCGCCGGACCCGGGGCGGCGGACCTGCTCACCGTGCGCGCCACGCGCATGCTCGGCGCGGCCGACGTGGTGCTCTACCCCGGGACGTACCTGGACCCCGGGGTCCTCTCCCACTGCGCGCCCGGGGCGGAGCTGGTGGACACCCAGGGCCTGGACCTGGACCGCATCACCGAACGCCTGGTCGGGGCCCACCGGGCCGGCTCCGACGTCGTGCGGCTGACCTCGGGGGACCCGTCCCTGTACTCCGCGCTCGCCGAGCAGACCCGCAGGCTCGACGCGCACGGGGTGCCGTGGGACGTCACCCCGGGCGTGCCCGCCTACGCCGCCGCCGCGGCCCTGGCGGGGAGGGAGCTGACCGTGCCCCTGGTCGCGCAGTCGGTGGTCCTCACCCGGACCCGGGCGCGGTCCACGGCCATGCCGGACACCGAGACCCTGGCCGCGTTCGCCGCCACCCGGGCCACCCTGGTCCTGCACCTGGCGATCACCCGGGTGCGGGCGCTCATGGGGGAGCTCGCCCCCGAGTACGGGGCGGACTGCCCGGTGGTCGTCGTCCACCGGGCCAGCCAGCCGGGCGAGGCGGTCCTGCGCGGGACGGTGGCCGACATCGCCGACCGGGTCGAGGAGGCCGGGTTCCGGCAGGCGGCGGTCATCCTGGTCGGACGGGCCCTGGACCCGCGGGGCGGCGGGGAGTCCTTCCTCTACGACCCCGCCCGGCCCCGGCCGGCGGACGGCGGATAGGCCGCGCCCCCCGGGGGCGCCGGGGCCGCGGGGGCCGCGCCGCAGGGTCAGGCCCGCCAGGACCACTGGGTGACCGTGCGCGCGGGCGTCCACCCGGTGAACCCGCCGATCGGCGCGGCGGTCTCCACGGCGATCCGGGTCAGCTCGCCGCCGTGCTCCCGGTGGGCCTCGCCCAGCAGCCGCTCGGTCTCCAGCGTCACCCCGTGCACCACCAGGCGGCCGCCCGGCCGCAGCGCCTCCAGGCACGCCCCGAGCACACCGGGCCGGGTCGCGCCGCCGCCGACGAACACCGCGTCGGGCGCGGGCAGCCCCGCCAGCGCCTCCGGGGCGCGCCCGTGGACCACCCGCAGCCCCGGCACGCCGAGCCGCCCCGCGTTGCGGCCGATCCGCGCGGCCCGGCCGGCGTCGGCCTCCACCGCCGTCGCCGCGCACTCCGGGTGCGCGCGCATCCACTCGATCCCCACCGACCCCGCGCCCGCGCCCACGTCCCACAGGTGCAGCCCCGGGGCGGGCGCCAGCCGGGCGAGGGCGCAGGCGCGCAGGTCGCGCTTGGTGAGCTGCCCGTCGTGCTCGTAGGCGTCGTCGGGCAGCCCGGCGGCCAGCCCGTACCCGGGCGGCCCGTCGAGCTCCAGGGCGAGGACGTGCAGCGCCGGCACGGACGCGGGGTCCACCCCGGGCCACCCGTCCGCGGTGCCCTCCAAGCGCGACTCGGCGTCCGAGCCCAGGTCCCCGAGCACGGTCATGCGGGTGCCCCCGTACCCGGCGCCGCTCAGCAGGGCGGCCGCCAGGGCCGGGGTGCCCGCGTCCGAGGAGAGCACCAGCAGCCGTGCCCCGGGGGACAGCCAGCGCAGCAGCAGCCGGGGGTCGCGCCCGACCAGGGTCACCACCGCACACCGCTCCGCGGGCCAGCCCATCCGCGCCCGGGCCAGCGCGACCGAGGACAGGGCGGGCTCCACCCGCACCGCGTCCGCGCCCAGCAGGTCGATGAGCGTGGCCGCCACCCCCGACACGAGCGGGTCGCCGGAGGCCAGGGCCACCACGCCCCGGCCGGGGCAGGAGGCGAGCAGCCCGGGCAGCCCCTCCCGCAGGGGGGAGGGCCAGGGCTCCCGGCGCTGCCCCCGCCGGTCCGGCACCATCGCCAGGTGCCTGCGCCCGCCCAGCAGCGTGTCCGCCTCCAGCACCAGGCTCCGCAACCGTTCGGGCACCCCCGCCCAGCCGTCGGCGCCGACGCCGACGACGGTGACACGGGGGACGGGGGTGGGGCGGGTGTCGGTGCTCATGGGGTGGACGCTATCGTCGAACCCTGGTGCGAGGTGCCCCGGCCTCCCCACCTTCGGAAACGGTGGGAAGGGCGGTCGGGGAGAATCTGGGAAGCCGGTGAGATTCCGGCACAGGCCCGCTGCGGTGAACCGAGCCCCCGAGGAGGGGGACCCGGCAAGTCCGAAGACCGGCCCCGCACCCGTTCAGACCCATGGCGAAACGAGCGGGAGCCTCACATGCCATTGCGGCCATCGCACTACCCCTTTTCGGCGATCGTCGGCTGCGACACCGAACCGCTGGACGACCTGGGCCTGGCCCTGGTCCTGGCCAGCGTCTCCCCCGAGATCGGGGGCGTCCTGGTGCGCGGGGAGAAGGGCACCGCCAAGTCCACGGCGGTGCGCGCCCTCGCCCCCCTGCTGCCCCCGGTCGAGGTCCACCCGGGCGACCGCTTCTCCGTCGACCCCGCCGACCCCGCGCAGGAGTCCCCGGACGGGCCGTTCCCGCCCGGAACGGCCGTGGAGAGCCGCCCGGTGCGCCTGGTCGAGCTGCCCGTGGGCGCCACCGAGGACCGGGTGCTGGGCTCCCTGCACCTGGAGCAGGCGCTCACGCACGGCAGGGTCGCCTACGAGCCAGGGCTGCTGGCCCGCGCCCACCGGGGCCTCCTCTACGTGGACGAGGTCAACCTGCTCCACGACCACCTGGTCGACCTCCTCCTCGACGCCGCCGCGACCGGCCGGGTGACCGTGGAGCGCGACGGGTTCTCCGTGGAGCACCCCGCCCGGTTCCTGCTCATCGGCACGATGAACCCCGAGGAGGGCGAACTGCGCCCGCAGCTCCTGGACCGGTTCGGGCTCACCGTCGAGGTCCGCGCGCCTGCCGACCCCGCCGCCCGCGTCGAGGTGGTCCGCAGGCGCATGGCCTACGACTCCGACGCCGCGGCCTTCGCCGACCGCTACGGGGCCGCGGAGAAGGCGCTCGCCGAGCGCATCGCCGCGGCCCGGGACACCGTCCGGGGCGCCCGGCTCTCCGAGGCCGCGCTGCTGAAGATCGCGCAGGTGTGCGCGGCGTTCGAGGTCGACGGCCTGCGCGCCGACATCGTCACCGCGCGCACGGCCCTGGCGCACGCCGCCTGGGAGGGCCGGGCCTTCGTCACCCGGGCCGACATCCGCCGCGCCGCCCTGCTCGCGCTGCCGCACCGGCGGCGCCGCAACCCCTTCGACGCGCCGGGCCTGGACGAGGAGCTCCTCGACCGGGTCCTCGGCGACGGGGACCCGCCGCCCGACCCCCCGCGGCCGCCGGGGCCGGACGGGGCGGACGGCCCCGCCGAAGACGGCGGCCCCGGGGACGCCGACGCCCCGCAGGCCCCGGACGCCCCCGGGGACGGCCGGAGCCCCGACGCCGGGTCCCCTGAGGCCGGGTCCCCTGAGGCCGGGCCCCCCGACGCCGGGCCCTCCGGGGACGGCGACGGGATCGGCAGCGCCGAGCACGCCCCCGCTCCACAGCCCCCCGCGGGCCCCGACGACGCAGCCCCCGGGACCCCGGCCGGCGCCGCCCCCTCCGTCACCGCGAAGGCCGCCGCCCCCTACCGCCCCCGCACGCTCACGGTGCGCGGCGCGGGAGCGGGCGCCGACGGCCGCCGCAGCCGCGCCGTCGGCACCCGGGGCCGCAGGATCGGGGCGCAGCCGCCGGGCCGGGGCCCGGGCGGTTCGCTCCACCTGGTGGAGACCGTCAAGGCCGCGGCCTCCCGCCCGCACGGCGGCGGCCGGATCGGCCTGCTGCCCCGCGACCTGCGCGTCGCGGTGCGTGAGGGCCAGGAGAGCAACCTGGTGCTGTTCTGCGTCGACGCGTCGGGCTCCATGGCGGCGCGCAAGCGCATGGGCGAGGTCAAGACCGCGATCCTGTCCCTGCTCCTGGACGCCTACCGGCGCCGCGACAAGGTCGGCCTCGTGACCTTCCGGGGGACGGGCGCCGAACTGGTGCTGCCGCCGACCCGGTCGGTGGACACCGCCGCCGCCCGCCTGGACGGGCTGCCCGCCGGAGGCCGCACCCCCCTCGCCGAGGGCCTGCTGGAGGCCGCCCGGGTCCTGCGGCGCGAACGCCTGCGCGACCCGCGCCAGCGCCCGCTGCTCGTCCTGGTGACCGACGGCCGGGCCACCGCCGGCCCGGGCTCCGTCGGCCGTTCGCTGGCGGCCGCCGACCACGTCGCCGCGCTGGGCGTGACCACCGTCGTCGTGGACGGCGAGTCCGGTCCGCTGCGGCTGGGGCTGGCCGCCGGCCTCGCCCGAAGGCTGGGCGCCGACCACATCCCCGTGTCCGAGGTCAGCGCCGCCGCCCTGGGCGGCGCGGTGAGGGAGAGGGCCGCCTGATGCCGCAGGGAAAGCCGCTCGTGGTCCCCGACGACGGGCTCACCACGCGCCAGCGCCGCAACCAGCCGGTGCTCGCGGTCCACACCGGCGACGGAAAGGGCAAGTCGACCGCGGCGTTCGGGCTCGCCCTGCGCGGCTGGAACCAGGGCTGGCGGATCGGGGTGTTCCAGTTCGTGAAGTCGGCGAAGTGGCGCATCGGCGAGCAGACCGTGCTCGAACGCCTGGGCCGGCTCCACGAGGAGACCGGCGAGGGCGGCCCCGTGGAGTGGCACAAGATGGGCTCGGGCTGGTCCTGGAGCCGCCGCCCCGGCAGCGCGGAGGACCACGCCGCGGACGCGGCCGAGGGCTGGGCGGAGATCAAGCGCAGGCTCGCCGACCAGCGCCACGACCTGCTCATCCTCGACGAGTTCACCTACCCCCTGAACTGGGGCTGGGTCGACGTCGACGACGTCGTGGCGACCCTGCGCGACCGCCCCGGGCGCCAGCACGTGGTGGTCACCGGCAGGCGCGCCGACCCCCGGCTGGTGGAGGCCGCCGACCTGGTCACCGAGATGGCCAAGGTCAAACACCCCATGGACGCGGGCCGCAAGGGGCAGCGGGGCATCGAATGGTGACGGCCCTGCCCCGGGTCATGGTCGCCGCCCCCATGACGGGCCAGGGCAAGACCACGGTCGCGACCGGGCTCATGGCCGCGCTGCGCGCCGCCGGGCACACCGTGAGCGGCCACAAGGTCGGCCCCGACTACATCGACCCCGGCTACCACGCCCTGGCCACCGGCCGCCCCGGCCGCAACCTCGACCCCCACCTGGTGGGGGAGGACCGGGTGGCGCCGCTGCTCCTGCACGGGGCGCGCGGCGCGGACGCCGCCGTCGTCGAGGGGGTCATGGGGCTGCACGACGGGCGGATCGGAACGGGCGGGTTCTCCTCGTCGGCGCACGTCGCGGCCCTCACCCGGACCCCCGTGGTCCTGGTCGTGGACGTGTCCCGCATGTCCCGCTCCGCGGGCGCCCTGCTGGCGGGCATGGCCGACTACGACCCGTCGGTCGATGTCGTGGGCGTGATCCTCAACCGCGCCGGGTCGGCGCGCAACACCGCGGAGATCACCCGCTCCACCCGCCTGCCGGTGCTGGGCGCCGTCCCCCACGACGAGCGGATCGCGCGCCCCTCCCGGCACCTGGGCCTGGTCCCGGCCGCCGAACGGGCGGAGTCGGAGCGGGTGGTGGCCCGCCTGGGCGAGCACATCGCCGCCCACGTCGACCTGGACGCGGTGCTGGAGCTGGCCCGCTCCGCCCCCGCCCTGGACGCCCGGCCCTGGGACCCGGCCGACGCGGTCGGCTCCCGCACGGGCGGGCGCCGACCGGTGGTGGCGGTGGCCCAGGGGCGCGCCTTCACCTTCCGCTACCCGGAGACGGAGGAGCTGCTGCGCGCGGCCGGGTGCGACGTGCGGGCGTTCGACCCGCTCACCGACACCGGGCTGCCCGCCGGGACCCGCGGGATCTACCTCGGCGGCGGCTTCCCCGAGGTGTACGCGGGCTCCCTGGCCGCCAACCGCTCCCTGGCCGCCGAACTCGGCGAAGCGGTGCGGGACGGGGTCCCCACCGTCGCCGAGTGCGCGGGGCTGCTCTACCTCGCCCGTTCCCTGGACGGGCGCCCCATGGTCGGGGCGGTGCGGGCCGACGCCCGGATGACCGACCGCCTGACACTGCGCTACCCGGAGGCGGTCTCCCCGGGGGACACGCTGCTGGCCCGGGCGGGGGAGAGGGTGACCGGCCACGAGTTCCACCGCACCCGCGTCACCCCGGAGACCGGGGCGGACGGCCCCGCCTGGGAGATCGAGGGCGCCGCGGAGGGGTTCGCCTCGCCCACCCTGCACGCGTCCTACCTGCACGTCCACTGGGCCGGGCACCCCCGGCTCGCCGCCCGCTTCGCCGAGGCCGCCGCCTCCGGCGCGCCCGCGGCCACCGCTCCCGCCGCCCCGGGCCCGCCCGCCGACAGGGGCGGCGTGGTGCACACGAGTGCCGCCTCCGCGGCGGTCGCGGGTACGGGCGCCACCCCGGGCCTTCCCGATGGTGCGCACACGGGTGCCGCCCCCGGCCCTTCCGGCGGCGCGCTCCCCGCGGACCCGCTGCGCCACCACGGCGACGCCGAGACCGGCGACGGGCTGCTGGACCTGGCCGTCAACGTGTACGCGGGGCCGCGCCCCGCCTGGCTCGACCGGGCCCTGCACGCGAGCCTGGCCGACGCCGCCGCCTACCCCGACCCCCGCCCCGCCCGCGCTGCGATCGCCCACCACCACGGCCGCGGACCCGACGCCGTCCTGCCCACCGCCGGCGCCGCGGAGGCGTTCACGCTCCTGGCCCGGCTGCGGCCCTGGCGCCGGCCGGTGGTCGTGCACCCCCAGTTCACCGAGCCGCACGCCGCGCTGGAACAGGCCGGACACCGCGTCACCCCGGTGCTGTGCACCGCCGGGGACGGCTTCGCGCTCCGCCCCGAGGCCGTCCCCGAGGACGCCGACCTCGTGGTGGTGGGCAACCCCACCAACCCCACCGGGGTCCTGCACCCGGCCCGGGTGCTGCGCGCCCTGCGCCGCCCCGGGCGCCTGCTGGCCGTGGACGAGGCGTTCATGGACGCCGTCCCCGGCGAGCCGGAGTCGCTGGCGGGGGAGGAGCTGGAGGGGGTGGTGGTCCTGCGCAGCCTCACCAAGCACTGGTCGATCCCCGGCATCCGCGCCGGGTACGTCGTCGGCGACCCGGCGGTGGTCCGGGAGCTGGCCCGCGGGCAGACGCCCTGGTCGGTGTCCGCGCCCGCCGTCGCGGCCATGGTCGCCTGCACGGCGGACCCGCGGGCGGCGGCCGAGGCGGCCGAGCGCGCCCGCACCCTGGACGGGTGGCGGGACACGCTGGAGGCCGGGCTGCGCCGGGCCGGGCTGGAGCCCGTCCCCTCCCGCGCCCCGTTCGTGCTGGTCCGGGTCGGGGAGGGCGTCCACACCCGCCTGCGCGCGGGCGGTGTCGCGGTGCGGCGGGCCGACACCTTCCCCGGCCTGGACGCCTCCTGGGTGCGGGTGGCCGTACGCCCGCCTGAGGCCACCGCGAGGTTCCTGGCCGTTCTGGAGGCGGTCGCGGAGCGGTCGGCGCCCGCCCTGTCCGCGCGGGCGTGAGCCCCGGGACGGTGCCCGGTGACCCGCGCCGACCGGTGCGCGCGGAATCGGTCGGGGCCGCTCAGCCCAGGCCGCGCACCCAGGCGAACGCCGACGCCACGTCGTGCACCACGGGCACACCCGCGGGCCCCGGCGGGCGCCGCACCACCACGACCGGGACGCCCAGCAGGCGCGCGGCCTCCAGCTTGGGCCGGGTGTAGGTCCCGCCCGAGTTCTTGGTGACCAGCACATCCGACCCGTGTCCGGCCATGAGGCCGCGCTCGCCGTCCAGCGTGTACGGCCCCCGCCCGGTCACCAGCCGCCAGGGGGCGGGCGGCGCCTGATCCGGCGCGTCCACCACCCGGGCCAGGACCGGGAGCCCGCCCAGGGCCGGGACGAACCGCGCCAGCTCCTGGCGCCCCACGGTCAGGAACGGCCGGGAGCCCAGCCGCGCGGCCGTCCGGGCCGCCTCCCCGTGGTCGGCGGCGTGGTGCCAGCCCGGCTCCGGTTCCCACCCGGGCCTCTCCAGCCGTAGCAGCGGCAGGTCCGTGCAGGCCGCGGCCGCGTTCGCCGACATGCCCAGGGCGAAGGGGTGGGTGGCGTCCACGACCGCGTCGTAGTCCGCGAGCGCCGCCCGCAGCCCGGCCACCCCGCCGAAGCCGCCGATGCGGACCCGGCCCTCCGGCAGGCGCGGCCGCGCCACCCGCCCGGCCAGCGACGAGGTGACGTCCACCCCGGCCGCCACCAGGAGCGCGGCCAGTTCGCGGGCCTCGGAGGTGCCGCCCAGCAGGAGCAGCCTCACCGCGCACCCCCGGGGTGCGGTTCGGGCAGTCCCGGCGGGGCGCCCTCGAGCGCCAGCTCCAGCAGGGCGTCGACGTCCAGGTGCTCCTCCACCAGGTCGGCCAGCAGGTCCAGGCGCCGCTCCCGGGCCGGGGCGAACCGGACGCCGGACGCCCCGTGCCCGAGCGCCTCGGCCAGGAACGCCTCCCGGAACGCGTCGCCCTCCAGGGCGCCGTGCCACAGGGTGCCGAACACCGCCCCCGCGCGCGCCCCGCCCGGGAACGCCTCGGCCCCCGGCCCGCGCGTCACCGTGCCGTGGTGGATCTCGTAGCCGCTCACGGGCACACCGAACGCCTCCCCGGACGGCAGCCCCAGGGTCTTGTCCGCGGTGAAGTCGGTGCGCACGTCCAGCAGGCCCAGCCCCGGCGCCCGCGCCCCTCCGGGCGCCTCCACCCCGTCGGGGTCGGCCACCGTGGTGCCCAGCATCTGGAACCCGCCGCAGATCCCCAGCACCGGCCGCCCCCGGCGGGCGTGCTCGACCACGGCCCGGTCCAGCCCCCGCGAGCGCAGCCACGCCAGGTCGGCCAGGGTGGCGCGGGTGCCGGGCAGCACCACCAGGTCGGCGTCGGAGAGGTCGCGCGGACCCGACGCGAACACCACGTCCAGGTCCGGCTCCAGGCCGAGCGCGTCCACGTCGGTGAAGTTGCTGATGCGGGGCAGGCGCACCACCGCCACCCGCCGCACCCGGTCCCCGTCCGCGCGTCGGCCCTCCAGGTCCAGGGCGTCCTCGGAGTCCAGCCACAGCCCGGGATCCCACGGCAGGACGCCGTAGACGCGCCGGCCCGTGCGCCGCTCCAGGTCCGCCAGTCCCGGTTCGAGGAGCGCGGGGTCGCCCCGGAACTTGTTGACGACGAAACCCGCGACCAGGTCGCGGTCCGCCCGCTCCAGCAGCGCCACCGTGCCGTACAGGGCGGCGAACACCCCGCCCCGGTCGATGTCGCCCACGACCACCGCGGGCAGGTCCGCGTGCCGGGCCAGCCCCATGTTGACGTAGTCGCCCGCCCGGAGGTTGATCTCGGCGGGGCTGCCCGCGCCCTCGGCGACGACGACGTCGTACCTGGACGCGAGGTCGTCGAAGGCGGCGTGCGCCGCCTCGGCCAGGTGGCGGCGGCCCGCCTCCCAGTCCGCGGAGGACACCTCGCCCGCCGGATGGCCCATCAGCACCACGTGGCTGCGCCGGTCGCCGCCGGGTTTGAGCAGCACCGGGTTCATCGCGGGCTCCGGTTCGGCGCGCGCGGCCAGCGCCTGCACCCACTGCGCCCGGCCGATCTCTGCCGCCCGCCCGTCCGGGCCCCGGCAGACCATGGAGTTGTTGGACATGTTCTGCGCCTTGTACGGGGCGACCCGCACGCCGCGGCGCGCGAAGGCCCGGCACAGGCCGGTGGTGACCACGCTCTTGCCCGCGTCGGAGGTGGTCCCGGCGACGAGAAGTCCTCCCGCCCGTCGCCCACCACCGTCCGACGCGGGCGCTTCGCGCCGCCCCGGACTTCCGCCCTCAGCGGTGGCCTTCGGCCCGGTGCTCATCGCGGCCTCCGCAGCAGCGCGGTGTCCATGACCCATCCCGCCTTCCCCCGGGCCCGCAGCCGGGCCTCCTCGATCTCGGGCAGCACGTCGCCGACCCGTCCCGCGACCAGTTCCTCGGTCTCGGTGCCCAGGTTGGCACCCCACCACACGGACCAGTCCGCCAGGCCGTCGAACCCGTGCCGCCCGGACAGCATGACGACGATGTCGCGGTGGCCCGCGGCCACCGCCTCCCCCAGGCGGCGGGCCGGGGTGACGTGGACCGGGTCGCCCACCCCGTGCAGCACGATCCGGTGCCGCGCGGCGAGCAGCTGCGGGGCGCTGATCCCCGGCAGCACGTCGTACTCCACCGGCACGGCGCCCCGCGCGGCCACGGCCTCCACGATCCGCAGCGTCGAGTCGTACAGGGAGGGGTCCCCCCAGACCAGGAACGCCGCCGTCCCGCCGCGCTCGCCCAGCACCCGCTCGTAGGCGCGCACCCGGGCCTCGTGCCAGGCGGCCACGGCCCCCTTGTAGTCCCCGGAGCCGCGGTCCCGCACGGGGTCGGGCACCTCCACCAGCGGGACGCCGTACGCCGCGCAGACCGCCCGCCGCAGCGCCAGCAGCCCGTCGTCGTCGCCCTTGCGGGCGGCGACCGCGTAGTCGCACCCCCGCAGGGCGTCGGCCGCCTCCCCGGTGAGCTGGCGGGGACCCGTACCGATCCCCAGGATCCGCACCCTCACTCGGCCCGCTCCTCCAGGTCGCCCTCGACCTCCAGGTACACCTCGGTCAGCGCCTGGAGGGTCGCGGGGTCCGGCTCCGCCCACAGGCCGCGCCGCGCCGCCTCGTGCAACCGCTCCACGATGCCGTGCAGCGCCCACGGGTTGGACGCGCGCAGGAACTCCTGCGTGGTCCCGTCGAGCACGTACTCCGCCGCGAGCCGCTCGTACATCCAGTCGTGGACGACCCCGGCCGTGGCGTCGAACCCGAAGAGGTAGTCGACCGTGGCGGCCAGCTCGAACGCGCCCTTGTAGCCGTGCCCCCGCATCGCGGCGATCCAGCGGGGGTTCACCACCCGGGCCCGGAACACGCGGGCCGTCTCCTCCGACAGCGTGCGGGTGCGCACCGCGTCGGGCGAGGTGGAGTCGCCCACGTACGCCCGGGGGTCGGACCCGGTGAGCGCGCGCACGGTGGCGATCATGCCGCCGTGGTACTGGAAGTAGTCGTCGGAGTCGGCGATGTCGTGCTCGGCGCTGTCGACGTTCTTGGCCGCCACCTTGATCCGCCGGTAGTTGGCGCGCATGTCGTCGGCGGCCGGGACCCCGTCGAGCCCGCGGCCGTAGGCGAAACCGCCCCAGGCGGTGTACACCTCGGCCAGGTCGCGGTCGTCGCGCCAGTTGCCCGACTCCACCACCTGGAGGATGCCCGCCCCGTAGGAGCCGGGCGCGGAGCCGAAGATGCGGGTGGTGGCCCGCCGCAGGTTCCCGTGCGACTCCAGGTCGGCCAGGGCGTGCGCGCGCACGAAGTTGAGCTCGGCCGGCTCGTCGAGCCCGGCCACCAGCGCCACGGCGTCGTCCATCATGGCGACCACGTGCGGGAAGGCGTCCCGGAAGAAGCCGGAGATGCGCACCGTGACGTCGATCCGCGGCCGCCCCAGCTCCTCCGCGGGCACCACGTCCAGCCGCGCGACCCGGCGTGACGCCTCGTCCCACTCGGGCCGCACCCCCAGCAGGGCCAGCACCTCGGCCACGTCGTCGCCGGACGTGCGCATCGCCGAGGTGCCCCACACCGACAGGCCCACCGACTCCGGGTAGGTCCCCGTCTCCTCCAGGTGGCGGCGCAGCAGCGACTCGGCCATGGCCTGGCCGGTCTGCCAGGCGAGCCGCGACGGCACCGCGCGGGGGTCCACGGTGTAGAAGTTGCGCCCGGTCGGCAGGACGTTGACCAGGCCCCGCAGGGGCGACCCGGACGGCCCCGCCGGGACGAACCCGCCCGCCAGGGCGTGCAGGACGTGGTCCATCTCGTCGGTGGTGCGGGCCAGGCGCGGGACGACCTGCGCGGCGGCGAACTCCAGCACGGCGCGCACCCGGTCGTCGTCGTGCAGGCCCGGCACCGCGGCCGGGTCCCAGCCCGCGGCCTCCATGCGCTCCACCAGGGCGCGGGCGGCCGCCTCCACCGCGTCGACCTCGGCGGTCGGCGCGCCCTCCTTCAGGCCCAGCGCCGCGCGCAGCCCCGGCACGGCCCCGCCCACCCCGCCCCACACCTGGGCCGCGCGCAGCACGGACAGGACCAGGTCCACCCGTGTCGCGCCCTCGGGGGCGGCGCCCAGTACGTGGAGGCCGTCGCGGATCCGGGTGTCCTTGATCTCGCACAGCCAGCCGTCGACGTGCAGCAGGAAGTCGTCGAACTCCTCGTCGCCGGGGCGCTCGGCCAGGCCCAGGTCGCGGTGCATCTCCGCGGCCCGCATCAGCGCCCAGATCTCGCCGCGGACCGCGGGCAGCTTCGCCGGGTCCATGGCGGCGATGTTGGCGTGCTCGTCCAGCAGCTGCTCCAGGCGGGCGATGTCGCCGTAGGTCTCCGCGCGCGCCATCGGCGGGATCAGGTGGTCCACGACCGTGGCGTGGGCGCGCCGCTTGGCCTGGGCCCCCTCGCCCGGGTCGTTGACCAGGAACGGGTAGACCAGCGGCAGGTCGCCCAGGGCGGCGTCGGTGGCGCAGGCCGCCGACAGGGCGGCGTTCTTGCCCGGCAGCCACTCCAGCGAGCCGTGCTTGCCCAGGTGGACGACCGCGTGGGCGCCGAACCCGTGCTCCAGCCACCGGTAGGCGGCCAGGTAGTGGTGGCTGGGCGGCAGTTCCGGGTCGTGGTAGATCGCGATGGGGTTCTCGCCGAACCCGCGCGGCGGCTGTACCAGGACGACGACGTTGCCCGCGCGCAGGGCGGCGAGCACGATCTCGCCGTCGTCGTTGACGTAGAGGTTCCCCGGGGCGGGCCCCCAGGCCCCGGCCACCGCCTCCCGCAGCTCCGCGGGCAGGTCCCGGGTCCACTCGGCGTACTCCCGGGCGGTGATGCGCACGTGGGCGTCGGTGAGCTGGCCGGAGGTCAGCCACTCCTCGTCCTGGCCGCCCGCGGCGATCAGGGCGTGGACGAGCGCGTCGCCCGCCCGCGCCTCGTCGGGCAGGTCCAGGCCGGGCAGGTCCCCGGGAGCGCCGAGGTCGTAGCCCTCCTCGCGCAGCCGCCGCAGCAGGCGCACCAGGGACCGGGGCGTGTCCAGGCCGACCGCGTTGCCGATCCGGGCGTGCTTGGTGGGGTAGGCCGACAGCACCACCGCGATCCGCTTCTCGGCGGGCGGCACGTGCCGCAGCCGCGCGTGCGCCACCGCGATCCCGGCCAGGCGGGCGCAGCGCTCGGGGTCGGCGACGTAGCGGGGCAGGCCGTCCCGGTCGATCTCCTTGAAGGAGAACGGCACGGTGATGATGCGGCCGTCGAACTCGGGGATGGCGATCTGGCTCGCCGAGTCCAGCGGTGTGACGCCGTCGTCGGACGCCTCCCAGGCGGCGCGCGGGCTCGTCAGGCACAGCCCCTGGAGGACCGGGACGTCCAGGGCGGCCATGCGCTCCACGTCCCAGGCCTCGTCGTCCCCGCCCGCGCCCGCCGTGGCGGGGGTGCTGCCGCCCGCGGCCAGGACGGTCACCACCAGCGCGTCGAACGCGCCCAGCGCCTCGTACAGGTCGTCGGGCGCCGAGCGCAGCGACCCGGCGAACACCGGCACGCCCACCGCCCGGCCGGTGGCGTCCACCGCGTCGGCCAGGTCGTGCGCGAACGCCGTGTTGCCGCCCGCCTCGTGGGCCCGGTAGTACAGGATGCCGATCCGGGGCAGGCCGGGGCCGGCAGGGAGGTCGCGCTCGGCGAAGCCCCACGCCGGGATCTCCAGGGGAGGCTCGAACCCCTCGCCGGTCAGCAGGACGGTGTCCGACAGGAAGGCGTGCAGCCGGGCCAGGTTGGCGGGCCCGCCCTGGGCGAGGTAGCGGTGCGCGTCGGTGGCCGCCCCGATCGGCACGGTGGAGTGCTCCATCAGCTCCGCGCTGGGCTGCTGCTCGCCGCCGAGCACGACCAGCGGGACGCCCCGCTCCCGGACGGCGGCCAGCCCCGGCCACAGGTCGTGCGGTGAGCCCAGCAGCCGCACCACGACCAGGCCGGCGCCCTCCACGGCCGCGGCGAGCTCGTCGTCGGAGGCGCGGGACGGGTTCGCCCACGTGTAGGCGGCGCCGCTCCCCCGCGCGGAGAGCAGGTCGGTGTCAGAGGTGGACAGCAGTGCGATCCGTACCGTCATGGCCGGATACCTCCCCAGGGGGTCGTGGGCTGTGGTTCGTCGGGACCGTCGGTGTTCGCGGAAGGAGGGCGTTCGGGCGGGGCGGCGTCCCGGGGGCCGCCCGGGGATAGGGGGCGGTCCGGGGACCGGGGAGGGGCCGGGGTCCGGCGCAGGAACCGGACCACCGGGTGGCCGGGCCCCTCGTCGACCTCGGCGCGCACCCCGTACACCTCCCCGATGAGGGCGGGGGTGAGCACCTCGCCGGGCGTCCCCCCGGCGACCGCCCGGCCGCCGCGCAGCACGAGCAGCCGGTCGCAGTACATCGCGGCCAGGTTCAGGTCGTGCATGGCGATCACGGTGGTCACCGGAAGGCCGACGACCAGCTCCATCAGGTCCAGCTGGTACTGGATGTCGAGGTGGTTGGTCGGCTCGTCCAGCAGCAGCTCCCCGGGCTCCTGGGCCAGGGCGCGGGCGATCTGGGCGCGCTGGCGCTCGCCGCCCGACAGCGTCTGCCAGGACCGGTCGGCCAGGCCGGCGAGCCCGGTGGCCTCCAGCGCGGCCGCCACCGCCGCGGCGTCGGCGGCCGACGCGGGCGTCCAGGCGCGCCGGTGGGGGATGCGCCCCAGCGCCACCACGTCGCGGACCGTCAGCTCGGTCCGCGCCTCCGCGTGCTGCTCCACGACCGCCACCCGCCGCGCCGCCGCCCTGCGGGGCGTCCGGGCGAGCGGGCGGCCGTCCAGGACGACGACCCCGGAGGAGGGCGCCAGGACACCGGACAGCAGCCGCAGCAGGGTGGACTTGCCCGAGCCGTTCGGCCCCAGCAGCCCGACCGTCTCGCCGGGGCGCGGGGCCAGGCTGACCCCGTCCACGACCAGGCGCCCTCCCGCCGGGCGGCTCACCCGCTCGGCCCGCAGCCCGCGCTCCCGTTCCGGGGGCGCGGCCTGCGGGGGCGCTCCCGCCAGGGTGGTCCCGCGATCGGTCACAGCGCCCTCCTCGTCCGGTACAGCACGGCGACGAACGCCGGCACGCCGATGAGCGAGGTCACCACGCCCACCGGGATCTCCCGCGGGTCCAGCAGCGTGCGCGCCGCCGTGTCCACCCACACCAGGAAGACGGCGCCGGTCAGCGCGGCCACCGGCAGCAGCCGGGCGTGGCCGGCCCCGGTGAGCATCCGGGTGACGTGCGGGAGGACCAGCCCCACGAACCCGATCGCCCCGGCGGCGCTGACCAGCGCGGCCGTGAGCAGCGCAGTGACGGTCAGCAGCACCAGGCGGGCCCGGGCCACCCGCACGCCCAGGTGCGCGGCGGCCTCCTCCCCGAAGGCGAAGGCGTCCAGGGTGCCGGTGTTGGCCAGGCAGACCGCCAGCACGGCGGCCAGCACCAGCGAGCACAGGGCCACGTCGGACCACCCCGCGCCGGAGAGCGAGCCCAGCAGCCAGAACAGCACCCCGCGCGTGGTCTCGGCGTCCGCCGAGGTCAGCACCACGAACGAGGTCAGGGCCGAGAAGAGCTGCATCGCCGCGACCCCGGACAGGACGACGCGGTCCATGCCGCCGCCGAGGGTGTGGGACAGCAGCACCACCGTCCCGAAGGACAGCACCGCCCCGGCGAAGGCCCCCGCCGACAGCGACACCGCTCCGGCTCCCCAGCCCAGGACGATCACGAGCACGGCCCCCGTGGAGGCGCCGGAGGACACCCCCAGCACGAAGGGGTCCGCCAGGGGGTTGCGCAGCAGCGACTGCATGACCGCCCCGCACAGCGCCAGCCCGGCCCCGCACACCGCGGCCAGCAGGGCGCGGGGCATGCGCAGGTTCCACACGATGCCGTCGCGCAGCACCGACAGGGGGCTCTGTCCGTGGCCGAGCCGGGCGAGCACGGAGCGCCCGACCTCGGCCACGGTGATGTCGGCCGGGCCGACGGTCACCGCCGCGGCGACCGACACGGCCACCGCCGACAGGCCCAGCGGGACGAGCAGCGCGAGGCGCGCGCCCCTCACTGCGCGAGCCCGAGTTCCCGCAGTCCGGCGGCGACCTGCTCCACACCCTCGACGGTGCGGATCGACGGGTTCATGGCCTGGCCGCTCAGCAGGATGTAGCGCTCCTCGCGCACCGCGGTGAGGTTCCGCGTGGCGGGGTGCCCCTCCAGGAAGTCGATCTTGGCGGCGGCGGTCTCGGCGGTCTGCGACTCGCGGGTCAGGTCGCCCAGCACGATGACGTCCGGGTCGCGGTCGGCGACGGTCTCCCAGTTGATCTGGGGCCACTCGTCGTGGGTGTCGTCGAAGGCGTTCTCCGCGCCGACCGCCCGGGTGATGGCGCCCGGGGCCCCGCAGCACCCGGCCAGGTAGGGGGACTCGGAGTTCGCGAACCAGTACATGAGGGACACCCCGGAGGCGTCCAGGTCCGCGGTGGCGGCCTCCACCCGGCCCTCCAGGCCGGCGACGAGCTCCTCGCCGCGCTCGGGGACCCCGAAGACCCGGGCCAGGTCGCCGATCTCCCCGTAGACGACGTCCAGGGTCAGCGGTTCGCTGCGCGACCCGTCGCCGCCGCTGTCGTTGTCCTTGCCCGCGGCGCAGTCCGAGGGGGAGACGTAGGTGCCCACGCCCAGCTCCTCGAACTGCTCCCGGGTGGCGACGCCGCCGGTGCCCAGGGTGGACTCGAAGGACGCCGTGACGAAGTCGGGCTCGGCCTCCAGGACGCGCTCGAACGAGGGGTTGTTCTCCGCCAGGCGCGGGACGCCCTCGTCGGCCTCCTCCAGGCCCTCCATGATCGGGTCGGTCCAGGTGGCGGTGCCGACCACGCGGTCCTGGAGCCCCAGGGAGTACAGGATCTCGGTGGTGCCCTGGTTGAGGGAGACCACCCGCTCGGGGGGAGCGCCGAGGGGCACCTCGTGCCCGCAGTTGTCGAGGGACGCCCCGTCGGCCGGGGCGGAGCCGGCCTCGGCCCGCCCGTCCCCCGGGCCGGGGGAGCAGGCGGTGAGCAGTAGGACGGGGACGAGCAGCAGGGGGCCCGCGAGGGGCGTACGGCGGTGCATGGGATGCCTTGCATGTCGGGGCTCGGACGCGGAGCCTGGCATGGGTCGCCCGCGCGGTGTCGGCGCGCGGGGCCAGCAGGTCTTCGGACTCGGGCTCACCCGGACGGAGTGCCTTCCCAGGCCGGTCCGCACCGCCGTTCCCGGCCCGCACGGTCCCGCCCCAGTGGCGCAGTACCCCGCCCGTCCCCCTCACCGCTGCGCGTCAGTTCCGGATTCGCACCGGATTCCCTGACCACCGGAGTGGTACGACTGGCCCGGGCAGGATACCAACGCCGCCCCGGGCGTACGCGGCCGGTCCCGGCGGGAAAAGGCGTTGTCGCCCGGACGGCGCCTCGGCCATAGTGGCGGGACCCCGGGAGCCCGGCGCCGGGACGCCGGGGATCCGGCGCCGCCGCCCGCGCCCCCGGGCCCCTGCCCTGCCCCGGCACGACCCTGCGCCCCCTCACCAGGAAAGGAACCCCCATGTCCACCCTCCGGGTCACCGCGGAGAGGCTCACCGTCCACCCCCACCCCAACGCCGACGCGCTCGAACTGGCCCAGGTCGGCCTGTTCCGCGCGGTCGTGGCCAAGGGCGCCTACCGCACCGGTGACTGGGCCGTCTACATCCCCGAGAACGCCCTGCTGCCCGACGGCCTCATCGACGAGCTCGGCCTGACCGGCAAGCTCGCGGGCTCCCGGCGCAACCGGGTCAAGGCGATCCGGCTGCGCGGCGAGATCTCCCAGGGCATCGTCTGCAGCCCGCGGGCGCTGGCCGACCGGGACCTGGCGGCGGCCCACGAGGAGGGCGCGGACTTCGCCGCGGAGCTCGGCGTCACCAAGTGGGTGCCCGAGATCCCGGTGCACATGAGCGGGGAGGTCGTCGCCGCCCCGGACCTGCTGCGCTGGATCGAGGTGGAGAACGCCAAGCGCTACCCGGACGTCTTCACCCCCGGCGAGCCGGTGGTGGCCACGGAGAAGATCCACGGCACCGCCTGCCTGTTCACGCTGGTCGCGGAGACGGGCGAGGAGTTCGTCTCCTCCAAGGGGCACGGGTCGCGCAACTTCGCGCTGGCCTTCGCCGAGGACAACCTGTACTGGCGCTCGGTGAGGACCCACGGGGTGCCCGATGCGGCCCGCCGGATCGCCGAGAAGTTCGGCGCGGCCCGGGTGGGCGTGTTCGGCGAGGTGTTCGGCGCCGGCGTGCAGGACCTGGGCTACGGCGAGCACGGGCGCAGCGAGCGGCCGGGGTACGCGGTCTTCGACGTGCGCCTGGACGTCGACGGCACCGTGTCCTGGGTCGACGCCGCCGACCTGCCGGGCCTGCTCGCCGAGGTCGGCCTGCCCGCGGTGCCCGAGCTCTACAACGGCCCCTACGACGAGGCCGCGCTGTTCGAGGCGGCCCAGGGCGACGAGACCTGGAGCGGCCGCGCCGCCCACATGCGCGAGGGCGTGGTGGTCCGGCCCGCCCGCGAGCGCTACTCGCCGGTCCTCGCGGGCCGCGCGATCGCCAAGTTCGTCTCCGACGCCTACCTCACGCGCAAGGGCGGCACCGAGTACGAGTGACCGCCGTGCCGCCGGGGGGGCCCCCCCCCCCGGCCCCCCCCCCCCCCGGCCCCGCCCCCCCCCCCGCGGGGGGGGGGGGGCGGCGCGCGCCAA
>NZ_JBEXTT010000025.1:0-100107 GCF_040614155.1 Nocardiopsis sp. NPDC006139
CGCCGGCCCCGACCCACGGCACGGAAAGGCGTTCGCGGCGTGCTCCCCGGGGGGGCAAGGCCGCGGTTCTGTTTCCGGCCTGGGGCTGAGGCCGCGGGTCTTGGCGGCGAAACCCCCAGTGGCGGAGGCCGCAGTCATACCTCCCTGAACCCCCTGCGGCGGAGGCCGCGGTTCCTCCTCCCCAACCCCCCCTCCAACTGAGGTCGCGCGCACCCACAGCTCTCACCCCCTACGGCCAGGGTCGCGGTCCTGTGCCCGGTCTGGGGCCGGGGCCCGTGGGTACGTGTGGCTTTCACCCCCGCTCCCGTCCGTACCGCGGTCATCCGCGGGAGTAGGCGGCAGCGTGGAGCCCCTTCACCGCCGCCGGCGCCCCCAACCTTTCCAAGCGGTGCGGGTGCGCGCGCCTCGCGCGGACCCGTCCCCGGAAAGCGCACCCCCACCACCCACCATGTGCGCCCAACGAAACCGCCCGGCGCTCTGCCGGACACCGACTGCGCGGGGACGGATCCACGCTCCGCGGCTGTACCCTCCCAGGCGATCGAGCTCTTGGAAACCAGTCACCCGTGGCTGCGACCACAGACCGCCGTTCCCAGGCGGTGCACGTCTTGGAAACCTCACAGTCCCTTTCACCCCCTGGGGCCGGGCACCCCACTGGCGTGACACGGCTATGGCGGAGGTCCCGGTCCGCCCTCCCAAACCCCCTGCGGCGGAGGTAGCGGTTCGCCTTCCGGCTGTGGCCGGGGTTCCCGGTCGGGCGGGAAACCCCCAGGGCCCGGGGCCCGCAGGTACACGCGGCCCCCACCCCCACGTGTCCAGGACGGCGGCAACGCCCACCCCGACCCCCTGTGGCCGAAGGAGGCGATTCTCCCTCCCCCTGTGTCTACGGAGCCCCGGCAGGCGCGCCTTCACCCCCACACGGCGTTGGAAGGGCGTACACGAGCACTTGAGCGAAACCGGAGCAGCCCGGCCCGCCCCGACCCCGAGATGACCACACCCCCGGAGCCGAAGGAGTCGGACCCCTCCAGCCACCCCCGTCACTCCCCCACCCCCGGGCAGCCCGCGGAACGGGCCGTCCCCCCGGGACCGCGGGCACTCCGATGGGGCGGGTGGCGGTCGAGGGACCCGCGTGGGGTGTCGGGGTATGAAAGGTGTGCGGCCGCGGTCCGGAGTCCGGCCCGCCGGCCGTCCTGCCGGAGGGTCAGTCCTCGTCGGCCTCGGGGGTCTCGATGAGCTGCCGGAGCAGCGCAACGAAGTCGTCGTCGCTCATGGCGGACCAGTCCACGTGCTCGTTCATGCTTGCGGTGTCCCCAAACTGGCCACCGATAAGCCTGCGGTACGTGAATTGATGTGAGAAGTCTGGGTTAACTCCGCATCGTTCCAGGTCGACCCGGAGCCGGATCAGATACGCCGCTGGAGGGCGCTCCTGCATTCCGGGCAGCGGCAGCGCTTGTTGTACCCGGTGACGGTGCCGTGCGGAAGGGACGGGTCGCGCTGGGCCGTGAGGGTGGAGTCGAGCTGCTCCCCGAACGGCTGGAGGATCCTCGCGGTGGAGAACACCTGCTTGGGGCTGATGTCCAGCTCCGCGGCCGCCTCGTCGATGTGCTTCCCCATCCGGAGTTTCGCGATGAGGCGGGAGCGGGTGCTCGGCGGCATGTCCGCTTCGGCGTTCGCGATCAACTGCTCGACGTCGTCGATGGGGTGGCTCATGGGTTTCCTCTACGTGTGCGGGCGAGCCCGCCGGGGCGGGCACCTTCTGCATCGTACGCGCTTTCCGTAGTTGTGGCCCGTGGTGACGTTGGGGCTGTTGTTCCTCTTGTACACCTTGTTCCCCCGTTCGGGACTCTCGTCACTGTTGGTGGTGAGCGACTTTCCCTCTTAATGCATCGAATCAGCCGCTCTTTTCTAGAAACTCATTGCTAGATGCTAGATGCCGTGTTTCGCTGGTCACATACCTTCGACACTCTCCGTCATTGGAACGGTGCCATGACCAGTCCCACGGTCCGCCGTCGGCGGTTGTCCGCCGAGCTCCGCCGCCGTCGTGTTCAAGCGGGTCTGACCCTCAGCGATGTCGCCGAAGAACTGGAATGGTCGCCGGCGAAGCTGGGCCATATCGAAACGGGGATCCGCAAGTGGCCGTCGGTCATGGAGATCTCCGCGCTGCTGCGGTTGTACGGGGTCACCGGCGGACAGCGGGAGGCGATCCTGACGCTGGTGCGCGAGTCGCGGATGCGGCCCTGGTGGACCGAGTACGAGGACGTCCTCTCCTCCGCCTACGTCGGCAACGAGGCCGGGGCGGTCGCGCTGCGGGTGTACGGCGGGATCCTCGTGCCGGACCTGCTCCAGACCCCGGACTACACGGCGCTGGTGGGCCGCGCCCTCGGGTACGGGGACGCGGCGGTGGAGCGGATGGTCGCCGCCTACCTCAAGCGCCAGGAGCTCCTGGAGCAGGTGCACTACCACGCGATCGTGGAGGAGGACGCCCTCCAGCGGATCTCGGGCGACCGAGGGCTGCTGCGGGCGCAGGCCACCCGGATCATCGAGTCGGCCTCCGAGCGGGTCACCGTGCAGCTGCTGCCGACCTCGGCGGGGCCGCACCCGGGGATCGCCGGACCCTTCTCCGTGCTGGAGTTCGACGAGGACGAGGCGGACCTCGCGTACGTCGACGCCACCCAGGGAGGAACGATCGTGGAGGCGGACGAATCGGTCGCCACCTGCAAGAAGGTCTGGGCGGAACTGACCCGGATCGCCCTGCCCCCCAAGGCCACGACCGGGATCCTGCGGCGGATGGCGCTCCTCACCTGACGGCTTGCTAGTCTGCTAGGTGACAACCTCATAAAGTTCTCTACGGAGCCCCCTGACGGGGGTCTTCCATGACGAACCGGATCAACGAAAGGGTCCAGACAGTGAAGAAGATCATCGTTCTGGCGCTGGTGGCCCTCGGGGCTTTCGCCATCTACCGCAAGATCCAGGCGGACCGTGCCGAGCTCGACCTGTGGACCGAGGCCACGGCGGCCGGCGAGAACTGAGCCGGTTCGGCGCGGCGCGCGCCGTCCGATGCCAGTGCGCGGCACGAAGACGTGGGTGGGCCGGCGTTCCCGTGGTGCGGCCCACGGCTTTGTGGCGTTCGATCCCTGACTCCACGGCCCCGCGGTCGTGAACGGGGCCACGCCCTGGTGAGGGTATGCTCTGCGTAGCGACCGGGCCTGGTGCCGGGGTGCGAGGGGCCATAGCTCAGCTGGCAGAGCGCCGGTTTTGCATACCGGAGGTCAGGGGTTCGACTCCCCTTGGCTCCACAGCGGACAACAGCAGGTCGGAAGTAACGGGCGGGGACTCCTTCGGGGGTCCCCGCTTCGCGTTCCCGGGGATCGCGGCAGGACCCGGCCGGAGCCCCCGCCGTTCCCCGGCCGACTCCCCCGGGCTCGGCTCCGCGGACCCCTGGCGCGGGTCTTTCGATCCCCATCAAAACTGTGGCGGGCGTCATGCCTTTCGGTGGAGGGTGGGGTCAACAGGAGGCCGGAACCACGGATCCGCGAACGGGTCCCGACCCGGCCGGCAGCCCGAAGGAAAGAGAGCCGATCATGCCGCAGTACTTCCTCACGATGCCGCACGACAGCGCCGACGAGCCGACCATGGAGTCGATGCAGGAGATGGACCCGGCCGAGCTGGAGGCCGTGCTGGCCGCGGCCAACGCCCTCAACACCGAGCTCCAGGAGTCGGGCGCCCTCGTCCACGCCGGCGGCCTCCACCCGCCCTCGACCGCGGTCACCGTGGACGGCACCGGGGCCGAGGTCAAGCGCACGCCCGGTCCGTTCGTCGAGGCCGCCGAGTACGTCGGCGGGTTCTGGATCATCGACGTCCAGGACGAGGAGGCGGCGCTCGGCTGGGCCGAGAAGTGCGCCACCGCCCTGAAGGCGCGCATCGAGGTCCGCGCCTTCCAGGAGGTCCCCGAATAGGCTCGGGACGGCGCACCGGCACCGTTGACGGCTTCCCCGGCCCCGGGGGAGCCGCCGTGGCGTCGGGGCCGCGGAACCCGGTGTGCGCGCCGCCCGGCCCGCCGCCGGGGACGGCCGCACCGATCCGCTACACGCGCCGATAGGTCAGGAACAGCGTTCCCGCCGCCGACCGGGAGAGGGCGGTCAGTTCGAGCCGCTCGGCGGGGAACCCCTCCTCGAACAGCCGGCGGCCGCGTCCGGCGACGGCCGGGGCGACGACCAGCTCGAGGACGTCGACCAGCCCCTCCCGCCAGAGCGACCGGGCGAGCCGGATGCTCCCGTGGACGCCGATGTCGCCGCCCTCATCCCGCTTGAGCCGGGCCACGTACTCAGCCGCGGGCGAGGACACGAACGTGGACCGCTCCCACCGTTGGTCGGGGTCGGCGGAGCCGAACACGACCTTCTCCGTCCGGTTCACGAACGTCGAGAACGGCTCGACGTCCGAGGTCGGCCAGTAGTCGGCCCAGTAGTCGTAGGTGCCGCGGCCCAGCAGCACCGTGTCCTGTCCGGCGATGACCCGGCCGAGGTTGTCGAAGACCTCCCGCCCGGGGTCGGAGAACCAGTCCCCCGGCTCCTCGGCCACTCCGTCGAGCGACAGCAACTGGTAGAGCACCACGTCCCGCATCGGCGAGACTCCTTCCGTCCGTGCGCGGCCGGGGGCCGGGCCCCGGGCTCCGCCCCCGAGTATGGCGGGCCGGGCCGGCGGTGTCAGGGCCATTCGGTCGGGTTCCCGGACATCCCGGCCGCACGGCGGCCCGGGCCGGCCGAGCACCGTCTTCCGCCGGAGCGCGCAGGAGGCCCCTCGGTGCGGAACAGCGGCAACGCCCGCACGGCCGCCATCGCCCCCCGCCGCCGGGGCGCCGACCCCGGCCGCCCGGTTCCGGCCGCCCGCTCCGCCTCCGCTTCCCGACTTCGCGCTTTGTCGATGTGGAGAGATGTCGCCGGGTCGCCGCCGGGCCTTCCCCGCCCCCGGCCCGACCCTCCCCGCCCCCGCTCCCGGACCGGGCACCGGTCCGGGACGGGCACGTGCCCGGGTCCGTCGGGGCCGGAGGGGCGCGTGTTCTCCCAGGCCCGCCTTATCCGAATTCATCGCCATTGGAGTGTTCGCCTGATAGGCGAGAAAAGCGCGCGTTGAGGCTCCGTGTCAGGGTCGAATGGGGGCTTTGTACGCACGACGCCGGGAATCCTTTCCGTTACCGGCCGGTAGGGATACGGGGCCTGTCGACCCCGTGCGAAATGGGTGACCTGCGGGGTTGCGGAGTGTGTGTGCCGTGGCGGCCGTATAGTCCGTTCGGGGGATGCGAGGGCCGGGTAGCCCGCTTCGGTGAGCTGTGTCCGACCCGGGACGAACGCCCGTCGGGCGCGATGAAACCGCAGGTCATCCCGCTTGTCGTGGAATGGTGCGGGTGGAGTGTTTCGCTGGGGTCACAGTAGTCCCCTTCTCTGATGTGGCGTAACTCTCCGTGTGTGTATGATGACACTCCATCTAGGTGCAATGGTCCTACTGGGCCATATGAGAAATAGGCCAGTTGGGGTCTGTTGGTGAACTGAGACGATCCGTAGTTTCGACACCAGCGACAACGAGGAAGACAGCGCGCCGAAACGATCGACCCCCGAAGTCGGCCCGGGCGGCCCCCCGTCCGGACACGTTCCCGTCCTCGGATTCGGCCCGCGTCCTCCTCCCCCGCCGGTGCTGCCGGCCGGCGGGTTTCCGATCACCACACATGCTGATCTTGGGAGTGGGGCAACATGTGGAATGAGAAGATGGCGGCCCGCGCCAAATGCCGGGAGATCGACCCGGACGCCCTGTTCGTGCAGGGAGCGGCCCAGAACCGCGCCAAGCTGATCTGCCGGGGCTGCCCGGTCCGCACCCAGTGCCTCGCCGAGGCGCTGGACAGCCGCATCGAGTTCGGTGTCTGGGGAGGCATGACCGAACGCGAGCGGCGGGCCCTGCTGCGCCGGCGCAAGGACGTCACCAGCTGGTACGACCTGTTGACCAGTGCCGAGCGCCGCTACGAGGAGAACCGGGGCCGCCAGGAGGCCCCCCGCGAGGAGACGTCCCCCGTCACCGCGCACCACTAGACCCACGGGGGCCGCGGGGGAGGACGCGGCCCGTACCGGACGCGCCGGACACGGCGCGGGCGGGGCCGGGGAGGGAGAGCCCCGGCGGGGACCGTGCACGGCACGCGGCCGTGCGGAGGGACGGTGCCCACCCCCTACGAAGGTCGGGGCCCGCACCCACGAAGGTCCGCCACCGGGAGGAGAGGCGGATCAGGGGAGCATCAGGGTCGATCCCGATACCGGAGGACCCTCACGTCGCGCATCATGGAGGGAGTGCGGCCGTCGCGGTCGCACTCCCAGCGCGGGGGAGAGGGAAGTGGTCGTGCAGGAACCTCAGCACCCTGTGAGGCGCCCCTGGGAGCGCCCACAGCCTCAGATCCGGCTCACCCATGCCGACAGGGACGCCGTGACCGAAGTCCTTCGGGAGGCGTACGGCAAGGGTCAGCTCGACGAAGACGAGTTCGAGGAGCGCCTCGACCGGGCGATGCGCGCCAAGTTCGGCGCCGACCTCGAACCCCTCACCCAGGACCTGGGGCTCACCCCCCAGGGGCGTCCGGCCGCGCCGGCCGGCGCACGCGCCGCCCGGGGCGGGGAGGCCCCCGAGAGCACGTCGGTGGAGCGGGTGGTCGCCGGGCTCGCCCACGCGGGCAACTACTTCTTCCCGCTCATCGCCCCGCTGGTCCTGTTCCTGGGGGCCGCCAACGTCTCGCCGTACGTCCGCCGCCAGGCGCTGGAGTCGCTCAACTTCCAGCTGGCCTGCATCATCGGCGCCGTCCTGAGCCTGGTGACCTTCTGGCTGGTGGTCCCCATGTTCTTCCTGGTCGCCATCATGGTCGGCTGGGCCATCATCCCGGCCATCGGCACCATCGCCGCCCTCATGGGCAAGGACTGGCGCTACCCGCTGCCCCGCCGGCTCCGCCTCGTCAAGGACGAGTAGGAGCCGCACGGGGCACCGAGCGCACGGCGGCGGGCGGGGGCGCGGGCGGGACCGCGTCGTCCCGGCCCGCCACCCGCGGTCGGCTAGCTTCCGGAGCGGCCGTTCTCCTTCGAGCGGTCGCCCGCGGCGGCCTTGACCGCCTCCTTGGCGTCCTTCGCCTTCCGAGCGGCGGTCCCGGCCTTCTCACCGGCCTTCTCCGCCGCCTTGCCGGCCTTGTCCTCCAGGTCCTCCCGGGTCTCCCTGACCTGCTCGCGGGCCTGGTCCAGGTGCTCCTGCCATTCGGCGTCCTGGGACGCCTGGCGCATCCGGACCAGGGAGTACACGATCACACCGCCCACCAGGGCGGCGCCTCCGATCAGGACGGCGCGGGGGACGCGGCGCCCTCCGTTGCGCAGACCGCGCAGCCCGCGCCGGGCGGGCCTGGGGTCGACCCGCTGGGCCGCCGCCGTGAGCAGCCCTGCCACGCGGGGGGCCACGGTGTCCTCGACCCTGCTGGCCGCCGTCTCCAGTCGGGGCGCGGTCCAGCCACGGGCCTGGAGGAGCGTCCGGGCCGCCTGCTCACGGGCCTGGTCCGCGTACGGGCCGAACCGGTCGGCCTGTTCCCTGGCCAGGTCCTGCAGCCGGGTGATGGCCACCTCGGCCTCCTTGCGTGCCTTGCGACGCTTGGCAGTGATAGGCACGTCGTCAGCTCCTTCGGTCGTTCACCGGTTTCATGCGGTCGCACCCGGTGCGGCCGACGGCGGTGCCGACGGCTCGCGTCCGGGCCTTCCCGTCGTCCTTCCCCGTTATCCGGGTGTTATCTCAACATACGTCCTCTCCGTCGGCGATCGGCGTTTCGACACCGCGGACGGGGTACGTCCGCCACAGGGGGTGAACCGGGCGTACCGTGACGTGGGGGACGTTCCCCCCGGTCCCGCCGGGTTCCGCCGAAGCCCGTGTGTCGGACGGGTAACGTGATCTCGTCAACGAAGTCGACCGAAAGGCACTCAGGTGTCGGACTCCAAGGCCCAGCCGACCGCACGGCTGAACACCTCCAAGGGAACCATCGTCATCCGGCTCTTCGAGGAGGAGGCGCCCGAGACGGTCGCCAACTTCATCGGCCTGGCCGACGGCTCCAAGCAGTGGATGGACCCCGCCACCGGCAAGCCCGGCAAGGGCAGCCTCTACGAGGGCACGGTCTTCCACCGCGTCATCGAGGGCTTCATGGTCCAGGGCGGCGACCCGCTGGGCAGCGGCCGTGGCGGCCCCGGCTACACGTTCAAGGACGAGATCCACCCGAGCCTGCGCTTCGACCGCCCCTACCTGCTGGCCATGGCCAACGCGGGTCCGGGCACCAACGGCTCCCAGTTCTTCATCACCGTGGACAAGCCCTACTGGCTCGACGGCCGCCACACCATCTTCGGCGAGGTCACCGAGGGCCAGGAGATCGTCCAGGCCATCTCCGAGGTGGAGACCGACGCCCAGGACCGTCCCCGCGAGGACGTCGTGATCAACAGCGTCGAGATCACCCGCTAGCGGCCCGGAGCGCTCCCTCCGGGGGTGCGACCACGGGACACGGGAGCACCCATGGGACCACGGCAGCGCACAGGAGGTAGACCCAGACCATGACCGCCTCTCCCCCGCCGCCCGGAGCCGATCCGGAACCGCAGCGGCCCGTCCGGCCCACCTGCTACCGGCACCCCGACCGGGTGACGGGGCTGTCGTGCACCCGGTGCGAACGGCCCATCTGCCCGGACTGCATGACGGCGGCGTCGGTGGGGCAGCACTGCCCCGAGTGCGTCGCGGAGGGCAACCGGAGGGTGCGCCGGGCCCGCACCGTCTTCGGCGGCGGGGTCGTCTCGGCCCCGTACGTCACGTGGACGATCCTGGGGCTGATGGGCGTCGGCTACGTCGCCCAGATGCTCACCTCGGGCTCGCCGCTCAGCACCTCCGGTTCGTCGCTGGTGCAGTGGCTGGCCATGTGGGGGTACGGGGTGGCCTTCCAGGGGGAGTGGTACCGGCTCATCACCGCCGCGTTCCTGCACTCGGGCCTGTGGCACATCCTGTTCAACGGGTGGGCCATGTACGCCCTGGGCCCGCAGCTGGAGCGGTGGCTGGGCCACGGGCGCTTCCTGGCGCTGTGGGTGCTGGGCGCGCTGGGCGGTTCGGTGCTGAGCCTCCTGGCGACGCCGGACGCGGCGTCCATCGGTGCCTCGGGCGCGATCTTCGCGCTGTTCGGAGCGGTGCTCATGCTCGGCCGCAGGCTCGGGCTGGACGTCCGGATGGTGTGGATGCTGATCGGCATCAACCTGGTCATCACGTTCGTCTTCCCGAGCATCTCCTGGACCGCCCACATCGGGGGGCTGGCCGTCGGCATGCTGCTGGGGGCGGTCTTCGCCCACCTGCCCGGCAGGTCGGCCTCCCCGCGCACCAGGAACCTCGTCCACACCGCGGCGCTGGTCCTGCTGGCGGCGGTGCTGGCGGCGCTGGTGTTCGCGTCCCCGGTGCTCCTGACGGCGTTCTACGCGAGCTGAGCCAGCCCCAACGCCGAAGGCCCCCGGAGCGGTGCTCCGGGGGCCTTCGCGCGTCCGCGGCCGGCCCGACCCGGCCGCGGGCAGCATGGAGGGAGCCGCCCACCGAACGGGGCGGCCCTTCAGCGCGGGGGCGCCGGCCGGGGGACCGGCGCGCGGGAGGTCAGTGCCAGCGGGTGGCCAGGATGATGGCCACGATGATGCCGGAGAAGCCGACGGCGAGGTTCCAGTTGCCGAGGTCCTGCATGTAGGGCACGTACTGTCCCGCGATGTAGAAGACCGCGATCCACAGGATGCCCAGGATGAAGAAGCCCAGCATGGTGGGGACCAGCCAGCGTGGGCTGACCTTGGGCTTCTCCTTCGAAGGAGGCGGCGTGTAGACGACCTTCTTCTTGCGATCGTTGCGGGACTTGGGCACGGTCGCTGCTCCAGTACGGGTGGGGCCGGTCATAACGGAAACACAGTCTATGCCCAGCCCGTACCCCGCCGTCACCCCCGGGGGCGGCTACGCCGGGGACGCGAACGGCGGCGGGGCCGCCCCTTCAGGGGCGGCCCCGCCGTTGTCCGCTTCCGTACCGCTCCGGTCTAGTCCCGGGTCCCGTGCTCGAACACGAACCCGTCCCCCTCCGGCGGGTTCTCGCCCTCGGGGGGAGTCTCCCCGCCGTTGTCCGGCGGCTCCGGCGAGTTCGGGTCGGTGGGCGTCTCGGGCTGGCTCGGTGCGATCGCCACCGTCACGGTGACCGTGGTGCCCGGCGCCACCTCCTGGTTGGCCGCGATCGACTGGCTGACGACCGTGTTGGGCGGGTTGTTGGGGTCCTCCACCTCGTGGAAGGACGCCGTCAGGCCGCGCTCCTGGAGGGCCGCCTCGGCCTGGTCGCGGGTCATCCCCACCAGGTCCGGGACCTGGGCGTTGCCCGGGCCGCTGGAGACGTAGAGCCGGATCTCGGTGTCCGGGGCGACCGCGCTGCCCGCGGGCGGGTCGGTGTTGATCGCCGTCCCGGCCGCGACGGTGTCGTGGTTCTGCTCCTCGACCGTGACGTTGGTGAACCCCGCCTCGCTGAGCGTGTTCTGCGCGTCGGTCTGGCTCTGCCCGTCCACCGAGGGGATCTCCTGGGCGTCGGGACCGCTGGAGACGTACAGAACGATCCGTTCGTCCAGCGCGATCTCCTCGCCCGCGGGCGGGTCGGTCTCCACGACCGTCCCCTCCTCGGCCTCGGGGTCGGCGCGCTGCTCGACCCTGACCTCGGTGAACCCGGCCTCCTCCAGCTCGGCCTGGGCGTCCTCTGCCGACGCCCCGACCACGTCCGGGACCGCCGTCGTCTCGGGCTCCCCCGGCCCCTGGTTCATCAGGAAGAAGACCAGGATGATCGAGGCGACGACGCCGATGCCGAGCAGCGACCACAACACGATCTTGCCCGTGTTGTTCTTCTTCTCGTCCCGGTAGTCGTCGTAGTCGTCGTCGTAACCGTCGTCGTAGCGGTCCCCGTACCGGTCGTCCGCGGGCGGCAGCATGGTGGTCGCGCCGGCGGCGGCCATCGCCATGTTGCCCGCCTGGGTGGGCATGCCCGCCAGGCCGCGCTGGATGTCGGCGCGCATCTCCGCGGCGCTCTGGTACCGCTGGTCGCGGTCCTTGGCCATCGCCCGCAGGGTGATGTCCTCCAGCCAGGCCGGCACCTGCGGGTCCACCTGGGACGGCGGCACCGGCTCCTCGCGGACGTGCTGGTAGGCGATGGACACCGGGGAGTCGCCGGTGAACGGCGGACGGCCGGTCAGCAGCTCGTAGAGCACGCAGCCGGTCGAGTAGAGGTCGCTGCGCGGGTCCACCCGCTCGCCGCGCGCCTGCTCCGGGGAGAGGTACTGGGCGGTGCCGATGACCTGCGAGGTCTGGGTCATGGTCGCCTGGTTGTCGTCCATGGACCGGGCGATGCCGAAGTCCATGACCTTGACCTCGGCGTTGCGGGTCAGCATCACGTTCGCGGGCTTGATGTCCCGGTGGACGATCCCGTTGTCGTGGCTGTACTCCAGCGCGCGCAGGATGCCGTCGACGAGCTCCGCGGAGCGGTCCGGCAGGAGCCTGCGGTCGTCGTCGAGGAGTTCCTTGAGCGTCCGGCCGTCCACGTACTCCATGACGATGTACGGGATCGAGAGTCCGTCGATCACGTCCTCGCCGGTGTCGTAGACGGCGATGATCGTCGGGTGGTTGAGGGAGGCCGCCGACTGGGCCTCCCGACGGAAGCGGGCCTGGAAGACGTGGTCGCGGGCCAGATCGTGCCTGAGCGTCTTGACGGCGACCAGGCGGTCGAGTCTCAGGTCACGCGCGCGGTAGACCTCGGCCATGCCGCCGCGCCCGACGATGCCGTCGAGTTCGTAGCGCCCGCCGAAGAGCCGGGGTTGGGACATGTCGTGTACTGATCCTTGTTCTGGGCCCGCGTGCGGACCTTCTTACTCCGAGCGTCTCTCGCTCATGGCCTCGTCACGGAATCCGTGTCACCGCCGGCCGGGGGGCCCTCGCCGCCGCCACCGCCGCCACCGCCGCCGTTCTCACCGCCACCGCCCCCTTCACCGGGGTCGGTGGTGCCGGGGTCGGTCTCGCCGTCGGTGGGCTCCTCGCCCCCCTCTCCCGGGTCGGTGGTGCCGGGGTCGGTCTCGCCGTCGGTGGGCTCCGGGGTGCTGCTCGGGGTCTCCTCGGGGGTGGTCGGCGTGTAGTCGGGTGTGTAGTCGGGGACGGCGGGCACGTCGGCGGTCTCCTCCTCCACAGGTTCGGAGGAGGGGCTCGACGAGGGCTCGTCGACGACGGCGGGGGACCGCGTGTCGCGCACGTTGTTCGCTCCCTCGGAACCGTTGCCGCTCAGGAAGAAGCCGCCCAGGACGGCTGCGACGATGAGGACCGTCGCACCGAGGGCGGCGAGGAGCACCGGCAGCCCGATCCGCCGTTGGGACGCCAGCCTAGCGGAGTCGTCTTCCTGACCAGGCGTTACGGTCTGCTGTCCGGTGGTGCGCCGGGGTGTGGCCCCGGTGGTGCGCCCGGCGTCGGGGACCGCGGCCGCCACCCGGGTGGCGGCCACTCCGCCGAACCCGGCGGAGGGGGTGGGCGGGCCGGTGCCCGCGTTGGACCGGATGACCGCGGCCATGTGCGCGACCTCGCCCGCCGACGCGGGCCGGTCCTCGGGGTCCTTGCACAGCAGCAGGAACACCAGGTCGTCGAGCTCGGCGGGCACGTGGTCGGGCAGGGGCGGCGGCTCGTCGCGGGTGTGCGCCAGGGCGAGCGCGACCGGGCTGTCGCCGGTGAACGGCGGCTCCCCGGCCAGGCACTCGTAGGCGACCACGCCGAGCGCGTACAGGTCCGAGGACCCGGTGGCGGGCCGCCCCGACGCCTGCTCGGGGGAGATGTACTGGGCGGTCCCCATGACCATGCCGGTCTGGGTCAGGGTGACCGACATGTCGCCGCGGGCGATGCCGAAGTCGGTGAGCTTGAGCCTGCCGTCCCCGGTGACCAGCAGGTTGCCCGGCTTGATGTCGCGGTGCACCACCCCGCGGGCGTGCGCCGCGGCCAGCGCCTGGGCGGCCTGGCCGATGAAGTCCAGGGTCTCGTCGGGGGTGAGGCCGCCGCGCTCCTTGAGGACCTGGGAGAGGGGCTCGCCCACCACCAGCTCCATGATGAGGTAGGCCCGGCCGTCCTCCTCCCCGTAGTCGAAGACCTGGGCGATGCCCGGGTGGGACAGGCCCGCGGTGATCCGCCCCTCGGTGCGGAACCGCTGTCTCGCGGTGGGCTCGGCCATCTGCGACGGGTGCAGGAGCTTGACCGCGACGGGCCGGTTGAGCAGGGTGTCGGTGGCTCTCCAGACCGTGCCCATGCCGCCGGAGCCGATCTGCTCCTCGAGTCGGTAGCGGTCGCTCAGAACGGTCCCGGTGAGTCCACCGGGACCGTTCTGGGAAGAAGGTTCGTAGGTGCCCACTACTGAACCACTGCCTCCATCAGTGCCCGTGCGACCGGAGCCGCGAGTTCGTTGCCGCTGCCGCCGCCGAACTCCACCACCACGGCGACCGCGACCTGCGGGTCGTCCGCCGGGGCGAACCCGATGAACCAGTTGTGGGTCCGGTCGGTGCCGTTCTCCGCGGTACCGGTCTTGCCGGCCACCTCGATGCCCGGGATGGCGGCGTTGAGGCCGCTGCCCTCGGGCGGTGTGGTGACCAGGACCATCATGTCCTTGATCGTCTCCGCGGTGCTGGCGCTGACCGCCTCGGAGTGGGTCTCCGGGGAGGTCTGCGTGATCACCGACAGGTCGGAGTCGCGCACCGACTCCACCACGTAGGGTCGCATGACCTCGCCGCGGTTGGCGATACCGGCGGCGACCATCGCCATCTGCAGCGGGGTGGCCTCGACGTTGGACTGGCCGATGCCGGCGCGGCCGAGGATGCTCTCGTCGGTCTCCACCGGCGCGTAGCTGTCCACCACCGACAGCGGGACCGTGAGCTCCTCGTCCGGGTTGAACCCGAACGCCGTCGCCTGCTCGCTGAGCGCCTCTCCACCCACCTCGATCGCCCAGTTCGCGAACGACGTGTTGCAGGAGATCTGGATGGAGTGCGCCAGGGTGTCGGGCTGGCCGCCGTTGCAGCTGCCCATGGCGTTGGGCAGCGGCGGACCGGACGGGAACTGGAGCTGGTCCGGCGCGTCCTGCGTGCTGTCCGGGCCCGCGTCCAGGTTCTCGATCGCCGCGGCGGCCGTGACCACCTTGAACGTCGAACCCGGAGGGTAGCGCTCGTTGAGCGCCCGGTTCAGCAGCGGCTTGCGCGCGTCGTTCTCCAGCTCGACGTAGTTGGCGACCGAGTCGTTGGGGTTGTTGATGTCCACGACCGTGTTGGGGTCGTAGGACGGGTAGGAGATCGCGCCCAGGATCGCCCCGGTGTTCGGGTCGAGGGCGACCGCCGCGCCGTTCATGTCGCCCAGCGACTCGAACGCGTTGAACCCGGCCTCCTGGACCTCGGGCAGCAGCGTCAGCTGCACCTGGGCGCCCTCGGGCTCGCGACCGGTGATCATGTCGCGGAAGTTGCGCACGGCCAGCCGGTCGTCGCTGCCGTTGAGCAGGTCGTTCTCGACGGCCTCGATGCCGGAGGCACCGTAGTTGCGGAAGGAGCCCACGATCGGCGTGTACATCGAGCCGCCCTCGTAGACCCGCTGGTAGCGGGCCGGGTCGCCCTCCTCCGCGATGTTCTCCGAGTAGGCGACGTTCTCCCCGCCCACCAGGATGGGGCCGCGGGGGGCGCTGGCCTGCTCGGCGTACTGGCGCCGGTTGAGCGGGTCCTCCTTGATCGTGGGCGCCTGGATGCCCTGGATCCAGGTGATGTTGGCCATGAGCACCAGGAACATGAGCAGGCAGAAGATGCTCAGTCTGCGGATCGTCGTGTTCATCGTCGGATCACCTGGGTCGCGCCCTCGTCCTGGATCGCCTGCGGTGCCGGCCGTCGTGCGTTGTCGCTGATGCGCAGCAGGATGCCCATCATGATCCAGCTGGTCAGCAGTGCGGTGCCGCCGGCGGACATGAACGGTGTGGTCGAACCGGTCAGCGGGATGACCCGCGAGACCCCGCCGAGCACGATGAAGGTCTGGTACACGAGCACGAACGCCATGCCGCTGGCGAGCAGCTTGTTGAACGTGCCGGTGGAGGCCAGCGCCACCCGCATCCCGCGCTCCACCAGGACGAACAGGACCATGAGCACGGCCAGCAGGCCGGTCACGCCCAGCTCCTCGCCGATGGAGGCGAGGATGAAGTCGCTGTCGGCGGCGAAGATGTCGGTGGGCCGCCCGGCGCCCAGGCCGGTGCCGAACAGGCCGCCGTAGGCCATGCCCACGATGCCCTGCACCAGCTGCTGGCTGCCGCCGACCGCCTCGTAGACCTCCTGGTCGAAGGCGTTGATCCAGATGTTCACACGCGCGCGCACGTGCCAGAACAGGAAGTAGGCGATGGTCGCGCCGCCGCCGAACAGCACCAGGCCCAGGGTCACCCACGAGGAGCGCTGGGTGGCGACGTACAGCATCGCCAGGAAGGTGCCGAAGAGCAGCAGCGAGGTGCCCAGGTCGCGCAGGACGACCAGCATGCCGATGGCGATCAGCCAGCCGACCAGGATCGGGGCCAGGTCGCGGGCGCGCGGCAGTTCCATGAGGGTGAAGCGGCCGACCTTGATCGGCTTGCCCACGATCTGGAGCACCTGGCGCTTGCTCATCAGGTACGAGGCCAGGAAGATGACCAGCGCGATCTTGGCGAACTCCGAGGGCTGGAACGTGATCGGGCCGATCTTGATCCACAGGCGGGCGCCGTACACCTCGTGGCCGATGACCGGCAGGGCCGGCAGGGCCAGCAGGACCAGCGCCACCAGGGCGCTGATGTAGGTGTAGCGCTGCAGGACCCGGGGGTCCTTCAGGAAGATGATGATGAGGAAGCAGAAGATCAGGCCCAGGGCCGTCCAGACCAGCTGCATGCCCACGCCGGCGCTCTCGATGTTCTCGCTCTCGACGGCGTTGAGGCGCCAGATCATGGCGACGCCGATGCCGTTGAGGAACAGTGCGCAGGGCAGGATGAGCGGGTCGGCGTAGGGGGCCACGAACCGCATGGCCGCGTGGGCGGCGACGGCCAGGGCGCCGAACGTCAGCCCGACGGTCCAGGTGGCCGCCGGGACCCGGCCGCTGAGGTTGAGGCCGGCGATCGCGATGCCCAGCATCGTGATGACGACGGCCACCACGATCAGGACCAGCTCGGCGTTGCGCCGTTTGACGGGGGGGAGTGCGGTGGGGGCCTCGGGTGTCGACGTGTCACTCACCTGGCCTCACCCGCTTCCTTCCTCGGTCCCCGTGCCCTGTCCGCCCTCGGCGGCGGTGCTCTCGCGGAGGTCCTCCACCCGCTGCCGCGCGTCCTGGAGGTCGTCGGCCGGGATGTTGTTCTCGATGGACTGGCGCTCGGCCTCGGAGAGCGTGTCCAGCGCGAGCCCGGAGTCCTCGACCTCCTCGGAGAGGCTGAAGCCGGCGATGTCGGTGTTGATGCCGCGGTAGATCGCGACGTTCTGCCCCGACTCGGACGGCGCGATGAAGTACTGGGAGTCGATGTACTGGCGCCCGAAGTAGTAGCCCGCGCCGGCGACGAGGGCGACGATGACCAGGAAGCCGACGATCATCGGCCACCAGCGGCGGGTCTGGAGCTCCGGCTCGCCGTTCCCTCCGCGCGGGCGGCGCGGGGCCGGGGGCTCCTCGTACTCGGCGTAGGGCTGCTCCTCGTAGGGGGCGGCGGCGTAGGCGCCGCCCACCGGGGGGCCGCTCGGCGCCGGGGCGCCGGCGTAGGCCGGCTCGTCGACGACGGGGTCCATCTCGGCGGTGTCGCCGCCGGTGGAGCGCAGCTCCTGGGCGCGTCTGGCGGGGCTGTCCTGCCCCTGCTCCATCATGTCCCGGCGCTGGTCGGCGGCGCCGACCACCTGGGCGGCGCGGGTGGGGCCCTCGCGGTCGGCGTCGGTCTCGATCACGTCGGCGATGACCGCGGTGATGTTGTCCGGGCCGCCGCCGCGGATGGCCAGGTCGATGAGCTTCTTGGCGGCCGAGCGCAGGTCGGGCTCGGTGGCCAGGGTCTCGTGGATGGTCTTCTTGCTGACCACACCGGACAGGCCGTCGGAGCACAGCAGGTAGCGGTCGCCGACCTTGGCCTCGCTGATGGAGATGTCGGGGTCGACCGGGCTCTTGCCGTCGAGGGCGCGCAGGATCAGGGACCGCTGCGGGTGGGTCGCGACCTCCTCCTCGGTGATCTTGCCCTCGTCGACGAGGGTCTGCACCAGGGTGTGGTCGTGGGTGATCTGCTCGAAGCGCGAGCCGCGCAGCAGGTAGGCGCGGGAGTCGCCGATGTGGATGAGGGCGACCCGGGGACCCGACCACAGCATGGCGGTCAGGGTGGTGCCCATGTTCTCCAGCCGGGGCTCCTCCATGATCCGCCGGGACAGGGAGGCGTTGGCCTGCTCGACGGCCTGCTGGAGGGCCTCGGCCATCTCGTCGGCGGGGTGGTCCTCGGCGTCGAGGCGGCTGATCGAGGAGATCGCGATGGAACTGGCCACCTCGCCGCCGGCGTAGCCGCCCATGCCGTCCGCCACTGCGAGCAGGTGCTGGCCTGCGTAGCCGGAGTCTTCGTTGCCTTCGCGGAGGCATCCTACGTCGGAGTACGCCGCGTATCGGAGAGCGATTGTCATTTGCGCAGTTCCAGGACGGTCTTGCCGATACGGATGGGCTGACCCACCGTGATGGGCTGGGGGCGGTTCAGCTTCTGTTGGCCGAGGTAGGTGCCGTTGGTCGAGTTGAGGTCCTCGACGAACCAGCGGCCGTTGTCGGAGTAGACGCGCGCGTGGCGGCCCGACGCGTAGTCGTCGGTGATGACGAGCGTCGAGTCGGGCGCGCGCCCGATGAGGATGGGCTGGGACGCGAGCGGGACGGTGGTGCCCGCCAGCGGACCCTGGGTGACGGCGAGGATGGAGGGCTCGTTCCGGCGCGGGCGCTGGGGGCGGGCGGGAGCGGCACCCGAGTGCGAGGGGGTGCCGCCGCCGCGCGGTGCCTGCCGGGGGGCGGGGCGCGGCTTCTTCTTCGGCTTGCGTTTGGAGGGACCGAAGAGGTCGGTGCGGACCACACCGATCGCCATGAGGATGAACAGCCAAAGCACCGCGAGGTACGCGATCTTGATCAGTATGAGGGTCAAGTTGGACATCGAACTGCTCTTCAGCCCCTGTCGTGCTCCGGCCGGGGTGGCGGTCATCGGCGCCGCCACCGTGTCTTCCCCACCTTCGTTCCGGTGAGTTGAGGTCGCTGGTCCGCGGACCGTCGGGTCGCGGCCATTGTGCCCGATCGGTCGGGTCTTCGCGGAGACTACCTTCCCGGCCGGATATCCGACAGCAGGTCCGAATGGACCCGACCCCGGACTTGACCTTTGTGACGCCGACGCGACGGTGTTGGTTGCGCCCGGATCGCGCCGGCCGGCCGGAGTCCTCGACTGTTGCCGGTCTTCGGCTCAGTCGCGTCGGAAGGTCATGGTGGTGCGGCCGAGGCTGATCCGCGTGCCGTCCACCAGACGGGCCTGGCGCACCTGCTGGCCGTTGACGAAGGTCCCGTTGGTGGAGCCCTTGTCGACCAGGATCGCCTCGTCGCCGTCCAGGCGGATCTCCACGTGGTGGCGCGAGACGCCGTTGTCGACCAGGCGCAGGTCGCAGTCGGTGCCGCGGCCCAGGAGCGTGACCGGGGTGGTCAGCTCGAAGGACTGCTGCATCCCGTGGCTGGCGATGCTGCCCTCGGCGGTGGCGCCGCCGGGGGAGATCAGCAGGCGGGGACGGCCGGCCTGGCGCTGCGCGCCGGGCGCGGGGTCGCCCACCGGGGTGCGGACCTCGCCCTCCTTGCTCACCATCGTTCCGCGGACCACACCGGAACGGATGCGGAAGCGGCCGGTCTTGAGGCCCTCGTCGGACCTGAAGTGGACCCGTACCGGACCGACGAAGGAGTAGCCCTGTTCGGTCGCGTAGTCGCGGGCGAGCTTGGAGAGCTCCTGGCCGAGGCTGTCCGCGTAGACCTCCAGGCGCTCCTTGTCGCTGGCCGCCAGTTCGACGATGAAGTCGTTGGGGACCAGGGTCCGGCCCTGGGCGACGATCGCCGCGCGCTCGTCCATCTCCCGCTGGACCGCACTCGCCACCTCGACCGGTTGCAACTCGGACTTGAAGGCCATCGCGAAGGTGCCTTCGATCATGCCCTCAAGCCTGCGCTCGAAGCGTTGGAGCACTCCCACGAGCTACCTCCCTTTGTACTCCACATCCGTATGTGTAGACGATCGTAACCGGGCGATGGTGCCCCTGGTTTCATACGTACCCCCGCAAGAGGGGCGGTGGGCCCCCGCGGGAGGGGCGGCCGGGGCTCCGGAGGGGTCCGGAGGGGGTCCCGGGAAACGATGTGCGACCCGCGCTCAGAGCGTGCTAGCCTTATCCATGTCGCCAGGGGGAAACGGACGAAAAGCCCGGATCACCTGGCAACACAACTGAATGCAGTCACTCGGGCGGGTGGCGGAACGGTAGACGCGCACGGTTCAGGTCCGTGTGTCCGAAAGGATGTGAGGGTTCAAATCCCTCCTCGCCCACAAGATACCCGGTGGAGATCGCGAGACGATCACCACCGGGTTCTTCTTTTGCCCGGGCCCCGGTCCGACGGGGCCCGCGGGGCCGGTGGGCGCCCGCACGGGGACCCGTGGCCGTTCCCGGCCACGGGCGCGCCCCGCGTCCACCGGACGGGTCCCCCTCTCCCCTCTTTCCGTCCCTCTTCTTCTCCCCGTCCGCTCCGCCGCCGTCCTCAGCGGCCCGGGCCGCCGTGCGCCGCGGCCTCACCGTCCACCGGGTCCAGCCGCACCGCGCAGGTGAGGCGACGGGTGTGGTCGACGGTGCGGGCGGGGCCCGCCAGGTCCACGGGGAAGGTGTGGCGGAGGTCCTCGGAGGACGCCGCCAGCGACAGCTCCAGCCGGCCCGGGTCGACGGCGCGCACCCCGTCCGGCCCGGTGTAGGAGGACTGGTCGGCGTGGACGGTGAAGTCGACGGCGCGCGCCTCCCCCGGCTCCAGGTCGATCCGCGCGTAGCCCACCAGCCGCCGTACCGGCAGCGCCACCCGTGCCACCGGGTCGTGCAGGTACACCTGGACCACCTCCGTCCCGGGCAGGTGGCCGGTGTTGCGGACGGTGCAGCCCACGGTCACCTCGCCGTCGGTGGGGACGGACACCGGGGCGCCGTCGAAGGGGCGGCCGCCGACCCGCGGGTCCTCCCAGGAGAAGGAGGTGTAGGTCAGGCCGTGCCCGAAGGGGTGGCGGGGAGTGGGGTCGACCGAGCTGACCTCGCTGCGCCGGGCCAGGGGCGCGCCCAGGTAGGTGGCGGGCTGGCCGCCGGGGGAGCGCGGGACGGAGAGGGGCAGCCGTCCCCCCGGGCCGATCCGGCCGGACAGCACCCCGGCGATGGCGGAGGCGCCCTCCTCCCCGGGCATGAACGCCTGCACGACCGCGGCCGAGGCGTCGGCGACCGCGCCCAGGGCGTAGGGGCGGCCGGTGACCAGGACGGCGACCACGGGGGTGCCGGTGGCGACCAGCGCCTCCCACAGCTCCTGCTGGACCCCGGGCAGGCGCAGGTCCTCGGCGTCGCAGCCCTCGCCCGAGGTGCCGCGGCCGAACAGGTCGCTGCGGTCGCCGAGCACCACCACGCACACGTCGGCCTCCCGGGCCGCCGCCAGGGCGGAGTCGAACCCCTCGGTCCCGGGCCCGTCCACGGAGCACCCCTGCGCGTGGACGATCCGGGTCTCGGGCAGCTCGCCGCGCAGCGCCTCGTGCACGGTGGGGACGTCCACGCCCAGCGGGGTGCCGGGGTGGTTGCGGCCCACGTGGGCCGGGAAGGTGTAGCAGCCGAACATGGCGTCGGGGGTGTCGGCGAGCGGCCCGACCAGGGCCAGCGTGCGCGGGGCGGCCAGCGGCAGGACCCCGCGCGGGTTGTCGAGCAGGACGATGGAGCGCTCGGCCAGCGCGCGGGCGAGGGCGCGCTGCTCCGCCGGGTCGAGGTCGACGGGGGAGTCGTCCGGGTCGGGCGACCAGCCGGGGTCCAGCATGCCCAGCGAGCACTTGTGCAGCAGGACGCGGCGGGCGGAGCGGTCGACCAGCGCCTCGTCGAGCTCTCCGGCGCGGACCAGGGCGACGAGCCGGTCGCCGTAGCAGTGCGGGTCGGGCAGCTCGACGTCCACGCCGGCCTCCAGGGCCAGGGCGCCCGCGTGCCCGGGGTCCCCTGCGACCCGGTGCACGGTGTCCAGGAAGGTGACGGCGAAGTAGTCGGAGACGAGGGTGCCCTCGAACCCCCAGCGGTCGCGCAGCAGCCCGGTGAGCAGCCGGCGGTCGGCGGCGGCCGGGAGCCCGTCGTTGTCGTTGTAGGAGTTCATGACGGACCCGGCGCCCTCGCGTACGGCCGCCTCGAACGGGGGCAGGACGACGTCGGCGAACTCGCGGGGGCCGACGGACACCGGGGCGTGGTTGCGCCCGGCCCGGGAGGCGGCGTACCCGGCGAAGTGCTTGAGGGTGGCGATGACCCCGGCCGACTGGAGCCCGCGCACGTAGGCGGCGCCGATGGTGGCCACCAGGTAGGGGTCCTCGCCGATGGTCTCTTCGACGCGGCCCCAGCGCAGGTCGCGGGCGACGTCCAGGACGGGGGCGAGCCCCTGGTGGACGCCGAGCCGGCGCATGGTCCCGCCGATGCCCGCGGCCATGCGCTCGACGAGGCCGGGGTCGAAGGCGGCGCCCCAGGCCGGCGGGACCGGGTGGATGGTGGCCCGCCAGGCGGCCAGGCCGGTCAGGCACTCCTCGTGTGCGATGGCCGGGATGCCGAACCGGTTGGCGGCCATGACCTCGCGCTGGCTGCGGGCCAGGGAGGCGCGGCCCGCGACCGGGTCCACCGGGGCGGTGCCGAAGGGCCGGGTGAGCTGGCCCAGGCCGTTCTCGATCACCTTCTCCCAGGCGAGGGGTTCACGGGAGGCGTCGTGCTGGTGGGGGGCGACCGGGGCGCCGGAGGCGTCGGCGCTCACCCAGACGCCGTTGAGCTGGGCCGCCTTCTCCTCCAGGGTCATGGCGGCGAGCAGGTGGTCGACCCGCTCGCCGTCGGGCAGGGAGGTGTCCCGCCAGGCACCGTCCAGGGGTTCGGGGGGTGGGGTCATCGGGAGGTGCCCTTTCCGTGGTCCAGAAAGTTTCGGAAGTTTTATCGAAACCAATGGAACGAGAATGTACGTTCGGCGGGCAGTCGGGTCAAGGAGAGAAGAGAGGTGAATCACAGGGCGTGCGACTGCCTGGGGAAAACTGCCTGTTCATTACGGTATGTAGACGAAGGTCCCTTGAGTGTCGACGGGAGTGTGCTCCGAAAATTTCGGAGCCCCGTGGCGGCGGGGGCGCCCGCTCCGCCCGAACCGGACAGATGACACACTGCGGGCGTGGGAATCACCGAACGCCTTCACGAGATCGGGCGGCCGATGGTCGCCGAACAGCTCGCGCACCCGACCGTCGCCGGCATCGCCCGCGGCGACCTCGACGACCGCGCCTTCCGCTACTGGCTGGAGCAGGACCACCTCTACCTGCTCGACTACGCCCGCGCCTTCTCCCGGCTGGCCTGGCAGGCGCCCGACGCGCACCTCGCCGACCTGGTGGGCATCGCGCACAGCACCCTCAACGAGGAGCTGGAACTGCACCGCTCCCTGTCCGGGGAGTTCGGCGCCGACCTCACCACGCGCGACAAGGGGCCGGCCTGCGCCGCCTACACCGCCTGGATCATCGACGCCGCGGCCGACTACCGCGACGGCCTCGCCGCCGTCTACCCGTGCATGTGGGGCTACAACCGATTGGGCATCGCCCTGGCCCGGAACCGGCCGGCCGAACCGCGCTACCGCCGCTGGGTGGACACCTACGCCGACCCCGGGTTCACCGAGCTGACCGAGCGGTACGGGCGGATGCTGGAGGAGGCGGACCCCGACCCCGAGCGCGCCGAGCGCTTCTTCCGCGAGGGCATGCGCCACGAGCTCGCCTTCTGGGACACCCCGTACACCGGCTGACCCCGGCCCCTCCCCCGCCTCCGCCCCGACGGGAAAGGGGTGCGGGCCGTCGGCCCGCACCCCCGTGAAGCCGCCCGGTCAGGGGTTGATGACGGCCTCGACGTCGGCGAAGCGGTCGATCTCGCAGCCGTTGCTCTTGTTGAACTCGGTGTCGACCTCGGTGTCGCCGATGTGGCCGGTCACCCGGACCACCTCGGGCCCGCCGATCTGCATCGTGCACATCATGTCGGTGGTGTCGAGCAGGAACGGGTCGGTCCCGACCTCCCCGATCTCCGCGCACGCGGCCTCCGGGTCGGGGTGGTCGCCGCCCTCGGGGGAGCAGGTGAGCGTCCACACCCCCTCCTCGAAGCCGGATTCGGGGGAGAGGCCGCCCTCGTCGCTGAGGGAGCGCTCGATGGTCAGTTCGGTGGCGGAGCCGCCGTCGGGCGCCTCCTGGGGGGATTCGGTACCCTCCTCCTCCGCGGAGGGGGCATCCTGGTCGGGGGCGGAGGGACTGGATTCGTCGGACCCGGGCGCCGGGGCGCCCACCTCGGCGGGCTCGTTGCCGCAGGCCGTCAGGAGCAGGCCGAGGGCCGCGAGCGCGGCGAGGCGGGTCGGCAGGGCCGTCGCGATGGTGTGCTGAGCCATGACGCTTGGACGCCGCCGCGTCACACACGGTTCCCTCCCCCCGGGAGAAATCTCCGGAGGATCTCCGGAGCGGACGGATCTGATGGAGGTCATGGATGTTCGGCAACGTGCCCGAGGTCGGCGTCACCGAGGTGCCCGAGGACGGCTACCTGCTCGACGTACGCGAGAACGACGAGTGGGAGGCGGGCCACGCGCCCACCGCCGTGCACATCCCGCTCGGCCTGCTCAACACCCGGGCCGGCGAGATCCCGCAGGACCGCAAGGTGTACGTGGTCTGCCGCGCGGGCGGCCGCTCGGCCCAGGCCGTGGCCGCGCTCAACAACGCGGGCTGGAACACGGTCAACGTCGCCGGCGGCATGCAGTCCTGGGAGCGCGCCGGACTGGACATGGAGGCCGGCTCCGACGCCGAACCGAGGGTGATCTGAGTCGCATCGGGGCCGGAAAGCGATCGGATTGCCCAAAGCCCTGCCCCGCGGGGCCCTCGGGTGGCACTATGACGTCGTGAGTTCCGAGCGCGCGCCCCTCAGCGCCGAAGCCGTGCTGGCCTCGTCGGCGGACGCGGTGGTCGGTCTCGACAGCGAACTCCGGGTGTTCCTGTGGAACCCGGCGGCCGAGCGACTGTTCGGCTGGCGGGCCCGCGAGGTGCTCGGGGGCGCGCTGCCGATCGTCCCCGCGGAGCTGAAGGCCGAACACGGCGCGGTGCTCGAACAGGTGCGCGCCGGCCCCTCCCTCACCATTCACAGCCGTCGCGTGCGCAACGACGGCACCCCGATCGACGTGCGGATCAGCACCGCCGCGCTGCCCGCCGACGACGGCGGGCACGCCGGCTGGGTGCTCACCCTCTACCCCACGGACAACGAGGCGCAGGCGCACACCGCCGCCATGGAGCGCGCCCGCCTGGTGCGCCGCCTCACCGACGTGGTCGTCGACATCAACGCCGACCTGAGCCTGCAATCGGTGCTCGACCGCATCTCCAGCGCCATCACCGAGCTCACCGGGGCCGATGCCGGCGGCTTCGTGCTGCTCAACGAGGACCGGGTGGAGCTGGTGAGCATCACCCGGCTCTCCGACGAGCTCCAGGGTTACAGCGCCCCGCTGGAGACCAGCCTGTTCGGCGAGCTGCTGCGCAGCGGCAAGTCGGTGCTGCTCGCCAACGAGGACACCCGCGGCCTACAGGACCTGGTCTGGGCCGACCTGCCGGGACTGCACACCATCGCCCTGTGCGCCTCCAACGTGCACGGCCGCCCCTACGGCGGCCTGTACGCGCTCTACAGCCAGCGCCGGGTCGGCCACGTCGAGCTCGAACTGCTGGAACTGCTGGCCGCCCACGCCGGGGTGGCCATCGGCAACGCCATGGCCTACGAGGAGCTCAACCACCAGCGGGTCCACGAGCAGGCGGTGGCCGACTCCAGCGCCGACGGCATCGCCGTGCTGGACTTCGGAGGCCGGGTCCGCAAGTGGAACCGCTCCGCCGTCGAGCTGACCGGCTACCCGGCCGAGGTGGTGGAGGGCCGCCACCCGCCGTTCCCGATCCCCGCCTGCCACGGCCGCCCCATCAAGCACCGGCTCAAGGACGGGCGCTGGCTGGAGATCCTCATGGCCCGCATCCCCCGCACCCACGAGTGGGTGGTGGACTTCCGCGACATCACGGCGCAGAAGGCCATGGAGGACGAGCGCGAGGCGTTCCTCGCCACCACCGGCCACGAGCTGCGCACCCCCATCACCGCGATCCACGGCTTCGCCACCACGCTGATCCGCAAGTGGTCGCGGATGAGCTCGGAGGCCCAGCGCGAGGCGGTGGGCAACATCGTGGACCGGTCCACGGCGCTGACCCTGCTGGTGGAGCGGCTCAGCCTCGGCTCCGACGCCTCCCGGGGCGAGCTGGACGTCAACCCGGTCCCGTTCGAGCTGCCCCGCGTGCTGCGCCAGGCCGTGATGACGTTCCGGTCCCTGTCGGACCGGCACGACGTGGTGCTGAGCGCGCCCGAGGGCCTGCCCACCGTGTTCGCCGACCCGCTGGCCACCGGCATCATCATGGACCAGCTGCTGGACAACTCCATCAAGTTCTCCCCCGAGGGCGGCACGGTGCACGTCGCGGTGGCGGTGGAGGGCGACGCCGTCGCGGTCTCCGTGGACGACGACGGCCCCGGCCTGCGCCCGGGAGACGAGGAGCGGGTGTTCGACCGGTTCTTCCAGGGCGGGGTGCGCGGCGACCGGCGGCGTTTCGGCGGCCTGGGACTGGGGCTGTACATCGTGCGGAAACTCGCCCAGGACCAGGGCGGGGACGTCACGGCGCGCAGGCTGGAGCGCGGCACCCGCATGTGCTTCACCCTGCCGCTGCACCGGGGCGAGGGCCCCGGCCCCCTCGGGGACGGCGACGACGGCGCGGTCGTCGAACCGCCCGGGGTGGCGGCGGTCCGGGTCGGCGTGACCGGACGGGAGGCGCCCCAGGGGCCACCCGCGCCCCAGGAGTCGCCGAAAATCTCAACCGGCCCCGAACCCCTTCCACGTCAGCGATCCACGCGCCCCAAGGCCGGCCGACCCGTGTGATTCACCGGGGCGTTGGTTTCCGTTCGAGGTGATCGGGGCATTTCCACCCCTGGCGGAATTCGCCGTCACACAACGGGCGGGTTCCGGACCGCACCAGAGCACGAACGCGCAGGGACGAAAGCCGTGTCAGGAGATCACACCCCGTTCGACCCGGGGGAGCACCCCACCAAGGTCGAACGGCACGTCATCCTCCCCTACGTCCCCACCACCGTCATGGACGCGCGCCGCCGGCTGGGTGACGACCTGCGCTCCCTGGGCGTCGCCGAGGAGTGCATCGACGACGCCGCCCTCATCATCAGCGAACTGGTCAGCAACGCGCTGCGCCACGCCAGCCCCCTGCCCACCCCCGCCAACCCGGCCAACAGCGTCGGCGTCGCCTGGCGGGCCGAGACGGACGCCTCCGGCCCCGGCGGCTGGCTGGAGATCTCCGTCCGCGACGGCGGCTCCACCACCATGCCCCGGGTCGCCGACCCGGGCACCGCCGGCCTGGGCGGGCGCGGACTGGGGATCGTCCAGCACCTGGCCGGGCGCTGGGGCACCGAGATGGACGCGACCACCACCACGGTCTGGGCCGTCCTGGACCTGCCCGCCGAGGACGTCGGCCGCGCCGTACGGGAGGCGGGCGCCGAGGCCGGCACCGCCGCACCGGCCGCCGGGACGACCGGCCGGGCCCGGGACCCGCGCGCCGGCGGCCCCGTGGTGTCGCTGCCCTTCACGGTCCACGACGGGGGACGCGCCCGCGGCGCCCTGCTCTGACCGCTCTGAACCCGCCGCCCGCACGGCCCGTTGCCGGGGCGCCGGGAGGGAACGTGACCGATGTCGCGAAACACCGTCAACGAGGTGGCCCGGCCAGGACCTGGCCGCTACAGTCACGACTGTGGAGTTGAAGATATCGAGCCGATCTCAAGATGACCTCGCGGTGGTAACCGTCGGAGGCGAGATCGACCTGTACACGGCACCCCGATTGCGCGACGAGCTCATCACGGCCCTCGACGAGGGGGCCCGGAGGCTGGTCATCGACATGTCGTCGACCGAGTTCTGCGACTCGACCGGCATCAGCGTCCTGCTCTCGGCGATGAAGCGCTCCCGCGACAAGGGCGGCGACCTGGAGCTGGTGGCCCCCAAGCCGGCCGTCATGAAGGTCCTGGAGGTCACCGGCCTGCACGAGGTCTTCGTCATCCACCCCGACACCGACGCACTGCCGGTGGCCGCGGGGACCGGAACAGCCCCGTAGGCCGGACCGCGGTGACACGGGGCGAAGTCGGCGGACCCGGAGCGGCGGGGGTCGCCGTGGTGATCGCGGCCAAGGACGAGGAGGCCCGCGTCGGGCGCACCGTGGCCGCCGTCCGGGCGCTGCCCGGGGTGGACCTGGTCGTCGTGGTCGACGACGGGTCCACGGACCGCACCTCGGAGGTGGCCCTGGAGGCCGGCGCCCGGGTGCTCCGGCACAACCGCAACCGGGGCAAGGGCGCGGCGATGGAGACCGGGGCCGAGGGCGTCCGGCTCATCGAGGAGCACGAGGAGGGCGCCGACGGGATCCGCCCGCCCCGGCACCTGCTCTTCCTCGACGCCGACCTGGAGGCGTCCGCCGCCGGGGCGGCACCGCTGGTGGAGCCGGTCGTCGAGGGCAAGGCCGACATGGCCATCGCGCTGTTCCCCGCCACCCGGCTGCGCCTGGGCGGCCACGGGTTCGTGGTGCGCCTGGCCCGCGGCGGCGTGCGCCGGGCGACCGGGTGGGAGCCCGAGCAGCCGCTCAACGGACAGCGCTGCATCACCCGCGCCGCGTTCGAGGCGGCCCGGCCGCTCGCCCCGGGATTCGGGGTGGAGACCGGGCTGACCATCGACGTGCTGCGCGCCGGGCTGCGGGTGATCGAGGTCGAGGTGCCCCTGGAGCACCGGGCCACCGGCACCGACCTGCGCGCCCAGCTGCACCGGGCGCACCAGTTCGTCGACGTGCTGCGGGCGCTGGCCGCCCGCCGGGTGCGACCCGCCGTACGGCGTGTCCTGTCCGGAGGCCGTGGCAGGCGGGGATAGGAGACCCTTTCTCCGCGAAATCGCCGATAGTGACACCGCTGGCGCTCTCGGTGGCGATACGCTCACAGAATGTTCACCATGATCCTGGCCGTCGCGGGCGTGCTCACGGGTCTGGGCGGACTCGCCCTGGGCGGGTACGCGCTGGCCAGGGCCCGCGCCATCGATGCCGACACCCGTGTGCTCGCCCAACGCGCCGCCGCCTCCGCACAGGTCGGCGGCACCGACCCGCTCGCCGTGCGCGACATGGCGGTGCTCCACTACGACGCCCTGGAGGAGATGTCCGGGGCGCGCTCCTTCTCCCTCGCCCTGCTCAACGGCGACGGCGACGGAGTGGTCGTCACCTCCATCAACGGCCGGACCGAGTCGCGCACCTACGCCAAGGCCGTGGTGCGCGGCGAGTCCGAGACCCTGCTCAGCCCGGAGGAGTACCGCGTCGTGCGGGCCGCCCGGCTGGGCGAGGGCATCGGCACGACCGTGCCCGCCCCGCGGGTCTCCGGCCCGGTGGTCGCCGAGGACGCCGAGGACCCGGTCACCGTCGTCCCCGACCCCGAGGCCCCGGAGCCCGGCGGGGAGGCCGTGGAGAAGGGGGACGCCGAGCCGGCCGGGGAGAAGAGGGACATCGTCGCGGTGCCCGACATCGACGCCGACGACACCGACCCGCAGTCCCGCACGGGCCTGCGCAGGGCGCCCGCGCCGCGCAGCGGCCCCGAGTGACCGCCCCGCCGTCCCGCGTGCGTATAGCCTGAACACCATGCCCAACCGTTACGCCTACCTCGGCCCCGAGGGCACCTTCACCGAGGCCGCGCTGCGGGCCCTGCGCCCCGACGCGCCCGTCGCCGCGCGCGTCCCCTGCGAGGGGGTCGCCGCGGTCTTCGACGCCGTCCGCTCCGGCGCGGTCGAGGGCGGCGTCGTGCCCCTGGAGAACTCGGTCGAGGGCGGCGTCACCTCCACCATCGCCGAGCTCATCAACGGCGAGCCCCTGGTCATCAGCGGAGAGACCGCGGTCCCGGTGGAGTTCGCGCTGTTCGCGCGGCCCGGCGTCACGCTGCACGACGTCAAGACGGTGGCCACCCACCCGCACGCCCTGGCCCAGTGTCGGGGCTGGCTGGCGCGGCACCTGCCCGACGCCGAGACGCACACCGTCTCGTCCACGGCCGCCGCCGCCCGCAGCGTCTCCGAGCCCGGCGCGCCCTACGACGCCGCCATCTGCGCCGTCATCGCCGGTGAGCGCTACGGGCTGCACGCCCTGGCCACCGGGGTGGGCGACCGCGCCGACGCCGCCACCCGGTTCATCTACCTGTCCCGGCCGGGCCGCCCGACCGCGCCGACCGGCGCCGACCTGACGTCGGTGGTCGCGTTCATCGCCGACGACCACCCGGGCGCGCTCATCGAGGTCCTCACCCAGTTCGCGGTGCGCGGGGTCAACCTCACCCGGCTGGAGTCGCGTCCCACCGGCGACGGGCTGGGCAGCTACTGCTTCTGCATCGACGCGGAGGGGCACGTGGCCGACGCGCGCGTCGGCGAGGCCCTGATGGGGCTGCGCCGGGTCTGCCGCGACGTCCGCTTCCTGGGCAGCTACCCGCGCAGCGGGCGGGCCACCGAGCTCGACCCGCCGCTGCGCCCCCGACCCGCCACCGAGGCCGACTACGCCGAGTCGGAGCGGTGGCTGGCGCGGATCCGCTCCGGCGGCGTCGACTGACCTCCCCCGGAGGGCCACCCGGGTTCAGTCGTCCAGGACGTCGCCGCCCTCGGCCTCGAACACCCACTCCTCCGCCGCGGCCCGGCGCAGCTCCAGGTAGAGCGCCAGCCGCAGCGCGGTGTCGCGCGGCCGCTCGGTGTCGAGCGCCTCCAGCGCGGCGCTCAGTTCCTCGGTGGTCATCTCGCTCAACGGTTTCACTGCCGTCCCCTCCCCGGAACCGGTGATGTCTCATCGTGAGGACGTGGTGACACCGCGTTCATGACGCGAACCCGGAAAAGATGTCGGCGGGGGCCGGACCGAACGGTAATCTGCAAGACGTGATCGACCTTCGCGCTCTCCGAGAAGACCCCGAACGACTCCGCGCCTCGCAGCGCGCACGCGGGGAGGACCCCTCCGTCGCCGACCGGCTGCTCGAACTGGACTCCGAGCGGCGCTCCGCGCTCACCCGGTTCGAGACCCTGCGGGCCGAGCAGAAGAGCGTGGGCAAGTCGGTCTCCAAGGCGTCCCCCGAGGAGCGCGAGGCGCTGCTGGCCCGTGCCAAGGGGCTGGCCGCCGAGGTCAAGGCCGCCGAGGCCGAGGCCGACCGCCTCGCCGCCGAACTCGACCGGGCCGTGGCCGCGGTGCCCAACCTCGTCGAGGAGGGTGCCCCCGAGGGCGGTGTCGACGACTTCCGGGTGCTGGAGACCGTCGGCACCCCGCGCACGTTCGACTTCACCCCGCGCGACCACCTGGAGCTGGGCGAGAAGCTCGGCGCCATCGACATGGAGCGCGGCGCCAAGGTGTCCGGGGCGCGCTTCTACTTCCTCACCGGGGTCGGCGCCCAGCTGGAGCTGGCGCTGCTGAACATGGCCATGAACCAGGCCGTCGCGGCCGGGTTCGTCCCGATGATCCCGCCCGTCCTGGTCAAGCCCGAGACCATGGAGGGCACCGGCTTCCTGGGGGCCCACGCCGACGAGGTGTACCGGCTGCCCGCCGACGACCTCTACCTGGTGGGCACCTCCGAGGTGCCGCTGGCCGGGTACCACGCCGGGGAGATCCTGCCCGCCGACGCCCTGCCCAACCGGTACATCGGCTGGTCGCCGTGCTTCCGCCGGGAGGCGGGCTCCTACGGCAAGGACACCCGCGGCATCATCCGGGTGCACCAGTTCAACAAGGTGGAGATGTTCGTCTACACCCACCCCGACAACGCCCACGAGGAGCACAAGCGGCTGCTCGCCTGGGAGCGGGAGATGCTCGACAAGCTGGAACTGCCCTACCGGGTCGTGGACATCGCCGCCGGCGACCTGGGCACCAGCGCCGCCCGCAAGTACGACTGCGAGGCGTGGGTCCCGACCCAGGGGACCTACCGCGAGCTGACCTCCACCTCGAACTGCACCGAGTTCCAGGCCCGCCGCCTCAACGTGCGGTTCCGGGACGAGGACGGCAAGCCGCGCTTCGCCGCCACCCTCAACGGCACGCTCGCCACCACCCGGTGGATCGTCGCCATCCTGGAGAACCACCAGCAGGAGAACGGCTCGGTCGTGGTCCCCGAGGCGCTGCGCCCCTTCCTGGGCCGCGACGTCCTGGAGCCGGTCGGGAAGTAGGCCGTCCGCGGAGCACACGAGGAGCCCGTCCCCGAGGATGAGGGGGCGGGCTCCTCGCGTGTGCGGGGCGTTCCCCGGAGGGGTCCCTACAGGTAGAGCCCGGAGCTGCCGTCCTCGCGGCCCGGCGCCCGGCCCTGGCCCTGCTCGGCCTGCAGGCCCGCGACGCCCGGGGGCAGGGCCTTGCGCATGTTCTCCAGCTGGGCGCGGGCCGCCATCTGCTGGGCGAACAGGGTGGTCTGGATCCCGTGGAACAGGCCCTCCAGCCAGCCCACCAGCTGGGCCTGCGCGATGCGCAGCTCGGCCTCGCTGGGGGCGCTGCCGTCCGCGAACGGCAGGGTGAGGCGGTCCAGCTCCTCGATCAGCTCCGGCGCCAGGCCGTCCTCCAGCTCCTTGATGGAGGACGTGTGGATCTCCTTGAGGCGGGTGCGGCTGGCCTCGTCGAGGGGCGCCGCCTTGACCTCCTCCAGGAGCTGGCGGATCATGCTGCCGATCCGCATCACCTTGGCGGGCTGCTCCACCATGTCCGCGAGCGTGCGGGGCTCCTCGTTCCCGTCGTCGTCCGCGTGCGGGTTCGCGCCCATGACCAGGACCTTGGGCTGCTCGTTCGGATCGTCCGTATTGCTCATGTGTCCCCTTACCGAATGTCGTCGACCGCGCCCGTCAGCGGGTGAGCAGGATCTTGCCGGTGTGCGCGCTCGATTCCATGACGTCGTGCGCCTCCGCCGCGTTCCGCATCGGTAGGACGCGGTCCACGACGGGGCGGATGGCTCCTTGTTCTACCAACGGCCATACCTGCTCCAGTACTCCCGCGACGATGGCCGACTTCTCGTCCCCGGGGCGCGAGCGCAGGGTCGTGGCGTGCAGGGAGAGGCGCTTGGCGAGCATGCGGCCCAGGTCGGCCTCGCCGGAGCGGCCGCCCATCAGCCCGATGATCACGAGGCGGCCGCCTGTGGTCAGGGAGCGCAGGTTGGCGTCGAGGTAGGAGCCGCCGATGATGTCGAGGATCAGGTCGGCGCCCCCGGCCTCGCGCATCCGGGCGGCGAAGTCCTCGGTGCGGTGGTCGATGGTGATCTCCGCGCCCAGCTCCCGGCAGGCCGCCAGCTTCTCCGGGCTGCCCGCGGTGACGGCCACCCGGGCCCCCAGGGCGCGGGCGAACTGGATCGCGAACGTGCCGATGCCGCTGCCGCCGCCGTGCAGGAGCACGGTCTCGCCGCTGCGCAGACCGCCCACCATGACCAGGTTCGACCACACCGTGCAGGCGACCTCGGGCAGGGCCGCGGCCTCGACCAGGTCCACACCCGCGGGGATCGGGAGCAGCTGGCCGACCGGCACGGCCACCTTCTCGGCGTAGCCGCCGCCGGACAGCAGGGCGCACACCCGGTCGCCCACCGCCCAGCCGGAGCCCTCGGTGCCCGGGCCCAGTTCCAGGATGGTTCCGGAGCACTCCAGCCCCGGGTATTCGGACGCCCCCGGCGGCGGCGGGTAGGTGCCCTGCCGTTGGGCGACGTCGGCGCGGTTGACCGCGGTGGCGGCCACGTCGACGAGGACCTCCCCGTCGCCGGGGACGGGATCGGGGACCTGGGACCAGGCCAGGACCTCGGGTCCGCCCGGTTCGGTGATAAGGATCGCGTGCATGGGAACGACCGTATCCGCTGCGGCGGCCGGTTCCCGGCGGTGGCCGGAAGTGGATCGTGTTCGAGAAGGGATGGGGGATGCTTCGGCGGGCCGCGGCGGGTAAGAGTGAACCCAGGGAGCGACCCCCGCTCCCCGGCGGGGTACCCCTCTCCCTCCGCAGTACACCCCCTTCACGCAGGAGAACTCCGGTGTCACACCAGGATCAGAACGGGACGGACGCAGGCTCGGTGTCCGAGGAGTCGGAGGTGTCCCCGTGGCGGCGTGCGGAGGACGGGCCCGACGAGGCCGGGGCCCCCGTCACCGAGATCGCCTCGCGCAGGCCCGCCGCGCCCTCGCCGCGCGAGCAGTGGTTCGGCGGCGACGCGCCGCCTCCGCCGCCCTACGCGGCCCCGATCCCGCTGGAGACCCCGATGGCCCCGGCGCCGCCCCCTCCCGTAGAGGCGGACGGGGCCACCGGGGCGGACGGGGCCTTCGGGGCGGCTGCGGCGGACGACGATGACGACGACGGCGAGGACGAGGTGCGGTCCGACACCGTCCGGCTGATGCCGCGCATACGCGAGCGTCCGGCCCGCCCGCTGCGACGGCCCGCGCACCCCGGTCCGGACGGCGGGGCCGACCCGCTGGCCCCGCGCGACCTGCGCCGCGACGCCGACGTCCCCGAACCCGAACAGCTGCCGCCGCTGGAGGCGGGCGCCGCGGACCCGGAGCCGCCCGCTCCGCCGGCGCCGCAGGCGGGGCCCGCGGGGCCCGCGGAGGGCCGGGACCCGGCCGCCGCTCCCCCCGTCGCCGCGTCCCCCTTCACCGGGACCGGGGTCCCGCAGCCCCCGGCCGCCCCGGGGCCTGCGGCGCAGGCGTCCCCGCTGCCCGGGGTGCCGCCGACCCCGCCGGTGCCGGGGATGACCGGGGAGCGGCAGACCTCCGACTCCCTCAACGCCGCCACCCTGGTCCGCAACCGGCACCAGGGTCCCAGCGGCGGGTGGCGGCGCGCCGTGCACACCGCCACCCTGGGGCTCATCAACCCCGGCGAGTCGCCCAAGGTGCTGCGCCGGCGCGAACTCATCGCCCGCGCCTGCACCCCCGTCGCCACCGGCCACCACCGGGTCGCCGTCCTCAGCCTCAAGGGCGGGGTCGGCAAGACCACCACCACGGTCGCCCTCGGTGCCACCCTGGCCTCCCTGCGCGGCGACCGGGTGCTGGCCGTGGACGCCAACCCCGACCGGGGGACCCTCTCCGACAAGGTGCGCCTGGAGACCGCGGCGACCATCCGCGACCTCCTCAACGAGCGCCACCTCGTGTCCCGCTACGCCGACATCCGCGGGTTCACCTCCCAGGCGCCCAGCCGCCTGGAGATCCTCGCCTCCGACCGCGACCCGGCCGTGTCCGAGGCGTTCGGCGACGAGGACTACCGGGAGGTGGCCCGGATCGTCGAGCACTTCTACTCCATCTGCATCACCGACTGCGGGACCGGGCTGCTGCACGCCGCCATGCGCGGCGTCCTGGGCCTGGCCGACCAGGTCGTCCTGGTGAGCTCCGCGTCCGTGGACGGGGCGCGCAGCGCCAGCGCCACCCTCGACTGGCTGGAGGCGCACGGCCACGAGGGGCTGGTGCGCGACGCGACCGTCGTACTGTCCATGGTGCGCTCCGACAGCAAGAGCAGCGTGGACCTCGACCGCCTCGAAGGCCACTTCGCCGCCCGCTGCCGCGCCGTGGTCCGCGTCCCCTGGGACGGCCACCTGGAGGAGGGCGCCGAGGTGGACCTCGACCGGCTCGCACCCGCCACCCGCGACGCCTACCTGCGGCTCGCCGCCACCGTCGGGGAGGGATTCGCCCGCCACGGGTGACGGTCCGAGGATTGACGGCCCCCCTTACCGACAATGAACCGGGAAGAGGGGGGTCGAAGGATGAGCGAACGGAAGCGTCCGCCGGCGGTGGTCGTGGGAGTGGACGGCACGTCCGGCGCCCGTGCCGCACTGGCGTGGGCGGTCGGGGCGGCCGCGCGGCGCCGGGTCCAGCTGCGCATCGTGCACGGGCTGGGCCCGGAGGCGGTCGTCGGCGCCGCCGCCGTGGGCCGAGGGACCGCGGGGCGCGGGTCGGCGGGCGAGGCGCGCGCCTCGGCGCACGAGCTGCTCACCGAGAGCGCCGAGTACGCCCGCCGCGCCCGCCCCGACGTCGAGGTGATCACCGTCCTGGCGGTCGCGGACGCCCCGGCCGTCCTGTTGGAGGAGGCCCGCCGCGGCGACGTCATCGCGGTCGGGTCGCGGGGGCTCGGTTCGGTGCGCGCCATCATGCTCGGCTCCATCGGCGTGCGCACCTCCGCGCACGCGCCCTGCCCGGTCGTGGTCGTCCCCGACGCCGAGCCCCGCGGGTACCGCGGACGCGTCGTGGTCGGGGTGGACGGCTCGCCGTCCTCGCGGCGGGCCCTGCGCTTCGCCCTGGAGGAGGCGCTGGCCACCGACGCCTCCGTGGTCCTGGTTCACGCGCTGGGGGAGGACGCGCCCGCCGCCGACGCGGCGACCGGCGACGAGGCGCCCGACCGGCGGCCGGATGAGGTCGTCGACGGGGTGCTCGCCGACGTCGTGGACGAGCGCACCGGACACCTCGACATCAGCGCCGTGCGCGTGCGGGCCGACCCGGTCCGGGCGCTGCTCGACGCGGGCGCGGACGCCGACATGGTCGTCGTCGGCTCGCGCGGCCGCGGCGGAGTGCGCGGCCTGGTCCTGGGCTCGGTCAGCCAGGGGGTGCTCCACGACGCGGGGATCCCGGTGGCCGTCCTGCCCCCGGGTTCGGACGGGGCCGACGGACGTCCCCCGAACCGGTGACCTTGCGCCCTGTGCCGTTCCGGGGCCCATGGGGTGTACTCGGTGATGATGGGTGCCTAGAGGGGGTTGTCACATGGTGAACGAGGACCGCACACCGCGCGTGGTGGTGGGCATCGACGGATCGGACAACGGGCAGGCCGCCCTGGAGTGGGCCGCGGCCGAGGCGGACCGCCGGGGGGTGCCGCTGCGGATCGTGCACGCCCTGGGCATGCCGCTGATCGTGTCCGCGTACGGCGGCCCCGCCCGGTTCGAACCGACCGAGGAGATCCAGGGGCAGGCCACCGAGGTGCTCCAGGACGCGGTGGCGCACGTGGCCGAGGGGCGGCCGGACGTGCGCACCGAGACCGTCACCGCCCTGGAGGAGGCGCCGCTGGCTCTGCTGCGCCAGAGCCACCGGCACGACCTCCTGGTGGTGGGCACCCGGGGGATGGGCACCGTCAAGTCGATGTTCGTCGGCTCCGTGAGCATCCGGGTGGCCGCCCAGGCGCCCTGCCCGGTCGTGGTGGTGCCCTCGCAGGGGGGCGGGCCCGCGACCACGGGGCTGAAGCGGATCGTGGTCGGCGTCGACGGGTCCCGCAACGGCCGCCGCGCCCTGGGCCTGGCGGTCGCCCTGACCGCCGAGACCGAGGGCGAACTGGTCGTGGTGCACAGCTGGGAGGTGCCCTACCCGTACGACCCGGTGGCGATGACCGCGGCGGGCTACCAGCCCCAGGAGGACCTGTTCGAGAAGCAGTCCGAGGAGCTGGTCGCCGAACTGCTCGCGGAGGCCATCGACGAGCAGCGCGACGACGTGAACATCGACGTCACCGTGGTGCGCACCCAGAACGGGCCCGTGAACGCCATCCTGGAGGCCGCCGAGGGCGCGGACGCGATCGTCGTCGGCTCGCGCGGCCGCGGCACCGTCCGGGGCCTGCTCCTGGGCTCGGTCAGCCAGGGGGTGCTCCACCACTCCGAGATCCCGGTGATCGTGCTCCCCAGGCACGCCGACGAGGACTGAGCGCACGCCCCGGCGGGAACGCCCCGCCGGGGCCGCCGCTTCCGCGCGGCGGTCGGCGCTCCGAGCCCCGTGTCTCCGGCGCTACCGGGCCTCGTACTCCAGGCAGAAGGGGTGCCCGGCGGGGTCCGAGTACACCCGGAACCACACGCCGGTCCCGTTCTCCTCGGTGCGCAGCAGCGTCGCGCCCATCTCCAGCACCCGCTGCTCCGCCGTGTCGATGTCCTCCACTCAGATGTCCATGTGGGCCTGCTGCGGCCGCTCCGGATCCGGCCACCGGGGCTCCTTGAGCCCCTCCGCCGGCTGGAACGCGAGCACCGGCCACTGCTCCCGGTCGCCGATGACCACCCACCCCTCGTCCCGCAGGGTGACGGGCCGCCCCAGCAGCTCCGAGTAGAACCCCGCCAGCCTCTCGGGGTCGGGGCAGTCGTAGACGAATGTGTGCAGCCGTCCGATCATGACGGCAGCCTTTCACGGCCCCCTCGGGGGCCAAGCCCTTTCCGCGGCGCGGCCGGGGACCGGGCGCCCGCCGCCGGGGTCCGGCCTCAGTCGTCGATCTCGATCCCGCGGGCCCGCAGGACCTCCTGCAGCTCCTCGTTGAGAGCCTCGGCGAACTCCACGCGCTTGAGATTCGGCAGCAGGTCGAGGTCCTCCAGCGAGGCGATGGCGAACAGGTTGTCCTCACCGTCCCAGACGGGGGCGCACTCCTGGTAGACCTGGTTCCCGCCGTCCAGGCACAGCTCCTCCACGCCGGCGAGGAGCTCGTCACTGATCTCCAACCGCTCGAAGAACTCCCGTGACTGCGGGACGACCTTGTAGGCGAGACCGTTGTTGTACGCCCAGTCCCAGGGGTCGGCGCCCAGGCCCTGCTCCTCGAGGACGGCGGCGAGGCTGTAGGCGGGCGTCAGCACCTCGTCGGTGTACATGAGCTGCTCGACGACGGCGAGCTTGAAGTTGAAGTCCTTGAACCTGGTCATGGCGCGACCCTAGCCGGTCCCCCCGACGCCCCCGCCGCCCCGCCCGGCCGGACGCCGCCGGTCCGCGCACCCGGCTCCCGGCCCCGCCGAACACGAAGGGCCGCCCGCTCGTCGAGCGGGCGGCCCTTCGCCACCGCGGAGGGTGTGGGATTTGAACCCACGAAGCCCCGTCAAGGACTTGGTGCTTTTCAAGAGCACTGCACTCGGCCGCTATGCGAACCCTCCCGGCGACCCCGCGGGTCTCCGCGAGTCATCGTAGCCGACATGCCCCGCCGGTACGCGCGGGCCGGGGAAGTCGCCGTGCGACGAGTGGCGCATTTCGGTTACTCGCGAGTAACATTCGGGGCATGGCAAACATGAACGCCGAGACGGCGGAGATGGTCAAGTCCGGTTTCCTGGCCGCGGTGCCCTTCGCCCGCACGCTCGGCCTGTCGTTCGAGTCCCTCGACTTCGGCCGGGCGGTGATGAACCTGCCGGACAGGCCCGAGCACCACAACCACATCGGCGGCGCGCACGCCGGGGCGATGTTCACCCTGGCCGAGTCCGCCTCGGGCGCCATCATCATCGGCACCTTCGGCGACACCATGGACCGCGCGCTGCCGCTGCCCACCAAGGCCGAGATCCACTTCCTCAAGATGGCCACCGGCGACATGACCGCCGAGGCCGTGCTGGGCCGCCCGCGGGACGAGGTCGTCGCCGAGCTCGACGGCGGTCAGCGCCCCGAGTTCCCCATCGACGTCGAGATCAGCATGGCCGACGGCACCGTCACCGGCAAGATGACCATCACCTGGACCCTGAAGCCGAACCGCCGGTGACACCCGCCCCCACAGCCACATCCTGAACACGATCGGCCCTGGTCGCACCCCGTTCCGCGGGGCCGCCCGGGGCCCGTCGATTTGTCGGCACCGCTGGGTAGGTTGACCCTGACCACGCCGACGAGGAGGCAGAGATCGTGAAACTCCGTGTGGACCGCGACGCGTTCGCCGAGGCCGTCGCCTGGACGGCGCGCGCCCTGCCGAACCGCCCGGCGGTGCCGGTGCTGGCCGGGATGCGCCTGGAGGTCCCCGACGGCGGTTCCGCCCTGCACCTGTCCGGGTTCGACTACGAGGTCTCGGCCCGCTCCTCGGTTGAGGTGCTGGCGGAGGAGGCCGGCGCGGTGCTGGTCCCCGGCCGGCTGCTCGCCGAGATCGTGCGCAACCTGCCCGGCGGCTCGGTGCACATCGACACCGACGGAGCCAAGGTGCGGATCAGCGGCGGCGCCGCCCGGTTCACCCTCATCACCATGCCGCTGGAGGACTACCCCACCCTGCCCGGCATGCCCGAGCGCATCGGCTCGGTGCCCGCGGACACCTTCGCCGAGGCGGTCCGCCAGGTCACCCCCGCGGCGAGCCGCGACGACACGCTGCCGATGCTGACCGGCGCCTACCTCGACTTCACCGGCGACACGCTGAGCGTGGTGGCGACCGACCGCTACCGCATCGCGGTCCGCGACCTGTGGTGGAAGCCGCAGGACCCGGCGGTCGACACCTCCGCGCTGGTGCCCGCGCGCACCCTGCACGACATGGTGCGGGGCGTCATCGGCGGCTCCAACGTGGAGGTCGCGCTGTCGCCGGGCGGGGCCGGCGGCCTGGCGCCGGGGGAGGGCGCGATCGGCTTCGAGAACGGGGACCGGCGCAGCACCACCCGGCTGATCGACAGCGACTTCGTCAAGTACGCCTCCTGGTTCCCCGCGGAGTTCTCCTCGCGGGCCGAGGTGGCGGTGGCGCCGCTGACGGAGGCGGTGAAGCGGGTGGCGCTGGTGGCCGACCGGCACACCCCGCTGCGGCTGGTGTTCACCGAGGGCGAGGTGACGCTGGAGGCGGGCTCGGGCGAGGACGCCCAGGCGGTGGAGGCGATCGCCGTGGACTACCAGGGCGACCCGCTGCGGGTGGCGTTCCGCCCCGACTACCTGATGGACGGCCTGTCGGCGATCGCGACCGACTCCGCCCACCTGAACTTCACGGAGCCGACGAAACCCGCCGTGTTCACCGATGTCCCTGCGAAGGAGGGCGAGGCACCGTCCTTCCGGTATCTGGTACAGCCGTTGCGGGTGTCCTGATCAGGGGATTCGGGCCTTATCCACAGCTTGCCGCCGAGTTATCCACAAGGTTTTCCACAGGGTGGCGCCCAGCCTGTGGATAACCCGGGGTGATCGGTCCCGGGAGGACCCGAATCGCCCCTGATGTGCTCTCGCATTTCCGCTTTGACGTGCAAGAACGACTTCGGCGGCGATTCTGTGCACAGCCTGTGGAAAACTTCGCGGGATCGGCCTCTTTTTGAGGTCGGAAAACGTACAAAACGGGGCAATTCACTTGAGCCGGTTGGACCGGGTTCTGTCACTCACCAGCGGGCAGAGTGGACGAACCCCCACCGGTTACGGACGTCTCCAGGCCGAGCTGCGCCTGCCGTCCCCGCTGGTACCCCGCCCTGGCCCCGGCCGCGCTGTGCGTCCGTTCGGGCCGGTGCTTGCGCAGCTGCGGGAACTGCTTCTGGAACTCCTCCTGGACCCGGTGCACATCGGCGCGCAGCACCAGCTCCGCACCCCGGGAGGGCGCCGCCCCGCCCTCGGCGGAACCGCCGCCCGCGCCGGTCGGGCGCGACATCTCCTGAAGCCGGCGCCGGAACTCGCGGATGCGCTCGGCCACCGCCTGCCCGTAGGCCCGCACGAACGACCGGTAGTACCGCTTGCGCTCGGTCTCCAGCTCGGACCGCGTGTAGTTGCGCAGCTCCCGGATGTCGGCCACGTGCCCCGAGCTCATGAACTTCGCCGACGACTCCATCTGCATGGAGATCGACGGCATGAGCATGCGCAGCGCGTCCAGCGCGCTCGCGGTCCCCACCAGGATGAGGATCCGGTCGGTGTTCTCCGAGGAGTTGCCCCGGACCGCCGACTGGCACCCGTAGGCGGCGGCGATGTCGGCCAGCGCCCGGACCCGGGCCTTGCCGTGGCCGCCCACCCCGGACACCGTGTAGTCCATGCGCCCGATCGCGTCGGGTTCCTCGCCCCGCTCCGCGCGGGCCTCGGCCTCCGCGATCGCATGGCGGGTCATCAGCTCGGCGGCCTTGGCGGTGAACGCCTGGCTCTCGGCATCGGTGACCGAGGGGTCCTCCGCCATGCGGAGGAGCCCTCGGACCCGCTCGACCATCTTCTGACGAGCTGCTTCAGTCATCGGCGCCCGGTTGCTCCCGTAGGTGTGTTCTCCTTCTTCCGCGACTGGGCGGAAAACACCGAGCCTACTTCTTGTCGCCGAGTACCATCGCGATCACGCCGACCGTCGCCCAGATCGCCAGGGCGGCGAACAGGCCGCCGAACAGGCTCAGGGAGAGGATCCCGTAGCCCACACCGCCCACGACGGCCGGCACGGCCGCGTAGCGGAAGGGGTAGTTGGCCGCGTAGCGGCGGCCGCGCCGGTCGGACTTCTTGCTGATCACGCCGCCGACGCCGCCGACGAGGGAGAAGAAGATCACGGCCGCGCCCAGGCCCGACATGACGGCGGGGAGCAGCCCGCCGCCCAGGTTGAGCAGGAAGAAGAGGGCGCCGCCAGCGGCGCCGCCCAGCACAGACGTCGTCCAGGGCCAGATCATCGTCGCCGAGGCGACGGGAGTGAATGCGTTACCGCGCTCCAGCGTCATGTCCACCGCTCCAGTCCGTTCGCGTGACGACCGCTCCGGACGGGCCGTCTCCACCAGCATGCATTGCCCCGGTCCGCGCGCACATCAGGGCACATCCCTGACTTACCCCGGAGTGTCCGCGGCCGCACCCCGCGGGTGCGGCCTGTGGATGTCCGGGAGAGCGCGGACCACGAACGGTCAACGAACGGCCGGCCCCGGGAGTGCCCGGCCCGGCACGGCACCGCCGGTCCGCCTTCGCGCCGGCCGCCCGCCGTCTCCTACGGGCCCCGTCCGCCGGACGGTCTCCCGCCGCGGTCCGGACCGCACACCCTGAGGAGTACCCCAGCAGGACCGGGTGGAGCGCACCATGGGCGGGAGCGCGCCGGGTGCCTAGCGTTCTCCGTATGACCCTCCCCGCGCCCGCCCGCCCCGCCCACCCCGTCCGCCCGGCCCACCGGGGCGGCCCCGCCCGCGCCCTCCGCGGCGCGTCGGCGCTGCTCGGGGCCTGTGCGCTGCTGCTCCTGTCCGCGGCCCCCTCGGCGGCCGCGGCGGTCGCCTTCGCCCCGCCTTCCCCCGCCGGGGCGGGCCCGGCCACCCCTTCTCCGGAGGCCGTCGACGCCCTGGTGGAGGACTACCGGGAGGCGACCGGCCTGCCCGGGGCGGCGGTGGTGCTGACCCACGGCACGGACATCGTGCACGTCGGCGGTTACGGCACCACCCCGGACGGCGCCCCGGTCACCGGCGGCACGCCCATGGCCATGGCGTCGGTCAGCAAGTCGTTCACCGCGCTGGCGGTCCTCCGACTGGCCGAAGCGGGGGAACTGGACCTGGACGACCCGGTGCGCGAGCACCTGCCCGAGTTCACGATGGCCGACCCCCGCGCGGAGCGGATCACCGTGCGCCAGCTGCTCGACCAGACCTCCGGCATGTCCGACGCCGAGTTCGCCTCCTACAGCCGGGGCCGGGAGACCCTCACCCTGCGCGAGTCGGTGGCCGACCTGCGCGGCGCCCGCCTGGCGGCCGAGCCCGGCACCCGCTGGGAGTACCACAACCCGAACTACCAGGTCGCCGCCCGCCTGGTCGAGGTGGTCGGCGGTCGGCCCTTCGCCGACCACCTGAGGGAGGAGGTGTTCGCCCCGCTCGGCATGGACGCCACCACGACGATCGACACGGACCTGGACCTGCCCGCCGGCGCCCGGGGCCACATCGTCGTGCTCGGCCTGGCCCTGCCCGCGGACGAGCCGCCCGGGTTCGGGAACGGCTCCGGCGGGGTCGTCAGCACCGCCGAGGACATGGGGGCCTGGCTCACCGCCCACACGGAAGGGGGCCGCGGGCCGGACGGGGCGGAGACGGGCCTGCTGTCCCCCGAGGGCTTCGAGGCGCTGCACACCCCCTCCGAGGCGTCCGGCTCCTACGCGCTGGGGTGGTCGCTGGGGCGGACCGCGTCGGGCGCGCGGGTCGTGGAGCACAGCGGGCAGATCATGACCGCCACCTCCCACCAGGCCCTGCTGCCCGACAGCGGGCACGGCATCGCCGTCATGGCCAACACCGGCACCTCCGGCGCGGGGGCGAGCGGGCTGGCCGACGCGCTCGTCGAACTCGTGGACTCCGGCGCGGCCCCGGAGCGGCCCGGGGCCGAGGGGGCGTGGGCGGCGCGGACCGACGCGGTCCTGCTCCTCCTGGCCGCCGCGACCGTCCCGCTCAGCGTCCGCGGGGTGCGCAGGGCGGGCGGATGGGCGCTCGCGCGCTCGGGCCGGGCGCGGTGGGCGACGGCGGCGCGCCTGCTGCCGTACGCCCTGCCGCCGGTCTCGGCCGTGACCCTGCACGAGGTGCTCGGATGGCTGTACCAGGGGCGCGACATGGCCTGGTTCCAGCCGCCCTACCTGTTCCCCGCGTTCTGGGCGGCGCTGGTCGTGTGCTCCCTGGGCTGCTGCGCGGTGCTCGCGGCCCGGCTCGCGCGCCTCGCCGCGCCGGCGGGGCCGGGCCGACCCGGGGACCCGGGACGGTCGTCGGCCGCGGGCGTGCGCACCGACGGCTGAGGACGGCCTCGGAAACCCCCGGCCCGGAATCCCCGCGCGGGGCCCGGCGCCGCCGGCGTCAGCCCGCCGTCTCCACCGACCTCTGCAGGTCCGCCACCAGGGCCGGCCACGCCGTCCGGAACGCGGGCAGCAGCGGCAGCGCCTCCGCCGCCGTCACCGGGACCCACCGGACCTCGATGCTCTCCGAGTTGGCGGGGGAGAAGGGGGCCAGCTCCGGCACGCTCAACAGGAACGTGTCGTACCGCCACACCGCCAGGTCGTGCTCGTGCGTTCCCACCACCGTGTACCCGCCCAGGTCGCCGGAGATCTCCTCGCGGAACTCCCGCACCGCGGCCTCCAGCGGTGTCTCGTCCCGGTTGCGCGCACCGCCGGGGATCCCCCACATGCCGCCCATGTGCGTCCACTCGGCCCGGTGCTGGAGCAGCACGTGTCCGGTTCCGGCCATGTCGGTTCCGTACAACAACAGCCCCGCGGCACCGTAGACTCCCCAGCGCCTGGACCCGTCCGGCAGGTGCACCCAGCCGTTGCCGTCGCCGTCCTCCATCAAGCCCTCCTGAATTCCCACGCGTCCCGCCCCCGCGCGCCGACCACCGTCCGCGACCGGGGGCCGGACACGGAAAGCCGCACCTCGTCGCGGTCCCTCCGTTCCCTACCCTCTACCCTTCTGAGAACCGATGGCCCGCTCGACGACTTCCGCAGCCCTGTTGCCCGTGTACGCGCTCGGCCTGGCCGCACGCTACTGGGTCCCCCTCCTGTGCGTCCACACCGTCGGCATGCTCGTGCACGCGGTGCTGATGCGCGGCCTGGTGCGCCTGGCCGACGTCGAGCAGACGCTCTCCCTGACGGGCCTGGGCCTGACCCTGCTGGTCACCCTCGTGACGTTCGTGATCATGTTCCAGCTGCTGCGCCCGGGGCTGCCCGTGATCGACTCCGAGCTGCGCTCGGAGGTGGTCCGGGAGGACCGGCAGCGCGGGTTCGTCGAACGCGAGCGCCGCGTGGTGGACGGGGTCGCCCTGGCGATCCTGCCGTTCCTCCTGTTCTACGCCGCCTGGGGCCTGATCCGCGAGCAGTACGACATGTACAGCATCGCCCTGCTCAACACCGGCGGCCTGGAGGCGTTCCAGGCGCCCGTCAACGTGCCCTGGTACGGGCTGCCGCTCATCGTCGCCGTCTCCGCGTGGCTGCTGCGCAAGCTCTGCTCGCACTTCTACCGCAAGGGGCACAGCGCCCTCCTGGGCATGCTCACCGCCCTGTTCGAGGGCGTGTGGGTGTTCATGTTCCTGTTCTCCCTGGGCATGGCGATCACCCAGGCGGAGGCCTGGGTGACCGGCCGGGTCTTCTGGGTGGAGATGCAGACCGGGGCCAAGGACCTGTTGAACGGGGCCGGCGCACTGGTCGGCCAGCCCGAGCTCTACGCCCGCATCCCGGTGTGGTGGGCCAAGGCGTGGAAGGCGGTCTCGACGGGGTTCGTGGGCCCGCTGCTGTGGCTGACGATCGCTGCGGTCGTCTACCGCGCCCAGGTCGACGACCACGACAGCGTCTTCGAGGAGCACCGTGTCCGCAACGGCCTGGACCGGGCGGTCAACCGGCTGGCCGGCACCGGCCGCTTCCTCGACCGGTTCGTCCGCAACGACCTCAAGGAGCAGATCTACCCCTGCCTGCACGCGCTGCGCTTCGTCCTGCGCGTGGGCCCGGTGTTCTACCTGTCGTACTCCCTGTGCTTCGTGCTGCTGGAGGTCGCGTTCACACAGCTGCACCGGCTGGTGTTCGTCCTGGCGGGCCCCGGCCCGCTGCACGCCGAGTGGTGGCCGCTGCTCCAGCCGATCGACTTCGTGATCGGCTCCCTGCACATGCTGCTGCGGGTGTGCCTGCTGGCGGCGGCCTTCGAGGTCGCGCTGCGCAAGGCGGAGGAGGACAGCGTCGGCCGCCGGGTGCGCCGGGTGGCGACGCACGCCCCCTCCGGCGGCTCCCGCCACGCCGGCTGACCCGTCCGGCTACTCCTCCAGCTCCTCGGCCTCGAAGACCAGGGCGTCGGGCCGGGGCCGTTCGGGGTCCGCGGAGGTGTCGACGGTGACCTCGTAGCGGAGGTCCCCGACCACGTCCTCGGGCACCAGGAACGACAGGATGATGGACTGCTCCTGACCGGGGGCGATGGTCTCGCCCTCGCCCGTGGTGCAGCCGTAGGCCCCGTCGCCCGCCTCCTCGCCGAAGTCGCGCATGGAGAACAGGTGCGTGCGCTCCCAGGAGCGGCCCCGCCCGTCCACGGCGCGGAACGCGCAGCTGTTCCGCAGCAGTTCGGCGGCCTCAGCGTCACCGGGGGTGACGCGGAAGCCGACGTCGAGGATCTCCAGCCCCTCGGGCGGCGGCTCGGAGCCTCCCAGGAACCCGGTGATGTACCCGGTGACCCGCCACCGGCTGCCCGCGAGGTCTGCGGTGTCGCCGACGTCCACGGGCCTCGGCTCGGGCGGGATCAGCCCGGCCTCGGTCCCGTCGCGCACCTCGGTCGTGTAGGGCCAGACCAGCATGACCGGGAACAGCAGCACCAGCACCGCCGCGTAGGGCAGGTGCAGGCGCTTCCACAGCGGCCGGGCGTGCCGGACGGCCTTGCCCCTGGCCCCGGTGGGCGGGGGGTCGGGCTCGCCGAAGGCGCCCGGGGGCCCGCCGTGCGCCCCCGCGAACGCCTCCGGGCCCCGGAACGGTCCGGGGCGGGGGCCGTCGAACGGCCCGCCGACGGGACCCCGGGGCGGGGGCCCGCCGACCGGGGGCCGCGCGCCGTCCACGGGCCCCGGGGGAGTCCGGCGGCCGGGCGGTCCCGGCGGGTACGCCTCGGCGGGCGTCCCGTCCCCGGGACGCCGCGGTGCCCGGCGGTGCCCGCCGCGCGGTTCCTGAGGAGGGTGCCCTCCGGCGGGACGGGGCGAGGGAGCCGGCGCGTCCGGCGGACCCGGCGCCCTGCGCCGTCCGGCCCGCGGCCCCTGCCGCGGCTCGGCGGGCGGCCCGCCTCCCGGATACCCGTCGGCCCCGGGCCCCTGCGGCGCCCGGCGGCGTCCCGCCCGAGCGTCCTGCGGCGGCTGTCCCCCGCCCGGCTGAGTTCCGGGCCCGGGCCCGTCCGGGGGCCCCGGAGCCCGGCGGCGGCCCGGGCGCGGACCCTGCCGGGGCCCCTGCTGCGGGTCCTGCCGCCGGTACGCCCCGCCGTTCACGGGGTCGCGCGGGTCCTGGGGCGGCCGCCCCGGTGCGCCGCCGAACCCCTCGGAGCCCGCGGACCGGTCCACCGGCCCCGGCCGCTGGCGCACGGGGCGCCGGGGGATCCGCTGCTCCGGCGTTCCGGGAGGCTCCCCGGGGTAGCGGCCGTATCCGTCGGCCCGGCCCGCCGGGGGCGGGCCGGACGGCGGTCCGGGCACACGGTACGGCGACGCCGGCGGCCCGCCCTCCCGCGGCGCGTCGCCGCGCCGGGGCCCGCCGGGCCTGTCGGACCCGCGGGGGTCCCGGGGGTCTCCGGGCTCATTCGGACGCATCCGCGGCCTCCCCTGCGTCGTCTCCGCCCGGGCCGTCCCCGGACATGTCGATCTCGGGCCCGGTCAGCACCACCGCTTCGGGGCCCGGTTCGGCGTCGACCCCGTCCAGGGCGACCTCCACCCGCGAGGACAGCCGCTCCTCGTACCCGGGCCGGTGCGTGAGCACCAGCGTCGGCCCGTCCAGGCGGTCCGGGGGCACCTCGAACACGAACGCGCCCCGCTGCGGGATCGCGGGGGAGAAGGTCCCCCGGTCCAGCGACGCCCAGAACCAGCCCCGCTCCTCGTACACCACGCCGTCGGCCATCCGCAGTTCCGCCGAGACCCCGTGCATCGTGTCCTCCAGGGCGGTCACCCGCGCCCACACGACCACCCACACGCCGTTGGCGGGGATCTTCTCGGCGTCGCCGACGACGCTGCCGGTCACCTCGATCTCGGAGGTGACGTCCACCCCGGTCACCTCGGCCTCGAACGCGCGGCTGGACACCACCGACCCCTGTGCCCCCGCGGTCGCGACGGGGTCCACCAGCGCGTCGTTGGCGACGATGAAGCGCTGGACGAAGAAGATCGCGGCGATCAGGCCGAGGCACAGCACGAGGTTCAGGGCGCGGCGCCCGAAGCCGGGACGGGACTGCGGGGGCACGGTCAGCCCTCCCCGATCGGCAGGTCGACCGTTCCGACGCTGGAGCCGGCGATCGGGGTCCAGAAGAACCCGCCGCCGCCCGTCGTGACGAGCTTCTCCGCCTGGCGCACCGTGATCCGGACCGTGTCCACCTCGTCGGGGGAGACGCCGTCGGGCAGGGGCCAGCTGAGCAGGGCCTCCTCGCGCATGTGCGGCTGCAGCCGGGTGGTGACGCCCTGGGGGTAGCGGGTCAGGGTCAGGTCGGGGTGCTTCACCCGGTGGTCGCCGGGGAACAGCCGCACGTCCATGGTCGAGCCGATGTCGAACATCGGCACCGGCAGGTCGGAGCCGTGCAGCTCCACGTCCACGAGGACCTGGACGACGGCGCCCTCCACCTCGTCGGAGGCCGGCGCCGCCTCGTGGGGGGTGATCTCGTACAGCACGTTGCGCAGCCGGGTGCCGGGCGGCTCCGGGGTGGGAGTGGCCGCGTCGAGTCCGCCGAACAGGTACAGGCCCAGCACGGCGACCGCCACGACGGCGGCCCCGACGGAGATCACCGCGGCACGCTGAACACGGTCGCCGGGGAGGAGGGGGTTGGGGCGACCGGGGGTTTCGTCCAGATGGGCGTGATGGGCCACGCGCCGCAGTGTAGGCGCAAACCCTCCTGACTCGCCGTAAACGGCCGGAAGAGGTCACACCGTCACCTGGGTCCACTCCCCGCACGGGGGACGGCACGGGGCACCCCGCCCACCGGGCCCGAACCCCGTGGGGGAGGGGGGAAACAGGGCCGTGAATGGCGATCGGATTCCTGTTTGCCCGGTGTCCGCCCGGGTATCGGAAAAGGCGAATGTGTCACCCCGGGTGCACGTCCATTCCACACTGCGTCGTTTCCCGAGCCCCCGGCTCCGGCCCCTTTCAGGGCTGTAAGTGGACTGAAAGCGGCCTGGAAGAGGATCTCTCTAGTGTCGAAGGCGTTCGGCACGACCGGTCGCCGCGAGAGGACGGCTCGCGAACCTCCCGACCGGATCGTCGTTCGTTGGACACATGCCACCCGTGGCGTTCCCTGAGGCGGAGTCCGCCACGGGTGGCCCGTCCGCCCAGAAGGGCGGTGAAGTCCGTGATGGTTCGCAGGCGACGTAGGGCCACCTTGCGGCTCTACACGAGTGCGGTGAGACGAGGAGTGCGAGTCCCCCAGATGCTGACTCTCGATGACCGCTTCGAGGAGATCGTGGCCGACGCGATGCCCGAGGCCAAGATGCAGCCCTACCGGGAGCCCGAGCCGGAGCCGGTGAAGCCGGTGCCCGCCGAGCACCCGGAGGAGGGCGTGCCCGCCGAGGAGAAGCCCGCCGAGGAGAAGTAACAGCCCGCTGTAGCCAAAAGGTCACTCCGAGTATCTTTGACAGAGGGGGAGATACTCGGAGCTTTTGGCTTGCCCGGATTCCGCTTTTCCAGAATTCCGCTTGCTAGGGTTGCTCCTTGTGGAATTCGGTGTGCTCGGCCCCATCGCCGTCTGGTCCGACGGCCGACCGGTTGCGATCGGCGGACCACGCCAGCGCTGTGTGCTCGGCGCGCTCCTGGTGAACCTCGGCCGAGAGGTCACCGTGGACCGGCTCATCACCTACCTGTGGAGCGACGACCCGCCGCGCACCGCCCGTTCGGTCATCCAGGTCCAGGTCTCCCACCTGCGCAGATCGATTCCCGGAAGTATCTCCACCACGGCCGGCGGCTACATCTTCGACGCCGATCCCGACTCCGTCGACCTGTACCGCTTCCGGCGGCTGCGGGACGAGGCCGCCCGGGCGGCCCCCGAAGAAGCGCTGGAGCTCCTCGACCGCGCCCTCTCCTGCTGGCGCGGCGTCCCCTTCTCCGGGGTCGGCTCCGAGGCACTGGAGCACACGGTGGTCGGCCCCCTCCGGGAGGAGCGCTGGTCGGCCGTCATCGCCTGGGCGACGTGCGCCCTGGGCCTGGGGCGGTACGCCGAGGTCGTCTCCCGACTCACCCCACTGGCCCGCGAGGAGCCGTTCCGGGAACGCCTGCAGCACCTGCTCATCACGGCGCTCTGGCACGACAACGAGAAGGCCCGCGCCCTGGCCGCCTACGAGGACTTCCGGGTCCGGCTGGCCGACGAGCTCGGCGTCGACCCCGGTCCCGAACTGGCGGCCCTGCACGCGCGCATCCTCCGGGAGGACGCCGACCAGGGGCGCCGGACCGCAACGGAACCAACGGAATCCGAGACGGTCTACCGCGTCCGCAACGACCTGCCCCGGGACCTGCCGGACTTCACCGGCCGCGTGGACGTCCTGCGCAGCCTCGAAAAGATCTCCCTCGCGGACGAGGAGGGGGCCGAGGTCTGCGTCCTCACGGCCGCCGGCGGCGGGGGCAAGACCACCACGGCCGTGCATTTCGGTTACGAATCCGCCAAACGTTATCCCGACGGGCAGCTCTTCATCGACCTGTACGGGTACACGGCCGGCAAGGAGCCCCTGGACCCGTCTTCCGCGCTCGGGTCCCTCCTGCGCGCGGTGGGGGTCCCGCCCGAAACGATTCCCGAGTCCCTGGAAGAGCGGTCCGCCCTGTGGCGCGCCACCCTCATGGGGCGGCGGACCCTGCTCATCCTGGACAACGCGTCCAGCTACTCCCAGGTCAGCCCGCTGCTCCCGTCCTCCCCGGGCTCCCTGACCCTCATCACCTCCCGCAACGAGCTGTCGGGGCTCAGCGGCGCCCGGTTCCTCTCGCTGGGCATGTTCGACGAGCGGTCCGCCCTGGACCTCTTCTCCCGGGTCCTGGGGGAGGAGCGCGTCAGGGCCGAGGAGGACCGGGCCCGCGAGATCGTGCGCATCTGCGGCGGACTCCCCCTGGCCCTGCGCGTGATCGCCGGTCGCATGCTCAGCCGCCCCCGCTGGACCTTCGGGCACGTGGCGCGGCGGCTCGGCGAGCAGAACCGCAAGTTCCGCGAACTGCAGGTGGACGGCCAGAGCGTCGAGACCGCCATCGACCTGTCGTACCAGAGCCTCAACGACGAGCAGCGGAGCGCCTTCCTGACCCTGGGCCTGATGATCGGCGACAGCATCGACCTGGCGGGCGGGGCGGCGCTGCTGGGCGTTTCGGTGGAGGAGGGCGACGACATCCTCCAGGAGCTCGTCGGCGTCTGCCTGCTCGACGAACCCCAGGGGGACGTGTACCGCATGCACGACCTCATAAGGGATTTCGCGCTGGACAGGGCCACCGCCGAGTTCGGCGCCGAACGTGTGGACCGCATCCGGGGCAGGCTGGCGGAGCACTACCTGCTGACCGCCCAGCACGCCGCCGACCTGTTGGGTCCCAGGGCCCTGCACGACGACGAGCGGTCCGACTCCGGGTACCGCACCGAACTCCTGCGGCGCGAGGACGCCGAGGAATGGTTCGACCTGCACCGGGAGAACCTGGCCGACACCATCGACTACTTCGCCTCGCGGGACAACGGGGAGCACGCCTGGCGCATGGCCGAGTCGGTGTGGCGCTTCTACGCCCTGCACGGCCAGATGGGCCTGCTCGTCAGTTCCCAGGAGCGCGCGCTCCAGGTCAGCGACCGGCAGGGGAACCGGCGGGGGCGGGCCGTCACGCTCATCGGGCTGGGGATCGGCTACTACTTCGCGGGGCGGTTCGACGACGCCCTGCGCATGCTCACCGAGGCGAGGGACCTGCTGGCGGCGGTGGGGGACAGCCGGGGCAGCATCCGGGCCCTGGCGAACCTGGGGATGGTCTACGAGCGGGTCGGAAGGCTCCGGGACTCGGCCGAGGCCATCAGCGGAGTGCTCGACCACGCGGTCGCCCTGGGGGACCGGCGCCTGGAGTCCCTCCAGTGGAGCAACCTCGCCGTGGTCCGCCAGGCGCTCGGACAGTACGAGGAGGCCCTGCACTGCGCGGCGCGGTCGTTGGAGACGGCCCCCGAGGAGGACGTGGGAGCGTCGGCCGCCCTGGTCAAGCGGGTCATGGGGGAGGCCAAGGTCGGTCTGGGGGACCTCGAGGGGGCGCTGCGTGACCTCGATGAGGCACTGGAGCTGTCCCAGCGGCTGCGGTTGGTCGGCAGCCGGATCTACGTCCACAACTCCCTCGGCATCGCCTACCGGGCCGCAGGGTGTCCGGAGGAGGCCGTCGAGGCCCACCGGGCCGCGCTGGCCCTGGCCGAGGAGTCCGGGGACCGCAGCGGCGACGCCGAGATCCTCACCGACCTGGGGATCACCCACGCCGAGGCCGGCCACCACGAGGAGGCCGCGGTCGCCCTGGAGAAGGCGCACGCCATCGCCTTGGAGCGCGACGAGCGCTACACCGTCGCCCGCGCCTGCCTGGCCCTGGGCACCCTGCCCGCGCCCACGGTGACCGCCGACCGGGCCGAGGGGCTGCTGCGCACGGCGGCGGAGATCCTCACCGAGGTGGGGTCGCCCGACGCCGAGCGCGCCCGCGCGGCCCTGGCCGACCGCTTCGGCGGCTGAACCGGGCGGGGCCGTCCGACCGGCGCATCGACCACAGGCACACGGTGGCGGGCAGCACCCGCACCGGCCGGGGCACGCGGGGGTAGACGGCCCGCGTGACGGCGAGGATCCCGTCGAACAGCCGTTGCCGCCCCGGCGACCAGGGCAGGCCGAACCCGTCGCGCAGCCGTTCCGGCAGGAGCCCGGCGGTGAGCAACCGCTGGAGGGGCATCAGCGCCCGCAGCACCGGCTGACGGGGCCGGAACAGGCGGCGGGTGATGTCGCGGGCCTCGTCTCCCACCTCGAGCCGGGCCGACGCCTCCTCCCAGTAGGCGTCGAACGCCTCGGGGGTCTTCGGCCAGGCCTCGGCCGGCAGGCCCAGGGCGGTGCCGAACACCGACGCCTCCCGCAGGAAGAGCGCGTACTCCTCGTCGTCGCGGAACCCGCCGAACACCATCGTGTACACGCGGGCGGCGTTGTGGCAGAGCGTCGCGGCCACCCACAGCAGGAGGTCGTCGTCCAGGGCGCGGTAGCCGGGGCCGGTGACCTTCTTGTGCATCGCCCGGACGACGGCGTGCAGGCGTTCGCGCTCCTCGGCGGTGCCGTACACCGTCCCGTAGACGTAGGCGAGCGTGCCGAAGAGCCGGGAGAAGGGGCGGTGCTCGAAGTCGCTGTGGTGGTACACCCCGTGGGCGACGCTGGGGTGGGCGATCTGGAGCAGCACGGCGTACCCGGCCCCGCCCAGGAGGCAGGACTCCGCGGTGATCCGACGGAGCGGCGATTCATCGGACGATCGGCCCATGTCCAGGATCGTAGGAGACGAAACGCTTTCTCCAGAAGGGACACGCGCCCTACCTTCTCTCTCATGCGAGACATGCGCGACGACGACACCGCCCTCCTGCGGCTGGTGGGCGAGGACGGGCTCGCCCGGGTCGACGCCGCCATCCGGGAGCGCGGCCTCCTCGCGGGGGTCATCGCCGTCCGGGAGGCGTTCCGCCCCCGGGGCGGCCTGAGCCTGTACGACGCGAGGGACATGGTCCTCGAACGGTTCGGGGAACTCGGGATCGACCCCTGTCCTCCCACGCCCCCGCTCGACGTGGAGGAGATGGCCTCCAGGGTCGAGGGGCACCCCTCCCGGCCCCGGGAGGTCGCGGCCGTCTGGGACGGGGACGACTTCGGGTGGTACCTGGTCCTGGAGGCGCACTGCGAGGACGGGTCGACCCTGGGCCTGGGGCGGATCCGGCGCGGCGGCGACCTGAGGCTCTTCAACGGCCGGGTCCCGCCCTGGCCGGAGGCCGTGGAGGGGCGCGAGGCCGGTACGGCCCTCGCCGCCCGGCTCGGGGTGCCGTTCCGGTTCGACCATCCGGAAACCCCGGGCTTCTCGGACTGACGCCGGAGCCGGTCCGGCCGGACCGGCTCCGGCGTCGGTTCCGGGGTCGGTTCCGGGGGCGGCCGGGTTCCCGTGAGACGGGCTTCAAGGGCCGGGTAAGGGAAAACTATCCCTTTGGTGAGGTCCAGTGGTCGGACCCCCATCGGCCCGGATTGGTCTACACCTCTCTGCGGCCGGACCGCCCGCACGCCGGTGCCCCCATCGCTCCTGCTCTCACTCCACGTGCCCGGCCGGTCGCCACCCGTACCAGTGGTCGGAAAGCGCGCAGTGGTCCGGAAGGCGGTCCGGTCCCACCCTCCCCTCCCGTGTCACCAGGCCCCTTGCACTCTTCGTCACAGCCTGCCTACGGTCTTCCGCAACGGGCGGGAACCCCCGGTGCACAGGGGTTTCCGGGACGACGCCGTCCGGTGCCCGGGGCCCATCCGAACCCCGAGCGCCCAGCCCGGCCCTGGACCGGGAACGGTCCGGGTCATCCCGCTACGCGTCCCCCGGTGTGCCCCCACACCATCGGGACCTTGACCCACACAGAAGGGCCCCGCATGCAGACCCGCAGGAACGACAGCCCCCGCAAGCACCGTTCGCTCCGCGCCGCGACGGCGCTCGCCGCCGCCACCACCCTCTTCTTCGGCCTCATGCCCATGGGCACGGCCAACGCGCACGGCTACATCTCCAACCCGCCGAGCCGCCAGGCGCAGTGCGCCGCCGGAATCGTCGAGTGCGGTTCCATCCAGTGGGAGCCGCAGAGCGTCGAGGGCCCCAAGGGCCTGACCAGCTGTTCCGGCGGCAACGCCCGATTCTCCGAGCTGGACGACGACAGCCGGGGCTGGCAGCGGACCGACGTCGGCCGCACCCAGTCCTTCACCTGGACCATCACGGCCAACCACCGCACCTCCACCTGGGAGTACTTCATCGGCGGCCAGCGGATCGCCGTCTTCGACGACGGCGGCGCGCAGCCGCCCTCGACCTTCTCCCACACCCTGGACCTGTCCGGCTACAGCGGCCCGCAGAAGATCCTCGCGGTGTGGAACGTCTACGACACGGCCAACGCCTTCTACGCCTGCATCGACGTCAACGTCCGCAGCTGACCCCCGCCGCACCCCCCGTGCGGCCCCCGGCCCGGCCCCGCACCCGGGCCGGGGGCCGCGGCGGTTCCGGGACCGCCGACCGCTGAGCGGATCCGCATCCGGGGCCGTGACCTGGCCCGGCGCGTTGATCCGGCGGTGAAAGCGGCCTACCGTCCGAACATGGACACCGATGCGGTCACGGTGACCGGCCTGACCGTCCGCCGCGGCGGACGGGACGTGCTCACCGGACTCGATCTGAGCGTTCCGGCGGGCGAGGTGGTCGGCCTGCTCGGACCCAGCGGCAGCGGCAAGACCACGCTCATGCGCGCGATCACCGGAGTGCAGCGGATCTCCGCCGGCACCGTCACGGTGCTCGGCCACCCGGCCGGAGCGGCCCCGCTGCGCACCCTGATCGGCTACGCGGCCCAGACACCCTCGGTCTACGCCGACCTCACCGTCCGGGAGAACCTCTCCTACTTCGCCTCCGTCCTGCGGGCGCCCCGGACCGACCCGGACCGGGTCATGGCGGAGGTCGGGCTCGCCGACCTCGCCCGCCGCCCGGCGGGCGACCTGTCCGGCGGCCAGCACGCCCGCGTCAGCCTGGCGGTCGCCCTGCTGGGGAAGCCGCGGCTGCTGGTCCTGGACGAGCCGACCGTGGGACTGGACCCGGTGCTGCGCGAAGAACTGTGGTCGCTCTTCCACGGACTCCGCGACCGCGGCACCACCCTGCTGGTCTCCAGCCACGTGATGGAGGAGGCCGGGCGCTGCGACCGGCTCGTGCTGATGCGCGAGGGCCGCCTGGTCACCGAGGAGACGCCCGCGCGGCTGCGGGCGCGCACCGGCGTGCAGGACCTGGAACAGGCCTTCCTCCGGATCGTCCGCGAACCCGGCCCGGGGCGCGGCCGCCACGAGCGCCCGGCGCCCGGTACCCCCGGCGGGGGTGAGGGCTGATGCACCCCGCCCTCACCGGCGCCACCGCGCTGCGCATCCTGCGCCAGCTCCGCCACGACCCGCGCACGGTCGCCCTGCTGCTGCTCGTCCCGTCGCTGCTGCTGGTGCTGCTGCGCTTCGTCTTCGACGACGAGGCGTTCTTCGCCCGGCTGGCCCCGCAGCTGGTGGCGATCTTCCCGTTCGTGGTGCTGTTCCTGATCACCTCGATCGCGACCCTGCGCGAGCGCCGCAGCGGCACCCTGGAACGGCTCATGACCCTGCCGGTGGGCCGGTTCGACCTGCTCCTCGGGTACGCCCTGGCGTTCGGCCTGGTCGCCGTCGCCCAGGTGGCCGTGGTGATCGCGGTGGCGCTGTGGCTGGGCATGGAGACCGAGGGGTCGCTGTGGACGCTCGGCGCGATCTCCCTGGCCGACGCGCTGCTGGGGGTCGCGCTGGGGCTGTTCGCCAGCGCGTTCGCCCGCAGCGAGTTCCAGGTGGTGCAGTTCATGCCGGCGTTCGTCATGCCGCAGGTCCTGCTGTGCGGGCTGTTCGCCCCGCGCGAGGACATGGCCGACGCCCTGTACCTGGTCTCCGCGGTGATGCCCCTGTCCTACGCGGTGGACGCCATCACCGAGGCGGTGGAGCGGCCCGAGGTGACCGGAGACCTGCTCGTGGACACCGGGATCGTCCTGGGCTCCGCCGTGCTGGCGCTGCTCCTGGGGGCGGCCACCCTGCGCCGCCGGACACCCTAGGAGCAGGGCGTCCCTGGTGGCGGGGCTACACTGCGGCGGAACGGAACGCTTCCCCGCACCCCCGCACCAGGAAGGGCGAAACGGATCATGGGCTTCTTCGACGGCCTGCGCCGACCCCCGGCACCGGCCCGGCCGCTGGACCAGGACACCGTGGACCGGGTGCTCGTCCTCGTCCGCGACCGGCGCAAGATCGAGGCCATCAAGCTCGTGCGCGAGCGCACCGGCATGGGGCTGGCCGAGGCCAAGTACACGGTGGAGGCACTGGAGGAGGGGCGCCGCGTCCCCGTCGAGCCGGCACCCGGCCGCAGCCTCGCCGACCGGGTCCGCGAACTGCTCGGACAGGACCGCGTCGCCGACGCCGTCGTCCTGGTCTCCCGCGAGACCGGCATGACCGAGACCGAGTCCGCGCGGTTCATCGACAGCCTCGGCCGATGAGATGAACCGCAGGCTGGACGGGCTGGAGCAGCGCATCGCCGCCGCGCTGCAGATCGACGGCCGGGCCTCCTGGCGCCGGATCGCCACCGTGCTCGCCGAGCCCGAGCGCACCGTCGCCCGGCGCGGCAACCAGCTGCTGGCCTCCGGGGACGTCACCGTCGCCGGGATACTCCCCCAATCGGCGTCCACCCTGCTGCGGGTCCGCTGCGCGCCCGGCACCGCGCGCATGACCACCGAGTCCCTGGCCCAGCGCGCCGACTGCACCTTCGCCTACATGACCACCGGCGGCACCGACTGCGTCGCCGAGCTGATGTTCGACGCGGAGCGGCTGCCGCAGGTGCTCGGCACGGAGATCCCGGCCACCGTGGGCCTGCGGGCCGCGGTGAGCTACCCGGTGCTGCGGTACTTCCGCACCATCCGCGGCTGGCGCTTCGGGCCGTTGACGACCGCCCAGTCCGACGCCCTGGCCCGCGAGTACTCCGCGGACCGCGGCGGGTTCCCGGACCAGGGCGAGCTCACCGCGCAGGACCTCCAGATCGCCGGGGTGCTGGCGGAGAACGGGCGGGCCGGGTTCGAGGAGATCGCCCGGCGCACCGGCGTCTCCGAGAGCACGGCGAGCCGCCGCACCGACTGGCTGCTGCGCCGCGGCCACATTCACCTGCGCGCCCTCGTGGAGCCCGCGCTGGTCGGGCTGCCGGTGGAGGCCATGCTGTGGATCCGCTCCGCGCCCCACCGGGTGGACGGCATCGGCCGGGAGCTGGCCGGGGCGCGGGAGGTGCGCTACGCCGCCGCACTGGCCGGGGACCACCAGATCGTGGCCAACGTGACGGTGCCCGACACCGCGGCGCTCTACCGGTTCGTCACCGACACGCCCTGGGCCGAGCAGGTCGACGCCGTGGAGACCACCCTGCTGCTGCACGCCCGCAAACGCGGCGGCCGGATGCTGTCCGCGGGCTGATCCGGCCGCCCGCCCCGGCGGCCCGCCCGACGCGCCACCCGGACGGGCCGCGAGCCGGACGGGCCCCTGCGGCCCGCTACGCGGTGGCCGCCGCGGTCGCCACCGGCCGCAGCCGCTGGCCGGCGCCGATGTCCGGCCTGCGGTCCGCGCACCGCGTCCGGTCCTCGAACGCCTTGGCGTAGCGGAGCAGCTCCACGTCCCGGTAGTGGTCCACCGCCATCTGGAAGCCCACCGGGAGCCCGCCCGGAGTGAACCCGGCGGGCATCGCCAGCACCGGCAGGCCGGTCGCGGACAGCAGGCAGGCCGACCGCATCCAGTCCAGGTAGGTCGTGGACTCCACGCCGTTGATCCGCTCCGGGTACCGCAGCCGCGCGTCGAACGGCAGCACCTGCGCCGCGGGGGAGAGGAAGAGGTCGTAGCGCTGGTAGAACCGCCGGACCGCGGCGGCCAGCCGGGTCCGCGCCGCGGCCGCGTCGATGATCCGCTGAGCGCTCAGCCCCCACCCCGCCTCCACGTTCCAGACCACCTCCGGCTTGACCAGGTCGCGGTGGGCGCGGACCAGCGGGCCCAGCGCGGAGGCGAAGTCCAGGGCCCGGGTGGTGTGGAACACCTCGTCGGCTCCGGCGAGGTCCGGGGCGGCCTCCTCCACCACCGCACCCGCGTCCTCGAACACGCGCAGCCGCTCGGTCAGCACCGCCAGGACCTCCGGTTCCACCGGCACGCCCATCCCCAGGTCCGGGCTCCACCCGATCCGCACCCCGCGCAGGTCGCCGACCACAGGGCCCGCGAAATCGGCCCCGGTCAGCGGTGCCGGGGGCAGCACCCGCTCCGACGGGCCGGCGACCGCGGACATGAACAGGGCGATGTCGGACACCTCGCGGGCCATCGGCCCGGTGCGGGCCAGCCACGCGTGGTCGTTGTCGGCGGCGGGCGCCGGGATCACTCCGTAGGAGGGACGGAAACCGACCACGTTGCAGAAGGACGCCGGGATGCGCAGAGACCCGCCCATGTCCGAGCCCTCGCCCAGCGGCTGGATCCCGGCGGCGATCGCCGCGGCCACCCCGCCCGAGGAGCCGCCCGCGCTGCGCGAGGGGTCGTACGGGTTGGTGGTGGTGCCGAAGACCTCGTTGAACGTGTGCGACCCGGCACCGAACTCCGGGACGTTGCTCTTGCCGGTGGCGATGACCCCCGCTCCGCGCAGCCGGGAGACGAGCAGGTCGTCCTCCTCCGGCACGTGGTCCGCCAGCACCGGGGAGCCGTTGGTGCTGCGCATCCCCGCCACCGCGTGCGTGTCCTTGTGGGTCATCGGCAGGCCGTGCAGGGGCGGCAGGTCCGCCCCCGAGGCGGTGAGCCGGTCGGCCGCGTCGGCCGCCTCCAGGGCCCGCTCCGGGTCCACGGTGACCACGGCGTTGACGGCCGGGTCCACCTCCGCGATCCGCTCCAGGTGCGCGGTGACGGCCTCCCGCGCGGAGACCTCGCGCCGGCGGATCGCACCGACCAGCTCCGCCGCCGACATCCGCTCAATCCCGTCCATGGGTCCTCCGAATTCCTCCACCGCTCCGGGCCCGTCAGCGGCCCGGACTCGACGCGCCCAGTTTCCGCGGTGGCGGCGCGCGCCGGAACGGTGCGGGGTGATGTGTCGCACTTTGCGGGAAACGGCCACGTCCGTGGCGATTTCCCGCATCCCTTGCCACCCCGGAGACCACTGCCCGAGGGTTGGCGCAATCGGGGAGCAGAACGCACCCCGCCCACCTCGGGAAGGAGCGTCCTCAGGTATGGCACCCCCTGTCCCCACGGTCGCCGCCACCGCGCTCACCTCCGCGGCCGAAACCGTCCCGGCGCCCGCCGCCGCGGCGGCGGACGGCATCGCGGAGGTGTCCGGGACCCCGGTCCTGTGGCTGTGCGCGCTCGGCGTCTTCGCCGTCATCTTCGTCCAGACCTTCATCTACATGCGGGCCGCCCGGGTCGCCGGACCCGACGTCGGCATGAGCCGGGACGAGCTCCGGAACGCCTACCGCGCCGGGGCCGTGGCCTCCATCGGACCCTCGCTCGCCGTCGTCCTGGTGGCGGTCGCCCTGCTCGCCCTCTTCGGCGCGCCCGCCGTGCTCGTCCGCATCGGACTGATCGGCTCGGCGAGCACCGAGGTCGCCTCGGCCGGCGTCGCCGCGGGCACGGTCGGCGCCACCCTGGGCGGCGACGGCTACTCCCCCTCCGTCTTCGCCCTGGCCTTCGTGGCCATGAGCCTGTCCGGCGGCATGTGGATGCTCGCCACCCTGGTCCTGACCCCCCTGCTCAAGCGCGGCGGCAAGAAGCTGGACGCGGTGAACCCGGCCGTGATGGCGGTCGTCCCCGCCGCCGCACTGCTCGGCGCGTTCGCCATGCTGACCGTCACCGAACTGCCCAAGTCCGGGATCCACGCGGCCACCGCGCTCACCTCCGCCGCCGTGATGGCCGGGTGCCTCGTCCTGGCCCGCGCCCTCAAGGCGTCCTGGCTCAAGGAATGGGCGCTCGGGTTCGCCGTCATCACGGCCCTGGCCGTCGCCTACCTGGCCCACACGGCGTGAACCCCCGCAAGCGAGTGGAGAAGACGACATGACCGCGGACGACACCGGCGCCACCGCCATGGCGGCGTTCGAGAACACCACCTCACGGTGGGGGCGGGCGACCATGGTCGCCGGGCTGGCACTCTCCCTGGCCGGGCCCCTCTACCTGGCGTTCTTCGCCGACCTGGGACTGGACGCCGCCCGGATCTGGGTCGCGTTCCTCGCCGTCGCCGCCACCTTCGGCGTGTTCTGGGTGCTGGAACCGCTGACCTACTACCCCATCCTGGGCCCGGCGGCCATGTACCAGGCGTTCATGATCGGCAACATCTCCAACAAGCTGCTGCCCGCCGCGGTCGTCGCCCAGGCCAGCGTCGACGCCCGGCCGGGCACCCGGCGCGGCGACCTGACCGCGGTGATGGCCATCTGCGGGGCGGCCACCGTGCACCTGACGTCGCTGCTGGTCGGCGTCGGGCTGCTGGGCACCTGGCTGATCTCCGTGCTGCCCGCCGGGCTGATCGAGGTCGCCCGGCTGTACATCCTGCCCGCCGTCATGGGCGGGGTGCTGGTGCAGTGCATCGTCACCATGCGCCGGTACCGCACCACCGCCATCGCCGTGGCCGTGGCGCTGGCCGTACAGTTCGCCCTGCTCCCCCTCGCACCGGGGCTGGCCCTCTTCTCCACCGCCCTGTGCGTGGCGGTGACGATGGTCCTGGCCTGGTTCCTGCGCGACCGCCGTATCGTGCACGGGACCGCCGCCGACAACGCCCCCGAACCCGCCCCGACCCCAGAGGAAGGCCGCCGATGACCGCCGAGACCGTACCCGCCGTCACCGACCCCGAGCGCATGCACCGGATCTACCGGCACCTGCACACCCACCCCGAGCTGTCCATGCAGGAGCACGCCACCGCCGACTTCATCGCGGCCGAGCTCGACGACCTCGGCATCGAGAACTTCCGCTGCGGCGGCACCGGCGTGGTGGGCGTCGTCCGCAACGGCGAGGGACCCGTCGTCGCGTTCCGCGCCGACACCGACGGGCTGCCCATCGCCGAGGACACCGGACTGGAGTACGCCAGCACCGCCACCGGCACCCTGGAGGACGGCACCGAGGTGCCCGTCATGCACGGCTGCGGACACGACACCCACGTCACGTCCCTGCTCACCGCCGCCCGCGAACTGCTCGGCCGCGCCGGCGAGTGGTCCGGGACCCTGGTGCTCGTGTTCCAGCCGGGGGAGGAGACGGCCGCGGGCGCCCGGGCCATGGTCGACGACGGCCTGTGGGACCGCGCCCCGCGCCCCGAGGTCGTCCTGGGCCAGCACGTCATGCCCTCGCGCGCCGGGAGCGTCACCATCTCCCACGGCACCGCGATGGCCATGGCCGACGCGCTGCGCGTGACCCTGTACGGCAGACAGTCCCACGGTTCGCAGCCGCAGTCCTCGATCGACCCCATCGTGCTCGGCGCGCACGTGATCGCCCGCCTCCAGACCATCGTGTCCCGCGAGCTGGACCCGCGCTCCCCGGCGGTCATCACCTCCGGCACCTTCCACGCGGGGCTGAAGGAGAACATCATCCCGGACCGGGCGGTGCTCACCCTCAACATCCGCTCCTTCGAGGAGGACGTGCGCGAGCAGGTGCTCGCAGCGGTCCGCCGGATCATCGCCGCCGAGGCCGCCGCCTCCAACGCCCCGGAGCCGCTGGTGGAGGAGATCTACACCTTCCCGCGCTGCTACAACGACCCCGGCGCCGCCGCCCGCGTCGAGGCGGCGCTGCGCGCCGAGCTCGGCGAGGACAACGTGTCCGTCGGCGAACCGGTGATGGGCAGCGAGGACTTCGGCCACCTGGCCGACTCCATCGGCGTGCCCGCGGTCTACTGGATGTTCGGCGGCTTCGACCCCGACGCGGGCGAGCCCCCGGTCAACCACTCCCCGTTCTTCGGCCCGCTCATGGAACCCACTCTCACCACCGGCACCCGCGCCGCCGTCGCCGGCATCCTCGCCTACCTCGGCACCAAGCCCTGACGGACCGAAAAACCCTTAAGGCAGGGAGTGGGAGTCATGCCAGACTCTGCTCATGGCTGAGAGTTTCATCGGTCCGGTTCCCGAAGTCGAAGTCGGGCGGGGCTTCAAGTCCAGGAAAGATGCTTCCCTGGCCAAGGTGCACCGCCCGCTTCAAGCGGGAATCTGCGGAACCAAGAAGACCGGTGCCGAATCCATCGTGGTCTCCGGTGGCTACAAGGACGACGAGGACCTCGGAGAGGTCATCGTCTACACCGGCCACGGTGGACGGGACGCAGCGACCGGAAAGCAGATCGCAGATCAGAGTCTGGAGGACAGCGGGAACGCCGCGCTCTATACGAGTCTCCTCGAAGGACAGTTGGTCCGTGTGCTCCGCGGCGCACAGGCGGACTCCCCTCACGCCCCTGACCACGGATACCGCTATGACGGCCTCTATCGAGTCGCGGAATACGGCTGGAAGACCGGGGCCGATGGATACCAGGTCGTCCAGTTCACCCTGACACAAGAGGACTCCGAGGCGGAGGTGCCGAGTTCGATCTCTGCGCCCACCGAAAGCACCGAGTCGGAGCCGGTGGGGACCGTCGGCCCGGCCCCCACCAAGGCCTTCACCGCTCAGCGCCCTGTTCGCAACACCAAGGTCACGCGTACGGTCAAGGAGTGGCACGGAGGTCGCTGCCAGCTCTGCGGGATCACTCTGACGGTCCCCAGCGGTGTCTATAGCGAAGGCGCCCACATTCAGGCGCTCGGTGCTCCTCACCACGGTCCCGACATCACCAGCAACGTGCTGTGCCTGTGCCCCAACTGCCATGTTCAGTTCGACACCGGAGCGGTTATTGTGACGGACGATCTCCTCATCGTCCGTAACGGCGTCGCTGAAGGCCAGCTCATCACCGTTCCGAAGCACAAAATCGGCATCGAGTACCTCCAAAGCCACCGAGCACGCTGGGGCAAGTGAGAGGCGGGCGGCTCTGGCGTTAGGGGAGGGCCTGACGGCCGGGCCTGGCAAGGCCCGGCCATGTCGCGCAGCATGTCCGTTCGGGTCGGCACCGACCCGAACGGCTCTTCTCCCCTCCAGACCTTTGCCGACCAGCGCCCTTCATCCTCGCACCACCGTCGTCATACCGCCTCGCCACGCAGAGACCGCTTGTGGGACGGAAGGATCCGATCGGCTCGCCCGTGTGCTCCGGTGTTACCGTGAACCGAACGTGCTCCACCCCCTTCTTCCGGAGCACGGAAGGGAAGCGTCATGGCAGACCCGACCAGCACCGCCGGTGACCGATCCGCCCCCGGAGAGCCGGATTATGAGGGCGTCGAGGTGCTCGTGCACGGCTTGACACCGACGTGGAGCGGCCACGACTTGGAAGCGTCGGCCGTCAGCGACGACGAACAGATCGGCACCTTCCAGCGCAACCAACTGTTCGAGGCGATGGGGGACACTCCCGAGACCGCCTGAGGCCCCTGATCCCCGCGCCGGCCCGGCGATTCTGTTCTACGAGCGTGGGTGTACAGCGGTGCCTGCTCGTGCAGAGAGGGAAGGACACCTCTCACCGAGTACCCGGATAACGCCGACGGGAGCCGGGGCGTTCGCGGGTCACCGTCGGCGCAGGTGGGCACTGCTCGAAGAGAGGAACATCGCTACCATCGCCACCGGCACCGCGGCGATGTGGAGGCCGCGCACCGTGTAGTAGGCCAGGTCGGCACCGTCGGCGGCGGCCAGTGCCGCCCCGGCGTCGCCACCGGCGGCGAACCAGCCGACCAGCGGCACCACCAGGGTCGCCAAGCCGATGCAGCCGAGCAGTACGGCGAGCGCGACCCGGGCCCACGCGCGACCCCGGTACAGGTGGAGCACCAGCAGCACCGCACCCCCGTAGACCACCGTGCGCAGCGCGATGTTCGCGGCCAACCCGGGCCCGAACCCCTCCGCGGCGATCACTCCCGAAGCCCCGATGACCGATTCCACCACCCCGGCGCCGATCGCGACCAGCCACAGGAGGCAGGCCGCCCGCAGCGCCGGAGGCGGCGCCTCCGGTCCGGAGGTGCGCGCAACGCCCTGTGTCGTCGTGTCCATGCCGGCTCCCTGAAACGTTCCGTCGTCGGTGGAACGAGTCTGGGCCACCGCGCGGCCCCGGTCAGGGGTGTCTGGACGCCGGTCCTCCGGTGGTACGGGCGCCCCGCCCCCGGGGGTTCGCCCACCCGGTCCCGGTGCCCCCGTCGTCGGCGGCCCGCCGCCGGAACGGACCCCGCGAACGCCGAGAGGCCGGTCCCGAAGGACCGGCCTCTCGCTCTGTCGGGGTGGCGGGATTTGAACCCACGACCTCTTCGTCCCGAACGAAGCGCGCTGCCAAGCTGCGCTACACCCCGAAGCAACGAGCCCAAGTCTAGCGGACGTCGGGAGTGCTCGGGTAATCGATTACGGGACTGTGGCCCAGGCCTCCTCAGGCCCCTTCCGGGCCCGCCACGAGGTCCAGCAGCGACGCCTCCGGGCGGCAGCAGAACCGCACCGGCGCGTACGGCGACGTGCCCAGCCCGCCCGAGACGTGCAGCCACGCCCCCGCGTACTCGTGCAGCCCCCACGCCCGCCGCCGGTCGATGCCGCAGTTGGTGACCAGCGTCCCGTAGAACGGCAGGCACAGCTGGCCGCCGTGGGTGTGCCCGGCCAGCATCAGCTGGTAGCCGTCGGCCGCGAACCGGTCCAGGTTGGCGGGCTCGGGCGAGTGCAGCACGCCCAGCCGCAGGTCCGCCGACGGGTCGGCCGGGCCGGCGATGTCGTCATAGCGGTCCAGCTTGATGTGCGAGTCGTGCACGCCGCCCAGCGCCACCTCCAGGCCGCCCGCCTTGAGGGCGCCCTTGCGGTTGTTCAGGTCCAGCCAGCCCGACGCGGACATCGCCGCGCCCAGCTCGCGCCAGGGCAGGTCCGGCACCCGGCGCTTGTTGTAGTCGGTCTTGCTGGTCCGCCACAGGTAGCGGGCCGGGTTCTTCAGCTGGGGGGAGAACAGGTCGTTGGACCCGTACACGAACGCGCCCGGCCGGTCCAGCAGCGGTCCCAGGGCTTCGATGAGCGGCTCCACCGCGTCCGGGTGCGCCAGCGAGTCCCCGGTGTTGACCACCAGGTCGGGCTCGTAGCGCTCCAGGCCGCGGATCCAGTCGATGAGCATCCTGCGGCCCGGCGTCAGGTGCGCGTCGGACAGGTGCAGGACGCGCAGGCGCGGGCTGCCCGGGGGCAGCAGGGGCAGCTCGTAACGGCGCAGCCGGAACCAGTTGCGCTCGATGACCGAGGCGTAGGTCAGCCCGGCGACCCCGAGGGCTCCCGTGACCGCGACCGCCCGGCCGGTGTTGCGCAGGAGTCGTCGCTTGTCGATGCCCATGCGGCCTTCTTCCTCGTCGGGCTCGGATGAGGGGCGGCGGGTGCGTCGTCCGGGACGGAGAGGCCGCGGAACGACGTTCCGGCACCCACGACGATGGTCTCACGCCGTCCGGGCACAAAACGTTGGTGGGCCGACGGGGGACCGCCGTAGGATCGGCCCATGTCCGAACTCAAAGACCGCCTGAAGAACGACCTGACCACCGCCATCAAGGCGCGTGACAAGGTGCGCACCGGCACCCTCCGCATGGTCCTGGCCGCGATCTCCACCGAGGAGGCCGCCGGCTCCAGCCAGCGCGCCCTGGGTGACGACGAGGTCGTCAAGCTGCTGACCCGCGAGGCCAAGAAGCGCCGCGAGGCCGCCGAGGCGTTCGAGAAGGGCGGCCGCCCCGAGCAGGCCGAGGCCGAGCGGGCGGAGAGCGAGGTCATCTCGGACTACCTGCCCAAGCAGCTCACCGACGAGGAGCTGGCCGACCTGGTCGCCGCCGCCGTCGAGGAGGCCGGCGCGCAGACCCCCCGGGACATGGGCAAGGTCATGAAGGTCCTCAACCCCAGGATCGCCGGGCGGGCCGAGGGCTCGCGGGTGGCGGCCGAGGTCAAGCGGCGGCTGGCCGGCTGACCCCCGGTAGGGGACCCCGGAACGCCCGAGGGGGCCGCGGCGTGCGCCGCGGCCCCCTCGCCGTACGTCCCGCTAGTCGCGGGTGGTGGTCGGCGTGTGCGCCGGCCGGACCCGGAACCAGCCGTCGTCGTCCTCGCCGGTGCCCGCGCCCGCGGTCCCGCCGCCCCGGCTCAGGAACACGTTGACCGTGGCCCCCTCCGGCAGGCGTGTGCCGGGGTCGGGGTTGACCGCGGCCACCGCGCCCTCCGGCTCCGGGGAGTTCAGGCGGGTGCCGGACACGTTCGCCGTGTACCCGGCCTCCTCCAGGGCCGCCACCGCGTCCGCCTCGGTCAGCCCGACCACGTCGGGCACACCGCCGTCGTCGGACGCCGGACTGGGGTCGTCGTCGGGCTCGGAGGGCGCCCTGGGCACCGACGTGGAGCCGAACCTGCCCGGTGCCGAGGGCAGCTGCTCGACCTCCAGGCCCTCGTGGGCCGCCCGGAAGCTCTCCTGCCAGATCCGGCCCGAGATCGTCGCCCCGTAGACCACCGAGAAGTAGCGGTCGCCGATGGTGACGTTGCGCAGCGGGTACTGCTGGGGGCCGCGCGGGTCGGCGACGAACACCGCGGACGCCATCTGCGGCGTGAACCCGGCGAACCAGGCCGCCGCGGAGCCGTCCGTGGTGCCGGTCTTGCCGGCCGCCGGCCGCCCGATGCCCAGGGAGCTGGCGGTGCCGCCGTTGAAGGTCTGCGACAGCAGGTAGGCGACGCCGTCGGCGACCTCCTCCTCCAGGACCCGCTCGCACTCCGGCTCGATCTCGATCGTGGAGCCGGCCTGCTTGTCCTCGATCATGGTGATGGCCTGCGGCTCGCAGTACATGCCGCCCGAGGCGAACGTCGCGTAGGCGTTGGCGACCCGCAGCGGGGACACCTCCTCGCTGCCCAGCGTGAAGCTGCTGTTGGCCAGCGAGTTCTCGTTCTCGGTGAACAGGGTGCCGTCGGCCCGTTTCAGGCCCAGCTTCTCGGCCATCTTCATGACGTCGCAGATGCCGACCCTGGCCTGGAGCTGCGCGAAGTAGGTGTTGGACGACGCCTTGGTGCCCGACACCATGTTGTGCGTGGTGCCCGCGGCCGTGTCACCGGCGTTGCTCGGCGTCCACGTGGCCAGGTACCCGCCGTTGCAGCTGCGCTGCCCGGACACGGACACACTGGTCGGCGAGTTGAACGCGGTGCTGAACGGCAGGCCCTCCTCCAGCGCCGCGGCCAGGGTGATCGCCTTGAACGTCGACCCGGCCTGGAAGCCGGTGCTGCCGCCCCGGTCGGAGTCGGTGGCGAAGTTGATGGAGGTCTCGCCGAGCTTGCTCTCGTCGGGGCCGTAGTTGCGGCCCTGCGCCATGCCGAGGATCTGGCCGCTGCCCGGTTCGATGATCACCTGGGCGGACACCTTGCGGGACTCGTTCTCGCGCGGCACCCACTCGTCGACGGCGGTCTGCGAGGCCTCCTGGACCTGCGGCCGCAGCGTGGTGTGGATCTCCAGGCCCGCGGTGCGCAGCCAGCGCGCCCGCTCGGTCTCGTTGGGGCCGAACCGCTCGTCCTTCTCGATCTCCTGGACCACGTAGTCGCAGAAGAACGGCTCGTCGCTGGGGACGCACCCGTTGGGCGGGGTGTCCAGGTCCACCTCCAGAGGCTCCTTCTTGGCCTCTTCGGCCTCGGCCTCGGTGATGGCTCCGGAGGCGACCATGCGGTCGAGGACGACGTTGCGGCGCTCGACGGTCTGCTCGGGGAAGAACCGGGGGTTGTAGAGGTAGGGGTAGCGGACCAGGCCGGCGATGGTCGCCGCCTGGTGCAGCTCCAGCTCGCTGGCGGGGATGTTGAAGTAGTGCTGGGCCGCCGACTCGACGCCGTAGGCGCCGTCGCTGAAGTAGGCGATGTTGAGGTAGCCCTCGAGGATCTCGTCCTTGGTCATCCGCTTCTCCAGCGCCACGGCGTACCGCAGCTCCCGGATCTTGCGGGCGATCGACTCCTCGCGGGCGGCGTCCAGTTCCTCCTGGGAGGTGGCGGCCTCGATCTGGACGTTCTTGACGTACTGCTGGGTGATCGACGAGGCGCCCTGGGTGTTGCCGCCCAGGGTGCGCACGGCGGCGCGCAGCGTGCCCGCGACGTCCAGGCCGCCGTGCTCGTAGAAGCGGGCGTCCTCGATGGCGAGGATGGCGTCGATCATGACCGGGGACACGTCCTCGAGGGGGACGAGTTCCCGGTTCTGGTCGAAGATCTCGGCGATGACACCGCCCTCGGCGTCATAGATGGTGGAGCGCTGCGGGGGAGGCGGCGTCTCCAGGTTGCTCGGCATGTCGAGGAACCCGGCGGCGACGTTGCGGGCGGTGATGCCCACGCCGCCGACGGCGGGCAGCGCCAGCGCGGCGACCAGAAGGCCCGCGATCGCGCTGACGACGACAAGTTGGCTGATTCTCTGAAGCAATGTCCCCTGACCCACCCCATCAGACTAAGTGACCACATGAGCGCGAAGAGGTGCGCTGTGGAACGGATGGTGCTCGGACGTACCGAAACGCCCACGGCACCGCGCGGGCCCTGCCCCCAGACCATCTTTTCACGTGCTATCGCAGCCCCTGTGTCCTTCGGTTCGGCCGTACAGGGGTTCCGGGGCATCGCGGCCGGAAGGGCTCGCGCCGGTCGCGCAATGGCCCGAGCGGACCATATTCGGTGAGATGGAATGTGGGTCGAGTGGGTTCTGTCGCGACGGCCCCGAAGTCCGTAACTTTCTGCACAGCGGGGCGGGCCTTCGTCCGTCCCACTCGTCAGCCGGAGCCTACCCGTTCCCGGCACCCGCTCGGAGCACACGGATACCCGGGCTCCCCGCGATCACGGCCCACCCACGGGGGTGCAGCGCACATGTGGATTCACCAGTGGACGACCCGGGCACGCTGCCGCCGGGTCGACCCCGACGCACTGTTCGTCCAGGGCGCGGCTCAGAACCGCGCCAAGCTCATCTGCCGGGACTGTCCCGTGCGCACCGAATGCCTGGTGGACGCGCTGGACAACCGGGTGGAGTTCGGGGTGTGGGGAGGGATGACCGAACGCGAGCGCCGGGCGCTGCTGCGCAAGCACCCGCAGGTCACCGACTGGGCCCCGGTCCTGGAGGAGGTGGCCTGCCGGGAGGGCGAGCGCGAGGGCGAGGAGGACCTCGTCCGCGACCTGGTCCGCTTCGCCGACGCCGCGGTGGCCGCGGCCGCGGGCACCGACGCCGACCGCTCCTGACCACCGGCCGTTCGGGCCGTGTTCTCCGAATCCTCGCCCCGCTTCGGCCCGCCCGTCGCCCGCCACCGCCCTCGGCGGACGGCCCGCGGCCACGCGGCTTCCCCGAGCACCGGCTCCCCGGGGCTCCCGGAGCCCCGCCCAGGCGCCTCGCGACCCCCCACGGCACGGGAGGACATGCGAAGCAGGCCCCGACCGTCGGGACCGCCGCCATCCCCTGAGCCCCCGGGTCCCCTGAGTCCCCCCGGGGCCCGCGGCTCCTCCCCCGCCCCGGCCGTCACGCGCCGCGGGCCAGGGCCTCCCCGATCCCGCGCAGTCCGTCCAGGTCGTGCACGTCCTCCGGCAGGGCCGGCACCTCCGCCACCGGCACTCCCGGGTGGTCGGCCGCGGTCCGCTCCCGCAGTCCCCGCTCCCGCCGGTGGGTGCGCACCAGCTCGGCGTGCAGCCGCAGCGCCGCCGACGCCCCCGGGTGCGTTCCCGCCGCCTCCAGGGACTCCGCGGCCGCCGTCGCCGCCTCGGCGTCCAGCCGCGCGCCCGCACCCTCCGGCAGCGGGTGCGTCCGGTTGACCACCAGCCCCGCCAGCGGCATCGCGTCGGTGGCCAGCCGCCGCATGAAGTACGACGCCTCGCGCAGCGCGTCCGGCTCCGGCGCCGCCACCACCACGAACGCCGTCCCCGGCGCCTGCAGCAGCCGGTAGGTGCGCTCCGCGCGCTCCTGGAACCCGCCGAACACCGTGTCGAACGCCGCCACGAACGCCCGCAGGTCGTTCAGCAGCTGCGCCCCCAGGATCTTGCCCAGCACCGAGGTGACCAGCCCCATGCCGGCGCCCAGCAGCCTGAACGCCCCGCTGGGGGCGGGCGCGCTCAGGAACTTCACCAGCCGCCCGTCCAGGAACCTCCCGAGTCGTTTCGGCGCGTCCAGGAAGTCCAGCGCGGACCGGCTGGGCGGGGTGTCCACCACGATGAGGTCCCACTCCCCGGACTGGCGCAGCTGCCCCAGCTTCTCCATCGCCATGTACTCCTGCGTGCCGGAGAAGCTCGTGGAGAGGGTCCGGTAGAAGGGGTTGGCCAGGATCTGGCGGGCCCGCTCGGGGTCGGCGTGCTCCTCGACGACCTCGTCGAAGGTCCGCTTCATGTCGAGCATCATCGCGTGCATGCTCCCGGGGGTCCCCTCCGGCAGCGGAACCGGGCTCGGGGTGTTGTCCAGCGTCTCCAGCCCCATCGACTGGGCCAGCCGCCGGGCCGGGTCCACGGTGATCACCACGGCGTGCCTGCCGCGCTCGGCGGCCCGCAGCCCCAGGGCGGCGGCGGTCGTGGTCTTGCCGACCCCGCCCGCCCCGCAGCACACCACGATCCGGGTCGCCGGGTCGTCCAGCAGCGCGTCCACGTCCAGGCGTCCGGCGCTCACCGGCGCACCCCCTGTCCGGCCATGCGGCGGGCCAGCCCGTCCAGCGCCGCCCGGTCCGCCCCGCCCTCCAGCAGGGGCAGTTCCAGCAGCGGTGCCCCGGCGTCCGCCAGCTCCCCGCGCACCCGCTGCTCCAGCAGCACCCGCCGGGCGTGGGCGCCCACCTCCTGGGCCAGCGACTCCGCCAGCTCCCCGGGATCGTCCAGTCCGGCGGCCTTGAGCCCGGCGGCCAGCTCCTCCAGGTCGGCCTCCCCGGCGGCCGCGGCGGCCAGGAGGTCCTGCGGCAGCAGCGGCGGCCGCACCATGTTCACCACGACCATGCCCACGTCCAGGCCGAGGGCGGAGACCTCGGCGATGCCGTCCCGGGTCTCCTGGGCGGGCATCTCCTCCAGCAGCGACACGAAGTGCACCCGCGTCCGGCCGGAGCGGATCACCTCCATCACCTTGTCGGCGTGGTTGCGGATCGGTCCCACCCGGGCCAGTCCGGCCACCTCGGAGTTGACGTTGAGGAACCGGCCGATGCGCCCGGTGGGCGGGGCGTCCATGACCACCGCGTCGTAGTGGAAGGGCCCCTCCGCGCGCCGCCGGCCTCCCTCCCGGCGGCGCACCGCCTCGGTGGCCTTGCCGGTGAGCAGCACGTCCCGCAGGCCCGGGGCGATGGTGGTGGCGAAGTCGACGGCGCCCAGCCTGGTGAGGGCCTGCCCGGCCCGGCGCATGCCGTAGAACAGCTCCAGGTACTCCATGAGCGCAGACTCGGCGTCCGCGGCCAGTGCGAACACCCGGCCGCCGCCGGGCACCGCCTCGATCTCGCGCTCCTCGTACGGCAGCGGCGGTATCCCGAACAGCGAGGCGATGCCCTGCCGCCCCTCGACCTCCACCAGCAGCACCCGCCCGCCGTCGGCCGCCAGGGCCCGGGCCAGCGCCGCCGCGACCGTCGTCTTGCCGGTGCCCCCCTTGCCGGTGACGATGTGCAGCCGGGCGCCCGCGCACGCCCGTGCGGGGTCGGGGTACCGGCCTCGGTCCTCTCGCTCGCTCACTCCACGGAGTCTATGCGGGCGTCCTCGCCGCACGCGGTGGGCCGCCCGGGTGAGTAATGTGGCGGCGTCGACGTGCCCGGACCCGCCGGGCGCACCGCACAGGGGGTAGTCACCTTGAGCAAGTGGGAGTACCAGACGGTGGCGCTGCTGTCGCACGCCACCAAGCAGATCCTCGACAACTGGGGCGCCGACGGCTGGGAGCTGGTCTCCGTCGTCCCCGCGCCGCTGCCCGAGGGCACCGACCCGCGCAACCAGCAGTACGTCGCCTACATGAAGCGGGAACTCTAGCCATGGCCACCCCCGAAGCCCGGATCGCCGAGCTCGGCCTGACCCTGCCGGAGGTGGCGGCCCCGGTCGCCTCCTACGTCCCGGCGGTCCGCAGCGGCTCCCACGTGTACGTGTCGGGCCAGCTGCCGTTCGTGGAGGGCCGGCTGCCCGCCACCGGCAAGGTCGGCGCCGAGGTCTCCCCGGAGACCGCCAAGGAGCTGGCGGCGGTGTGCGCGCTCAACGCGATCGCGGCCGTGCGCGCCGAGATCGGGGAGCTGTCCGATGTCGTGCGCATCGTCAAGGTGGGCGGGTTCGTGGCCAGTGCCCCGGACTTCACCGGGCACCCCGGGGTGATCAACGGGGCCAGCGACCTGCTGGCCGCGGTGTTCGGCGACGCGGGCGTGCACGCCCGGGCGGCGGTCGGTGTCGCGGCCCTGCCGCTGGACTCGCCGGTCGAGGTTGACATGATCGTCGAGGTCGTCTGAGCGAGGGGGAGCCGATGTCGAGCGGTTCGGGCCGGAGCGGGGCCGTGGTGCCCCGTCCGGCGGCCACGGTGGTGCTGCTGCGCCCGGCGGGCGCGGGCATGGAGGTCCTGCTCATGCGCAGGGTCCGCTCCATGGGGTTCGCGCCCGGCGCCTACGTCTTCCCCGGAGGCGGGGTGGACGTGCGCGACGAGGCCGGAGACCTGCCCTGGACCGGACCGTCGCCGCAGGAGTGGGCGGACGTGCTCGGCGTCGACGTCCCGCGTGCCAGGGCCCTGGTCTGCGCCGCGGTCCGCGAGACCTTCGAGGAGACCGGGGTGCTCCTGGCCGGGGAGCCCGGGAGCGACGACCTCGTCCTGGACACGACGTCGCCGGAGTGGGAGCGGGACCGGCTGGGGCTGATCGACCGCTCCCGCTCCTTCACCGAGGTGCTGTCCCGCCGCGGCCTGGTGTTGCGCTCGGAGTGGCTGCACGCCTGGTCGCGGTGGATCACCCCGGCGGCGGAGAAGCGCCGCTTCGACACGTGGTTCTTCGCCGCGGAGCTGCCGCGCGGACAGGTCTCCCGGGACGTCGGCGGCGAGGCCGACCTGACCCGGTGGATCGATCCGGCGCTGGTGGCGGGGGAGTGGGAGCAGGGGCGGATGCCGATGCTCCCGCCGACCCTGGTCACCTGCGGACAGGTGGCCGAGTGCGGCACCCTGGACGGGGTGAAGCGCGCGAAACGGGATATCGTCCCCATTGAGCCCGAAGTGCGCGTGGTCGACGGCCGGCTCCGTGTCTTCGTCCCCGACGGGATCGACTACCCCCTTCCCAGTGAGTGAGGTGCGATGAGGATCGACGGTTCCGGCACGTTGCGCGCCGGCTGTGTCCTGTGCCCCAACCCCGGTCCGATGACCCTGGAGGGGACCAACACCTGGATCCTGCGCGAACCCGGCTCCCGCGGGGTCGTGGTGGTCGACCCGGGCCCGCACGACGAGCGGCACCTGGAGCGGGTCGCGCGCACGGTGCAGGAACAGGGAGCCCAGGTGCTCATGGCGGTCCTCACCCACCGGCACCCCGACCATTCGGAGGGCGCGCGCTACTTCTCCGAGCTGACCGGCGCCCCCGTGCACGCGGTCGACCCCGAGATGCGGGTGGGCGGCCGCGGGCTGGCCGACGGAGAGCTGCTGGAGGCCGACGGGCTGCGCCTGCGGGTGCTGGCCACCCCCGGGCACACCGACGACTCCGTCTGCCTGTACCTGGAGGCGGACGGGGCGATCCTCACCGGCGACACCGTCCTGGGGCACGGCACCACCGTCATCGACGGCGACGACGGACTGGGCCCCTACATGGAGTCGCTGTACCGGCTGCGCGACCTGGTCCGCGAGAACCAGGTGCGCACCCTGCTGCCCGGCCACGGGCCGATCCTCACCACCCCGGCAGCGGTGCTGGACTCCTACATCGACCACCGCGAGTCCCGGCTCGCCCAGGTGCTGGACGCCGTGAACTCGGGCGCCTGGCGGGTGGAGGAGATCGTCGACCGGGTCTACCCGGACATCACCGAGCAGATCCGCTTCGCGGCGATGTCGTCGGTCCGCGCCCAGCTGCGCTACCTGTCCCTCAACGGCGGCCTCCCCGACGGCGTCGAGGTCTGACCGGGCTCCGCGCGGCCCCGGCCGCGCGCCTTCCCGGGCGCTTCGCACCCTGCCGTGCCGCGCCTTCGGTGTGACCCGCTGCCGTGCTCCCCACCGGTCCCCTCGGCCGGGCTTCCCGTACCGCCCCCTCGCACCGGACCCGGAAACGGCGACGGGCTCCGGTCCGCGCGATTCCCGGGAGGGGATTCGACGCGGGCCGGAGCCCGCCGTGGCCCCCGCAGCGCGGGGCCGGGCACAGCCGGTGCGGCCGCTCCTAGCGGGCGCGGCGGCGCATGCGCTCGACGTCCAGCAGGACCACGGCCTTGGCCTCGATCCGCAGCCAGCCGCGCAGGGCGAACTCGGCGAGGGCCTTGTTGACCGTCTCGCGGGAGGCGCCGACCAGCTGGGCCAGCTCCTCCTGGGTGAGGTCGTGGTGGACGTGCAGGCCGTCGTCGCCCTCCTTGCCGAACTTCTCGGCGAGCTCGAGCAGGGCCTTGGCGACCCGGCCGGGGACGTCGGTGAAGACCAGGTCGGCCATCACGTCGTTGGTCCGGCGCAGGCGCTCGGCCAGCGACTTGAGCAGCTGGAGCGAGACCTGCGGGCGGCTGGAGAGGAACGGGCGCAGGTCGTCGTGGCCCAGGCCGGCCAGGACGGAGTCGGTCACCGCGACGGCGCTCGCGGTGCGCGGGCGCGGGTCGAACAGCGACAGCTCACCGAACATCTCGCCGGGGCCGAGCACCCCGAGCAGGTTCTCGCGGCCGTCCACGGCCGTGCGGGTCAGCTTCACCTTCCCGTTGAGGATGACGTACAGGCGGTCGCCCTCGTCGCCCTCGTTGAACAGGGTCTGGCCCCGCCCGAGACGCACCTCGTTGACCGAGGAGCGCAGCGCGGCGGTGTCCTCCTCGTCCAGGGTCTCGAACAAGGGGGCCTTGCGCAGCACCTCGTTGATGTCGTCCACCACGTCCTCCTAAAACCTGACCGCCAACAGTGTGACGTATATCGCACCCGGGTGTGAAACCGGGTCGTTACCGCGGCTTGTCCGCCGGGAGACCACGCGCCCACGATTGGCCGGCGTCAGCCCCTGCGATCTTAGTCGTGATCGGCTTGTAGCAGGGATGTCCGCGCCGTGCCAGCGGGACATTGGTTACATAATCCCGACGTCCGACCCCCGCCCCGGAAGGCGGGTGCCCGATCGGCGTTTCCGAGCGGATCCTCCCCACGGCCCCCTACCCTGTGACGATGCCCCGTGACACACCGAACGCGAGCGACCCCGCGCCCACCCCCACGGGTGAGAGCCGCCTCGCACTGGTCCGCCGAGCCCGCAGGATGTACCGGGAGCTCTCCGAGCTCTATCCGGACGCCCACGCGGAGCTGAACTTCACGACCCCGTTGGAGCTGCTGGTCGCCACGATCCTGTCCGCGCAGTGCACGGACAAGCGGGTCAACCAGGTCACCCCGACCCTGTTCGCGCGCTATCCCGACGCCGAGGCCTACGCCTCCGCGGACCGGGACGAGCTTGAGGGGATCATCCGACCTCTCGGCTTCTTCCGCGCCAAGGCGAACAGCCTCATGGGCCTGGGGCAGTCCTTGTGCGAACACCACGGAGGCGAGGTCCCGGGGAACCTCGCCGACCTGGTCAAACTACCCGGTGTAGGGCGGAAAACCGCAAACGTACTGCTCGGTAACGCCTTCGGTGTGCCCGGAATCACGGTGGACACCCACTTCGGGCGCCTCGTCCGGAGATTCGGGTGGACCGACGAGGAGGACCCGGTCAAGGTCGAGCACGCCGTCGGGGAGCTGTTCCCGCCCAAGGACTGGACGATGCTCTCCCACCGCGTCGTCTGGCACGGCCGCCGCGTCTGCCACGCCCGCAGGCCCGCCTGCGGGGCGTGCGTGGTGGCCCGGTGGTGCCCCTCCTTCGGAGAGGGCCCCACCGACCCGGAGGCCGCGGCCAAGCTGCTGCGCATGCGCTCCTTCGCCTGACCGGAGGGCCCGCGGCCCGGGGCGCCCGCGGGGCGGGCCCCGTCCGGGGCCTCGTTCGCCTGTCAGGAGGGGGTGCCGTGCTTTGTAGTCTGATGGTGTGAGCGTTGACACCGCCAGAGTCCTCCTGTCGGGGTCCCATCACGTGACGACCCAGGGGAGGGACGGGCCGGAGCGGTGCCGACGGCCCGCGGCGCCCCGCCGACCCGCCCCCTCTCCGAAGGCAGGTGCCGACCATGAACCCGATGCCGTCCTGGCTCGCCTCACTCGCCGACGCCGCGTCCGGTATGACCGTGCCCCCGCAGATGCGGCCGCCGCGCGACGGCGGCCGCGAGTCCGCGGTCCTCATCCTCTTCGGTGAGGGCCCCCAGGGCCCCGACGTGCTGCTCATCCAGCGCAACGCCGGACTGCGCAGGCACGCCGGCCAGCCCGCCTTCCCCGGCGGCCGGATCGAGCCCACCGACCCCTCACCCGAGGCCGCGGCCCTGCGCGAGGCCGCCGAGGAGACCGGCCTGGTGCCCGACGGCGTGGACGTCGTCGGCCGCCTCCCCGAGCTCTACCTCAGCTACAGCGACTTCCGGGTCGCCCCCGTCCTTGGCTGGTGGCGCGAGCCCTGCGAGGTGCGCCCCACCGACCTGGGCGAGGTCGCCGCCGTCTCCCGGGTCCCCGTCGCCGACCTGGCCGAGCCCGGCAACCGCGTCATGGTGCGCTACGGGGACGGCACCCGCTGGGGACCCGGCTTCCGGGTGGACGGCATGCTCGTGTGGGGGTTCACCGGTGCCATCGTCGACCGCCTGCTCGTTCTGGGCGGCTGGGAACTTCCCTGGCGCAGGGAGGGTCTCACCGATGTGTTCGAGGCGACGCCGCACGGACTGCGCCCCGTCGGCTGAGGCCCGACCCGCTCACCTCGCTCCCGTGGGTAGCGCACACCTTTGGAGGGCAATGTGCTCGACGTGATCCTGATCGTCCTGTTGCTGCTTTTCGCGGTGACCGGGTACCGACAGGGTTTCATCGTCGGTGTCTTCAGCTTCGCGGGATTCATCGGCGGCGGCGTGCTCGCGGCGCTGACCTGCCCGGAGTACATCCAGCGGTGGGTGGAGGACCCCGGCCGGCAGGCCCTGGTGGCCATCGCCGTGGTGTTCCTGTCCGCCGCCCTGGGCCAGTTCCTGCTCTCCTACCTGGGCACGATGGTGCGCAACAAGGTGACCTGGGACTCGGCGCGGGTCGTCGACGCCATGGGCGGAGCCGTCGTCAGCGGCCTGTCGGTGCTGCTGGTGGCGTGGTTCATCGGCAGCACGGTCGCCAACTCGGCGCTGCCGTTCGTCGCCGACCAGGTGCGCGGCTCCCGCATCCTCCAGTCCGTCGACACGCTCATGCCGGAGTCGGCGCACAGCGGCTTCTCGACGTTCCGCAGGGTGGTCGACCAGAGCGCCTTCCCCCAGGTCTTCAGCGGACTGGGAACGGGGGAGCTGGCCGAGGTCGACCCGCCCGACCCCGACGTGCTCACCACGCCCGAGCTCATCGAGGCCAGCCGCAGCGTCGTCAAGGTGCTGGGCACCGCCCCGTCCTGCCAGCGGCGGGTCGAGGGCACCGGGTTCGTGTACTCCGACGGCCGGGTCATGACCAACGCCCACGTGGTCGCCGGCGTCACCGACGACCTGCGGGTGGTCACCCGCGAGGGGTACCAGCTGGAGGCCACCCTGGTGCTCTTCGACGCCCAGCAGGACCTGGCCGTGCTGCACGTGCCCGAGCTGGACCTGACGCCGCTGGAGTTCACCGCCGACGCGCCCCAGGGCGGTGACGCCGTCGTCGCCGGGTTCCCGCGCAACAGCGGGTTCACGGCGGTCCCGGCCCGGGTGCGGGCCCGCCAGACCGCGCAGGGTCCCGACTTCTACCACTCCCAGCAGGTGAGCCGGGAGATCTACCAGGTGCGCGCCGTGGTGCGTCCGGGCAACTCCGGAGGCCCGCTGCTGGCCCCCGACGGCACGGTCTACGGGGTGGTGTTCGCCGCCGCCACCAACGAGCCCGAGACGGGGTACGTCCTCACCTACGACGAGGTCGCCGCCAACGCGGAGAGGGGTCTGACCGCCACCGCCGAGGTGTCGTCCCAGACCTGCGACTGACCCGCCCCGGGGGCGTGCCCCGAACGAACGAGGGCGCCCCCCTGCCGGGGGGCGCCCTCGTCGCAATCGTGCCCGGAACCCTAGTTGGACCTCGGGTCCGGGGTGATCGGCCAGCTCATGCGCACGATGGTGCCGTGCTCACCGGGGTCGATCTTCACCTCGTCGGCCAGACCGGTGATGACAGCCAGACCCAGCCCCGGGGAGAACCCCGAGATCCCGCCGGGAGGGGTGTCCTCCCCGTCGAGGAAGAGTCCGTCGAGAAGGGGCTCGGTGTGGTCGGCCGGTTCCGGGACCTCCGTGGCCGGGGCCCGGTCGGAGACGACCACCTCGAAGCGTCGGGTCGCGCTCCCGTTGGCGCGCAGGATACGGCTCGCGGTGTCGGCACGGGGGTCCGACGCCGGATCAGGCCCGCCGTCGTCGATCAGCTGGAGCAGGATCGGCTGCGTCGGGCAGTGCAGCTTGTGCGCCGCCACCGCCCGGGAGCACGCCTCACCGACCGCCAACCGGATCTCGTCGATGGTGGAGGCGGGGATGCCCGCCCGCCGGGCCACGGTCGCGGCCATGAGCCGGGCCGTGCGCACGTGGGCCGGAAGCGCACTGATCGTGAGCGTGATGGTCGCCATCGCTCGCTCTGTACTACTTCGCCGAACGCTTGTCGATGGCTTCCTGAACCGTGTTGTGGATACCGAACACCTTGGTCAGGCCGGTGATCCGGAAGATCTTGAGGATGCGCTCCTGGGTGCACACCAGGTCCAGGGTGCCGTCGTGCGCGCGCACGCGCTTGAGGCCGCCCACGAGCACGCCCAGACCCGTCGAGTCCAGGAACTCCACCTTCTCCATGTTGACCACGAGGTGGAAGTTGCCCTTGTTGACCAGATCGATCAGCAGCTCACGGAGCCGGGGTGCGGTATAGACGTCGATCTCACCCTCAACGACGACGATCTCGGTGTCGCCCTCGGTGTAATGATCAAGCTTCAAGTCCACTAGTCCTCCAGCGCCGATGATCTCTGCCGGGCGTTACCCCACCAGCACGCATTCAACCACGGGTGGCGTGCCGGTCCTCCCGTGATGCACGGAAAAACGGTGACACCGCGCGACCGTTCCCCCGGATGACACACTGAAACCAATGTCCGCCCAGTGAGGAGGGGTCCCGGATGACGCGACCGGAGTCCGTGCTTCCCGGTGTGTGGCGTGACGATACCCGGTACCCGCAGGTGACCCACGTCGAGCACGTGGCGCGGCACGACGGGGTGAGCGGGCGGTGGCCGGAATGGACCCCGGCCCTCCTGGTCGAACGCCTGGCCGACCGGGGGATCACGGAGCCGTGGTCCCACCAGGTGGCCGCCGCCGACCTCGCCCGCTCGGGCCGTGATGTGATCATAGCCACGGGTACCGCCTCGGGAAAGTCACTTGGCTTCCTTATGCCCGCGGTGGAGGCGGTTGACGCGGGCGGAACCGTTCTCTATCTCTCACCGACCAAAGCGCTGTCCCGGGACCAGCTCCGCGCCATCGAGGACCTGCGGCTGCCCGGCCTGCGGGCGGCCGTCTACGACGGCGACACCCCGCCCGAGGAGCGCACCTGGGTGCGCGAGCACGGCAATTACGTGCTCACCAATCCGGACATGCTCCACCACGGCATGCTGCCCCGGCACGAGGCATGGCGGCGCTTCCTGAGGCGGTTGCGCTACGTGATCGTGGACGAGGCGCACCTGTACCGCGGGGTGTTCGGCTCGCACGTCGCCCAGATCCTGCGCCGGCTCCGGCGGGTGTGCGCCCGGCACCGGTCCGAGCCGGTGTTCGTGCTCGCCTCGGCCACCTCCGGGAGCCCCGGGGAGAGCGCCGGCCGGCTCACCGGGATCCCGGTCACCGCCGTCACCGAGGACGGGTCGCCGCGGCCGGGGATGTCGGTGGCGCTGGTGGAGCCGGAGTTCACCGACCTGACCGGCGAGCACGGCGCCCCGGTGCGCCGGACCGCGCCCTCCCACGCCGCCGAACTGCTCGCCGAGCTGGTCAGGGAGGGTGTGCGCACGCTCGTGTTCGTGCGCTCCCGGCAGGGCGCCGAGCTGGTGGCGCTCACCGCCCAGCGCCTGCTGGAGCCCGATCTGGCCCGCCGGGTGGCCGCCTACCGCGGCGGCTTCCTGCCCGCCGAGCGCAGGCGGCTGGAGGAGGCGCTGCGGACCGGGGAGATCCTCGGGCTGGCCAGTACCAACGCCCTGGAGCTGGGGGTGGACATCACCGGCCTCGACGCCGTGATCATCGCCGGGTGGCCCGGCACCCGGGCCTCCCTGTGGCAGCAGGCGGGGAGGGCCGGGCGCGGGGACGACGCGGCACTGGCCGTGTTCGTGGCCCGGGACGACCCCCTGGACACCTACCTGGTGCACCACCCGGAGGCGATTTTCGGTCAGTCCGTAGAGACCGCCGTACTGGATCCGGAAAACCCGCACATCCTCGGCCCGCACCTCTGCGCGGCCGCCCAGGAGTTCCCGATCACGGAGGACGACTTCTCCCTCTTCGGACCCACCACCCGGGAGCGGCTCGACGAACTCGTTCACCGGAAATTCCTCAGGAAGCGGCCGAGGGGGTGGTTCTGGACGAGCAACGAAAGGGCAAGTGACCTGGCCGATATCCGGGGTTCCGGGGGGTCGCCCGTGCAGATCGTCGACACCTCGACGGGCGGACTGCTCGGAGAGATCGACGAGGCGGCCGCCCACGGCACCGTCCACCCCGGGGCGGTGTACCTCCACCAGGGCGACACCTACCTGGTCGGGGAGCTGGACCTCGACGAGGGGGTCGCCCTCGTGCGGCCGGCCGAGCCCCCGTACAGCACGTGGGCGCGCGACACCACGGACATCACGGTCCGGTCGGTCATCCGTGAGGAGCGGTGGGACAGCGGGGTGGTGCTGCGCTTCGGCGAGGTGGAGGTGGTCCGGCAGGTGGTCGGCTACCTCAAGCGGGACGTGCGCACCGGCGCGGTCCTGGGCGAGCAGTCGCTGGACCTGCCCGAACGAACCCTGCGCACCCGCGCCGTGTGGTGGACGCTGCCCCCCGAGGCCGAGGAGCGCCTGCGCAAGGAGGAGGTCGGCCTGCTCGGCGCCGCGCACGCCGCCGAGCACGCGGCGATCGGCATGCTGCCGCTGCTGGCCACCTGCGACCGCTGGGACATCGGCGGGGTGTCCACGGCCACCGGCCGGGTGGAGGTGTTCGTCTACGACGGCCACGAGGGCGGCGCCGGGTTCGCCGAACGCGGCTACGCGGCGGCCCGGGAGTGGCTCACCGCGACCCGGGCGGCCATCGCCGACTGCGCGTGCGAGGCGGGGTGCCCGTCCTGCATCCAGTCGCCCAAGTGCGGCAACGGCAACGAACCGCTGAGCAAGTCCGGCGCCCTGCGCATGCTGGACGAGGTGCTGGGCGCCGCAGGCTGAGACGTTCAGAGACCCGGGAGCGGTCGGGGGCGCGCGTCGAGGCGGGGAGCGCGCCCGGGCGGGGCCGGGGGCGCCGGGAAGGGGGCGTCGCCCACGGCGGCGTACAGCAGGAGCGGCAGCTCGGCGTCGTCGTGGACGAGGGCCAGCGCCGCCCAGCGGCCGGTCTCCGGGAGGCTCCACACCCGTAGGTCGCAGACCGCCGTGTAGAGGTGGCCGAGCGCGGACGGGAGCTCCGCGCCGTCGAGCGCGGCGTCCGCGTAGGGGGCCGGGTCGACGAGCCCGGGGGCGCCCCAGCGTTCGGTGAGGGCTGCCTCGACCTCCGCCAGGTCGGCCTCGATCGCGGCCTGGGCGGCCTCGACGGTCCCGGGCGAGCGGTCGTCCCAGAAGTCTCGGCTCATGGCCAGGAGCGCCAGGTGGAAGTCGGCGCCGCCGGAGGGCTGGGGCCGCCCGGGGGAGTAGGGGCGGGCCAGGTCCGCGTCGATCAGGCGCAGGCGGGCGCGGACGTCGGCGGGAGTGTTCACACGGATCCTTCGGGCGTCGGGTTCTCCCGGCGGGCTCTTCCCGTCCGGGGGCGGCGGCCGCGGGGCCCGGCGGCGGCCACGGCGCCATCATCGCGCGGGACGGTCCGGCAGGGGCGGGGTGCGGGCCGGGGAAAGTTATCCACAGGCTGGGGAAAGCCCTTCCGTCGCCTCCCCGGGCCGCCCACCCTGGAAACCGGGGCGACATCCCTGTCACCCCTCCTACCAGGGAGGTTCCGTGTTCTCTTCGGCATGCCTTGCCGCCGTCACCCGCTGTCCGCTGCCCCTCGCGCGGCGGCACCCGGCCGCGGACGCCGACCGCGGCATCACGACGACCGAGTACGCCCTGTGCATTCTCACGGCGGCGGCCTTCGCCGGGGTCATGTACGCGATCGCCAAGAGCCAGGCCGTCAACGACGCCTTCACCGGGATCGTCGTCAATGCGCTCAACAACGGCTTCTGACCGGGGGGCCGTCACCGTCGAGTTCGCCCTCACCCTGCCGGCCCTCCTCCTCGTCCTGGCGCTGGCCGTCGGTGCGGTCACCGCCGCCGACGCCCGGCTCGCCTGCGCGGACGCCGCACGCGTGGGCGCCCGGTCCCTGGCCCGTGGCGAGAGCGAGGCACAGGCCCGGGAGCTGGCCCGCGCCGCCGCCCCGGACGGCGCCCGGGTCGGCCTGGGCCGGGACGGCGGGACGGCGCGGGTCACCGTCACCGCCCGGGTCCGGTTCGGCCGCGTCCACCTCCACACGGTGGAGGTGAGCGGCACCGCCGCCGTCCTCCTCGAACCAGGGGTCCCACCATGACCCCGGGCCCTCGGAGCGATGTCCGGGCCGGACCCGGGCCCCGGCCCGGGGGCGTTCGGGGCACGACCGGGTCCCGCCCCGGAACCGGACGCGACCCCGCTCCCGACACCGGGGCGGCCGCCGTCCACTGGGTGGCCATGGCGGTCCTGCTGTGGACGGTCGCCCTGGCCGCCGTCCTGGCGGCGACCGCCCGGTTCGACCGGGACCGCGCCGGCACGGCGGCGGACCTGGCCGCCCTCGCGGCGGCCTCCGTCGCCGTCCACGGGCGGGACACCGCCTGCGAGCGGGCCCGCCTCACCGCCGAGGCCAACGGGGCCTCCCTCGACACCTGCGAGATCACCGGCCACACCGCCGAGGTGGTGGTCGCCGTCCCCTCTGTTCTCGACCTGTCCGTCAGCGCGGGCTCACGTGCCGGGCCGGTCCACAGAGCCCTTCCGGAGGAAGCACCATGACCCTGCCCGCCCTGATGTGCGCCCTGCTCCTCAGCGCCGCCCCCGACCCCGCCCCGCCGTCCCCCTGCCCGCCGCCCACGGAACTGCGCGCCCACCCGCCGGTGCACGCCGTGCCCTGTACCCGCCCGTGGACGGAACCCCCGGAGTGCGTGCCGCTCCGGCTGCCCCTGTCGGCGGTGTCCGGCTCCCCCCGGCCACCGGAGGAGAGCGCGGCGTCGGTGGCGGACGCGGAGCCGACGGCCCCGCCACCGGCGCGTCCGGCCTCCGGCGACGGCGGCCCCGTCCGGGCGGTCTCCAGCGGGGAGGCTCCGGCGGCGGAGCCGACCTCCGTGCCGGCGGTGCTTCCGAGCGGCGGCCCGAGCCCGACCGCGGAGCCGAGCGAGGCGGAGTGGAGCGGCGGCCCGGACGCCGAGACCGGCGCCGTCCAGGTGGTGCACCACGTCTCCACCACGCCGGCCCCGGCCGACACCGTCGCCCGGGTCGTCGGCAACACCTCCACCGTGCTCCTGGCCCTGCTCGCGGTGACGTCGCTCGCCCTGCGCCTCACCGTGGGCTGGCCCCGCTTCCCGGAGCCCTACCTGGGCCGCCGCCGAGCGGGAGGAGACCGCGACACCCACTGGTGACCCCCCACGCCCCGCCGAAAGCCCCGCCCCGGCCCGCCGCCGGATGAGTGCGAGCGTCACTCGTGTCCGCGCGCCGCCGCGGGTAGCGCCCTTATGCCTGTGGGGTGCCCGCCGTGACACGGTGATGGAGGTATGCGCGGGTGCCGCCCGGACCGTCCTCATCCCGGCCACCGCCAGGTGGCTGCTGCCCGGGCCCGGCCTCGTCAGAGGCAGTCACCGGGTGGGTGCGCGAGGGCGCGATCGGCCTGGGGCGTGGCCGTCCGGGTGGGGCGCGGGTGCCGTCGCGGCTGTTGTGGGGTGGGCGGGCAGGTGTGGTTCCTGAGCCGGGGGGCGGCTGGCCGGGGCTGTGGGCGGATGGATGAGCGGGGCCGTCGCCGGGCGGGGTGGGGGCGGCCCGGGGGGCGGTGCTTCGGGCCGTCGTGCCCTGGTGGGTGGGCTTCGGGCGCCCTCCCGCGTTCCGGAAGCCGCAGGTCGGCCACGGCGGGGCCGTAACGGTCGTACCCTCCGATGTATGGGACACCGACACCCGAGCAAACTCAAGAACACCGAGGTAGGCCATGCCCGGGCGCGGTGGCTGCTGCGGGCGGAGTTGGCGGGGTGCGCCGAGTGCCGGGCCGAGGGCGACCGGGAGGCCCTGGCGGACCTCGACCAGGAGGGCGTGTTCGACTCCCTGATCAGCGGGTTCGTGCTCGCCCGGGTCCAGCAGTGGCGGGCTCCGGGCCGACCTCCCCGCTACCCGGCCACGGTGTACCGCCTGGCCCCGGTGGACGAGCGCGACTTCTGGCGCGCGCCCACCCAGCACTGCATGCGCCTGTGCACGGTCGAGGGACCGCGCGGCACCCGGGTGAACACCCTGCCCGCCCTCAAGGAGTTGCGGCTGATGCCCATGCGGGACCGCTCCCTGGTGCTGGACGACATCATCGACGGCCTGAGCGAGGACGAGGCCTGACCCGCCGCCTCTCGGCAGCCTGACGCCGATCCCCTGTCCCGCGCCACGCCCCGGTGTCGGCGGCCCCCGCTCCGGTGGCTCGGCCGGGATCACCCGCCCAACGCGCGCGACAGCAGGTCCACCACCATCGGGACCACCCCCACCAGGAGGAAGGACGGCAGGAAGCACAGCGCCAGCGGCATCACCACGAGCACCCCCAGGCGTTCGACCCGCGCCGACGCCAGAGAGCGCAGCTTCCTGTGCAGGTCCGCCACGTGCCGGTCGAGCAGGTCGGCCACCGGAGCCCCGGTGTCGGCGGCGCGGGCCAGGTCGCGCCCGGCCGCCACCAGCGGCTCGGGCAGCACCCCGGCAGACTCCGACCAGGCGGAGGCCGGATCCGCCCCTAGACGCAGCCGGTCGGCCACCGACGCCAACTCCGCCCCGAGCCTGCCGGGGGCGGCCCGCGCCACGGCCGCGAGGCAGGACACCAACGGCGCCCCGGCCCGCATCCCGGCGGCGATGAGCCCGATCACCACGGGGACGTCGCCGGTGAGCACGATCCGGTCGTCCCGCGTTCTCCCCCGGGCGCGCACCCACCATCCGACCCCGCAGGCCGCGACCACGGCCGCGCCGAGCGGCCCGAACAGGGCCCCGGCCACCGCCGCCGCACCCGCCGCGGCCGCCGTCAGGACCAGCAGCCGACCGGGGAGGCGGGGCTTCGCCTCCGTTGGCGGCCGCAGCCGCATTCCGGGGCCGCCGCCCATCGCGATCCACACCCCCACGGCCCCGCACACCACGGTGATGACGGTGAACACGCTCCCCCCTCACTTTTCCGTCCCTGCCATCCGTTGGCCACGGGTGCCCCGAGCCTGTCCGGCGGACGCCCCCGGCCGGTCCGGCGCGTGCGCCCGGCGGGCGCGGGATCCGCATCGGACCGCCCCTCACGATGGCCGCTGCGGGCCCTCCCATGCGCGGTCACCGCGGAGGGCGGCCGTGTTCCGACAGCCGGGCATGCCTAGTCCTCCCGGTCCACGGCGGCGCGCACCAGCCGCGAGATCCACCACAGCCCGGCGAGGTTCAGCAGCACACCGAGCACCAGGCAGAACAGCCCCAGCGGGGTCGTGAACAGGAACACCAGCGGCGAACCCCCCAGCCCGGCCGACAGCAGCAGCCCCACCACGGGGAGCAGGCCCAGCACGATCGCCGTGGTCCTCGGGCCGCCGGTGCGCGCCGAGATCTCGGCCCGCACCTCCTCCTGCGCGGTGAGCTCGTCGGCGAGCGCGTCCACGACATCGGCCAGCCCGGCACCGGTGTCCGAGGCCACCTCCCAGCACACGGCCAGGTAGGCGAGGGCGCGCAGGTCCGGATCCGCCTCGGCGGCCCGCACCGGGGCCCGGGTGCCGAACCCGTCTCCCACCGCCCGGGCCACCTCCGGCCCGGCCTCGGCGAGCGCCGCCCCCAGCGCGTCCTCGGGCGGCCTCCCGGACCGCAGCTCGGCGGCCAGCACCCGGCACAGGGTGATCACCCCGCGCCGTTTCTCCCGGCCCGGCGCCGTCCTCCGCCGCAGCACCGACGCCCGCACGCGTTCCAGCACCCCCACCGGCCCCGGACCGCGCGGCACCTGCCATCCGATCCGCCCCGTCCCGGCGTCGACCAGCACCCCCAACAGCACCAGCCCCACCGCGCACACCCACACCCCGATCACGCCACGCCCCCGAACGTCCCTCGTCCCCGCCCCGCACACCCGTGTTCTCCGAAGACCCCGCGCACCCCGGTCGTTCCGCGGTTCCCGGGCCCCGGCCCGGCGCGGCCACGCCGCCCCGGCCGGCGCGCAGCCCTCGGGCGCCGCCACCCCGGTTCCCACGCGGTGCCTCCCGCGCCGGTGCTCATCGGCGCCAGCCGTCGCCGACACGGGCGGTGAGGACGCCGACCCCCGGGTGCTCGCGCTGGGCCCCGCACGCGGCGAACGACACCGCGGGCACCGTACGCACCAGCCCCTGGCGGTCGTGGTCCAGCACTCGGACCTCGGCCAGCCGCCGGACCCCGGCCTCCCGCACCAGGTGCACCACCAGCACCCCGGTGGCCGCCAACTGGCTGTGCACCGCCTCCCGTCCGAGCCCGGCCGCGCAGCCCAGCGCCTCCACCCGGGCCGGCACGTCCCCCGCGCCGTTGGCGTGGAGCGTCCCCGCGCCACCCTCGTGGCCGGTGTTGAGCGCGCCCAGCAGGGACACGATCTCCGGCCCCCGCGCCTCGCCCACCACCAACCGGTCCGGGCGCATCCGGAGAGCCTGGCGGACCAGCACCTCCAGGGTGACCTCGCCGCTGCCCTCGATGTTGGCGGGACGGGTCTGCAGGCGCACCACGTGCGGATGGTCGGGGCGCAGCTCGGGGGAGTCCTCGGCCAGCACGATCCGCTCGCCCGGGTCCACCAGGGACAGCAGCGTCGACAGCAGGGTGGTCTTCCCCGTCCCCGTGCCACCGCTCACCAGGAAGGCCGTCCGCGAGTCCACCACCGCCCGCAGCAGCGCCGCCCCGCGCCGGGTGAGCGTCCCGCAGTCCACCAGCCGGTCCAGGGTGAACACCCGGCGGGGCGGCATCCGCAGCGACAGGCACGCACCGGTGGGGGAGACGGGCGGCAGCACCGCGTGCAGCCGCGCTCCGTTGGGAAGGCGCGCGTCCACATAGGGCACCGCGGCGTCCAGCCGCCGCCCGGCCTGGGCGGCGAGCCGCTGGGCCAGCCGCCGCACCGCCTCCGCCGACTCGAACCGCACCTCCACCCGGCGCAGCCCGCCGCCGTCATCCACCCACACCTCGTCCGGCCCGTTGACCAGGATGTCCGTGACCCCGGAGGTCATCAGCTCCTCCAGCGGCCCGGCACCGGCCAGGTCCGCGGCCAGCCGCCGGGTCAGCGACAGCACCTCGGCGTCGCCCAGCACCCCGCCCTCCGCCCGCAGCGCCGCCGCCACGTTGCCGGGGCTGACCACCACCCCCGAGGCCACCAGTCGGTTGCGCACCGCCTCCACCAGGTCGGGCCCGGCGGAGCCGCCGGTGCGCCGGGGCGGTGGCCCATCCCGGAGGAGGGTGGAGCCGGTCACCGACGGCCGCCGCAGCGCCCGCTCGGTCAGCGCGCTCACCGCGGCACCCCCGTCAGTTCGGCGACGAGCCGGTCGGCGAACCCGGCCAGCGGCGAACGCGGGTGGTCCGCGGGCCGCCGTCCGGCGGCCAGCGCACGCTCCAGGCCCGGCTCCGGCGGCAGGTCCGCTCCCAGTGCCAGCCCCAGCCCCCGGGCCACCACGTCGGCGGTCAGCCCGCCCGAGGCCCCGCGCACCACGGCGCGCACCTCCCGGGACTCCGCCCGCAGCCGCGGCACCATCGCCGACGCCGACACCACGGCGGCCACCTGCGCGGGCACGACCAGCAGCACCAGGTCCGAGCGGTTGAGGAAGGCCGTGACCGCGGCCCCGAACGACCGCGGGAGGTCGACGACCACCAGGTCGCACCCCTGCCGGGCCGACTCCAGCATCGACCGGGCGGCGGCAGCGGGCAGCGGACCCCGGCGCGCGTCCGGCCCGTGCACCCAGGTGAGCACCGAGATCCCGGCCGGTCCGGGCAGCCGCGCTGCCACGTCCGACCAGCGCAACCGGCCGCGCCGGTCCGTCAGGTCGTCCCAGCCGAGCCTGCCGTCCACCGGGTCGCGCTCGCAGCCGAGCAGGATGTCGGGACCGCAGCCCAGCGGGTCGGCGTCCAGCAGCGCGGTGCCGTGCCCGCCCCGCGCCCCGGCCAGTGCCAGGGCGACGGCGAGCAGGCTCGCCCCGGCCCCGCCGCGCCCGCCCATCACGGCCACGGTCGGCGCCCGCCGTCCGGGCTGTCCGCTCGCGGAGATCAGGCCGGTCAGCAGCATCTCGTCCCGGGGCAGCAGCATGGTGCCGCCCGCCCCGCCCGCACCGTTGGGCCCGCCGTGTCCGGGACCCGGCCCGGGCCCCGCGTCCGGGCCGCCGCGGGCCACCACGACGAACCGGGCGTGCGGCGGCCGCTCACCCGAACGCAGCTCCGGGTACAGGTCGGCGCCCAGCACCACCAGCGGCGAGCGCGGCCACGACAGCAGCGCGCGATCGACGGTGTCGGCGGTGTTGACCCGGACCGAGGCGGCGGCCGACAGCCGCAGCAGGTCGTCGAGCAGTCCGGTGTCGGCGGTGGCGATGAGGGGAACGGCGTCCATGGGGCCTCCGGGCAGGGGGAGGGGCACCCTTCGACCATCGCCGATCCCGGGGGTCGGCGAAAGCCGGACCGTCGATCTGTGGATAACCCGTCCGGGGCGGGGCCGTGGGCCGCACCGTCCGGCGGGGCGCCGGTCAGGGCCGGGACGCCGCCTCCGAAGACCTGCGGGCGGGATGCGCACACGGGGGCGGATGCACATCCCACCCGGCAGGCTCGGCGAACGGGCCTCGTGCGATGTCCCGCGTCAGGGGGGCGCGCGGGTGGATCGCCCTCTCGACCCTGGGGGGAGGGCCGGGCCCGCCCTTCGGAAGGGTCGACGAGGGGAGGGGAGCCCCCGGACCACCGAAAAGCGCGTCGGGACATGCGTTCCGCCCGGATCCGGCCCCACCGGGCCGCACACGAAATGCGCGCACGCCACGGCTTTTGCCGAAGTGGTGTGAACCGGTTCCCGTCGGAACGACGGAACCGACGCTACCACGTGACACTGCGTATCGGTTCGGGAATCCAGGATGAAAAGTTGGACCAACCACCTTTTCGAAGCCCGGGGACCGGCGTAGAAAGAAAGGGATCGGTGGCGTAGACCCACCCCGACAGGTGAACCGGGAACCCACGCACCAGCAGGCCTCGTAGGGCCCGCCTCGACCGAGACGCTCGATGAAGCGCCTGGTCAGGACAGACGAATGGATGCTTGTTAACCCGGTGCAGCCGGTCGGAGACGGCGCCTCGCGGATTCCCCGCGGGGCGCCGTTCGCCGTGTTCGGCGAGAGGCCGGGGCAATCCCGAAACATTGGGTAACGGACAAGCGTGACCGAACCGATATCGTTCGTGCCTCTACCCGTTGGTAAATGGACGAGTAACAAGCGCGGTTTCCGTTCACGGACCGCTCCGCGCCGCCCCGATCCGCCGCCCGCCGGGCCGTCCCGGCCCGCTCCCGTCGCGCCCTGGCTCGGGGCCGCCCGCCGGGCCGTCCCGGCCCGCTCCCGTCGCGCCCTGGCTCGGGGCCGCCCGCCGGGCCGTCCCGGCCCGCCCTCGCCGTGCCCCGGCCCGGGGCCCGCCCCGGACCGCGACACGCCCGGCCCTCAGCCGCGCTTGAGCGCCTCGCAGGTCGCCAGCGAATCCTGCGCCCCGGCCCGCACCGCCCGGCAGCAGTACACGACCCACCCGGCCACGCCCTCGGCGGTCCCGGACATGTACCCGCGCAGCGCGGGGGCGTACTCCTCCGACAGCGTCCGGTGGCCCAGCTCGGACGGCACCAGCGATTTGGGGTCCAGCCCCCGCTCGACCAGCGTCAGCCGCTCGGCGGCCCGCGCCACGATCCCGTCGCCCCACCCGAACGGGCGGATCGCCATCAGCTCGCCGTGCACCAGGGCCGACGTCACCAGCGCGGGCACCGAGGTGCGCGCGCCCAGCAGCGCGTACAGGCCCTCCAGACGGGCGAGCGCGGCCTCGGGGGCGAGCGCCTCGCCCAGCTCCAGCGGGTCCTCGACCCGCTCGCCGGCCATGCGCGGCCGCCCCAGGGCGTCGGCGGACACCGCGTCCGCGGCGGCGAGCGTGTGCAGCCGGGCCAGCACCTGCCGCGGCGCCTTGGGCCAGGTCTCCACCAGGGTCCCCAGCTCGCCGCCCACCCGCAGGGCGCCCTTGATCCGGGTGTCGTACACGTGCCCGGCGCGGATCTCGTCCATCGAGACCTCGGCGCCCTCCAGCGCGGCGGACGCGCACGCCCCGCGCAGCGAGGACTCCATGGACACGTCGCTGCTCCGCCGACGCAGGATCCGGTGACCCAGCAGCCGGTCCACCAGGGTCCGGGTCTCCTCCACGGCCTCGGCCACACCGGGCAGTGCGGCGATCCTGGCCAGCGGGTCGGTCTGGGCGGCAGAAGTCGTTTCGCTCACGGGAACCAACATACGCGCCGGTAACACCGGCCACCGCGTGCCCTCCGCCGGTCGTCCGTCCCCCCGCTCCCGCGCCGGCGACCGTTCGTCGCCCGTCGGCGACCGCTCACCGGCCGTTCGTCGCGCGCCGGGTCGCCCCCGGCGCTGGAACCGACCCTGCCTGTTCCACAGGTCCAGACCACATGATTAATTTGGTGTGAACCAGCCTACGTAAGGAGAATCACAGTGGCCGACAGCACTCCCCCGAGCCAGGAGACACTGTCCAACCTTCTCCATGAAACACGCAGCTTCCCCCCGCCGGCCGATCTGGCCGCGAACGCCAACGTCAAGGCCGACGCCTACGACGAGGCGGCCGGGGACCGGCTCGGTTTCTGGGAGGAGCAGGCCCGCAGGCTCCAGTGGGACCGGCCCTGGGACACCGTCCTGGACTGGCAGCCGCCCTTCGCCAAGTGGTTCGTCAACGGCAGGCTCAACGCCTCCGTCAACTGCGTGGACCGCCACGTGGCCAACGGCCTGGGCGAGCGCGTCGCCTACTACTGGGAGGGCGAGCCGGGCGACACCCGCACGATCACCTACGCCGAGCTGAAGGACATGGTCTCCCAGGCCGCCAACGCCCTCACCGAACTGGGCGTCACGCGGGGCGACCGGGTCGCCATCTACATGCCGATGATCCCCGAGACGATCGTCGCCATGCTGGCCTGCGCCCGCATCGGCGCCGTCCACATGGTGGTCTTCGGCGGCTTCTCCGTCGACGCCCTGGGCCAGCGCCTGGACGACAGCCAGGCCAAGCTCGTCATCACCGCCGACGGCGGCTACCGGCGCGGCAAGCCCAGCGCGCTCAAGCCCGCCGTGGACGCCGCGGTGGCCGACCGCCCGGCCGTCGAGAAGGTCCTCGTCGTCCGCCGCACCGGCCAGGACGTCGAGTGGACCGACCGCGACGTGTGGTGGCACGACCTCGTCGACTCCCAGAGCACCGAGCACACCCCCGAGGCGCACGACGCCGAGAACCCGCTGTACATCATGTACACCAGCGGCACCACGGCCAAGCCCAAGGGCATCCTGCACACCACCGGCGGCTACCTCACCCAGGCGTCCTACACCCACTGGGCGGTCTTCGACCTCAAGCCCGAGACCGACGTCTACTGGTGCGCCGCCGACATCGGCTGGGTCACCGGCCACTCCTACATCGTCTACGGCCCGCTCTCCAACGCCGCGACGACCGTCCTCTACGAGGGCACCCCGGACACCCCGCACCGCGGCCGGTTCTGGGAGATCATCGAGAAGTACAAGGTCACCATCGCCTACATGGCCCCCACGGCGATCCGCACCTTCATGAAGTGGGGCGACGACATCCCCGCAGGGTTCGACCTGTCGAGCCTGCGCGTCATCGGCTCGGTGGGCGAGCCCATCAACCCCGAGGCCTACGTCTGGTACCGCAAGCACATCGGCGGCGACCGGACCCCGGTCGTGGACACCTGGTGGCAGACCGAGACCGGCGCCATCATGGTGAGCCCGCTGCCGGGCGTCACCTCGGGCAAGCCGGGTGCGGCCATGCGCGCCCTGCCGGGCATCGTCGCCGACGTCGTGGACGAGAACGGCAACCCGGTCCCCGACGGCGAGGGCGGCTTCATCGTGATCCGCGAGCCCTGGCCGTCCATGCTCCGCGGCATCTGGGGCGACCCGGAGCGCTACAAGGACACCTACTGGTCGCGCTTCGAGGGCCTGTACTTCCCGGGCGACGGGGCCAAGAAGGACGAGGACGGCGACCTGTGGCTGCTCGGCCGCGTCGACGACGTCATGCTCGTCTCCGGCCACAACATCTCCACCACCGAGGTCGAGTCCGCCCTGGTCTCGCACCCGAGCGTGGCGGAGGCCGCCGTCGTCGGCGCCACGGACAAGGTCACCGGCCAGGCCATCGTCGGCTTCGTGATCCTGCGCAGCGGCGCCGAGGAGGTCTCCGAGGAGACGGTCAAGGCCCTGCGCGACCACGTCGGCGCCTCCCTCGGGCCGATCGCCAAGCCCGCCCGCCTGCTGGCCGTGCCCGAGCTGCCCAAGACCCGCTCGGGCAAGATCATGCGCCGCCTGCTGCGCGACATCGCGGAGAACCGCGAGGTCGGTGACACCTCCACGCTCACCGACTCCTCGATCATGGAGGTCATCGCCAAGCAGCTGCCCTCCGTGAAGCAGGGCGACTGACACGCGCACCCGCGTGCGGGGCGCCCCGGGCCCGCGGCCCGGGGCGCCCCGTCGTTTCCGCGTCCGGGCACGGATACTCACCCGCGTGACGAAGGCGGAGCCCCGTGTTGTGCGTGCCGTGAGGGACACCGGTGGCGGCCCATGTGCGAGGATGCGGAGGATCGTCCGCGTGTTCTGACCGACAGAAGGGAAACCCCGCGATGGTGGACAAGCCGGGAACCGGCGGGCCGGGTGCCGTCGGAGACACCGACCGCTCCGTCGGTGAACTCGTCTCGGACGTCACCGGGAACTTCTCCCGTCTGGTGCGCCTCGAACTGGAGCTCGCCAAGGCCGAGGCCAAGCTCGAGGCGGCGAAGGCCGGCAAGGGCATCGCGGGGTTCGCGGTGTTCGCCGTCCTCATGCACATCTTCGTCATCCTCCTCTCGGTGACCATCGCCTTCGTCCTGTACGAGGTGGCGGGCCTGCCGGGGTGGGCCTCCTTCGCCATCGTGACCGGCTTCTACCTGCTCGTCGCGATCGTGTTCGCCCTCTTCGGCCTGGTCAGCTTCCGCCGGATGCGCGGCCTGGAGCGGACCCGCCTGACCACCTCCCGCCTGGGCGCCATCCTGCGCCGCGAGATCACCCCGCCGGGCTCGGAGGTCGCCGCCGCCGGCAGGGCCGGGGCCACGGCCACCACCGGAAACTAGACGCCCCACCGTGCTGGACGATTCGGCCGCCTACGTCGAGGGCCCCTGGGCCCACCGGACCGTCGGGGCCGCGGGCGCCCGCTTCCACGCCGCCGAGCTGGGGGAGGGGCCGCTGGTGCTGTTCCTGCACGGCTTCCCCCAGTTCTGGTGGGCGTGGCGGCACCAGCTCACCGCCGTCGCGGGGGCGGGCTACCGGGCGGTCGCCGTCGACCTGCGGGGGTACGGCGGCAGCGACAAGACACCCCGCGGGTACGACCTGGTGACCCTCGCCCAGGACGCCGCCGGACTGGTCCGGGCCCTGGGCGCGCGCCGGGCGGTCGTGGTCGGCCACGGCGTCGGCGGCATGGTCGGCTGGACCATGACCGCCTACCACCCGGGCACCGTGCGCGCCCTGGCGGCGGTCGCGTCCCCGCACCCGGGCCGGGCGGCCCGTCTGATGCTCTCCGCGGGTCCGGGCGCCCGCCACATGCTCCGTGCCCAGCTGCCGATCCTGCCCGAGCACCGGCTCCTCGCCGACGGCTGCGCCAGGGTCGGCGACCTGCTGCGGGAGTGGTCCGGCCCGGGCTGGCCCGACGCCGAGGCCGAGAAGATGTACCGGATCGCGTTCTCCATCCCCAAGGTGTCCCACTGCTCCCTGGAGTACCACCGCTGGATCGCCCGCTCCCGGCTGCGCCCGGACGGCCTGCGTTACCACGCGCGGATGCGGACGCCGGTGCGCGTCCCGGTGCTCCAGGTCCACGGCTCCCTCGACCCCGTCTGCCCGCCGGAGACGGCCCGCGCCTCGGAGCGCTCGGTGACGGGGGCCTACCGTTGGAGGGGGATCCCCGGTGCCGGGCACTTCCCCCACGAGGAGCGCCCGGACGCCGTCTCGGACGAGCTCACCCGGTGGCTCGACTCCCTCCCCGGTGACGACTGAGGAAGAAGGTGGACACGGTGAACGCGGACCGCGACCGCGCCCCGGACGGGCGCGCGCAGAACCAGCGACCCCGCGACCGCTACGGCCGGCCGATGCCGCACGGCAGCGCGGGCGAGGTGGAGCGGGTGCCCGACGACGCCGAATTCTCGGCGGAGGAAGGGCTGGAAACGGCCCAGGACCTCCTCGACCGGGGGTACGCTTTCACCGCCCACGAAGTCCTCGAGGCCGTCTGGAAGTCCTCCCCCGAGTCCGAACGCGAACTGTGGCGCGGACTGGCGCAGACGGCCGTGGGCGTCACCCACGCCCAGCGCGGCAACCTCACGGGCGCCGCCCGCCTGCTGCGCCGCGGCGCCGACCGGGTGGAGCCGTACGGCCCGGACGCCCCGCACGGTGTGGACACCGCGGCGGTGGCGGCCTTCGCCCGCTCCCTCGCCGACGACCTCGAAGCGGGCCGCGCCCGCCCGGGCGACGGGGTGGACCCGTCCCGGATGCGTTTGCGCTGAGGCCCCTGGGGCGGCTTCCCGTTTCATTCCCTTATGGGAACTTTAACGTTAACACCGCATTAAGTCGTTATGCAAGAAGAATATCGCCGATAAATCCATTTATCCGTTTTTCGAGATCACCGATGGATCACATCTTTGATCGTTCTCGAAAAAACCCCTAATCCGCTCTCTTCTTTTTTCTTCGGGCTGCGTAGGATTTCCGGATCACCGCCCGTGAGCACGTGGCGCGGGCAGTGTGCACCAAACCGAAGGTGGCACCGCTTCGACCCCGGACCACGTGCCGTCGGGCCAGTTCAAGGCTCCTTCCGGACGGCGGTACGGGCACGGTTCCGCGCGGGATTCCCCGCGCTTCGCGTGCGCGGGGGAGAAAAGGTCGTGCCCGTCGCAAGGAGGACGGATTGTCTGGGCTCAACCTCGCCGCGCCAAGCGGCACGGCCCTAGAACTGCAAGGCATCGACTTCACACTCGTCATCATCGTCATGGCGGTCGCGCTCCTCGCGCTCGCCGTCGCGGGGATGCTGGTACGTGAAGTCCTCGCCGCCGGACAGGGCACCGAGCGAATGCGCAACATCGCCGTCGCGGTCCAGGAAGGAGCGGGTGCGTACCTCCGACGGCAGTTCCGCACCCTCGCGGTCTTCGTCGTCGTCATCCCCCTGCTGCTGCTCCTGCTCCCCGCCGACTCGTGGGCCATCTCCATCGGCCGGTCCGTCTTCTTCGCCCTCGGCGCCCTCCTCTCCGCCGCCACCGGCTTCATCGGCATGTGGCTCGCGGTCAGGGGCAACGTCCGCGTCGCGGCGGCCGCCCGCGGCGGCACCGCCGCCGACAGCCGCACCGCCATGCGGATCGCCTTCCGCACCGGCGGCGTCGCCGGCATGATCACCGTCGGCCTGGGCCTGCTCGGCGCGGCCGTCGTCGTCCTGCTGTACCGGGGCGACGCCCCGATCGTCCTGGAGGGCTTCGGCTTCGGCGCCGCGCTCCTGGCCATGTTCATGCGCGTCGGCGGCGGCATCTTCACCAAGGCCGCCGACGTCGGCGCCGACCTCGTCGGCAAGGTCGAGCAGGGCATCCCCGAGGACGACCCCCGCAACGCCGCCACCATCGCCGACAACGTCGGCGACAACGTGGGCGACTGCGCGGGCATGGCCGCCGACCTGTTCGAGTCCTACGCCGTCGTCCTCGTCGCCTCCCTCATCCTGGGCCGCGTCGCGTTCGGCGTCGAGGGCCTCGTCTTCCCCCTGCTGGTCCCGATGATCGGTGTCCTCACCGCCATCATCGGCATCTTCATCGTCGCGCCCTCCGCGCGCGACAAGACGGCGATGTCCGCGATCAACCGCGGTTTCTTCATCTCCGCCGGCATCTCCGCCCTGCTCGTCGTCGCCGCGTCCTTCTGGTACCTGCCCGGCAGCTTCCAGGAGCTGTCCGGCGTGAGCCAGAGCGTCCTCGACGAGATCGCCGAGGCGGGCTACACCGACGCCGACCCGCGCGTCATCGCGATCGCCGCGGTCCTCATCGGCCTCGTCCTCGCGGCCGCCATCCAGCTCCTCACCGGCTACTTCACCGAGACCGACCGGCGGCCGGTCCGCGAGATCGGCGAGAGCTCCGAGACGGGCGCCGCCACCGTCATCCTGTCCGGCATCTCCGTCGGCCTGGAGTCGGCGGTCTACTCCGCCCTGCTCATCGCGGGCGCGGTGTACGCGGCGTTCCTCCTGGGCGGCGGGTCCATCACCCTCAGCCTGTTCGCCGTCGCCCTCGCCGGGACCGGCCTGCTCACCACCGTCGGCATCATCGTCGCGATGGACACCTTCGGCCCCGTCTCCGACAACGCCCAGGGCATCGCCGAGATGTCCGGCGACGTCGAGGGCAAGGGCGCCGAGATCCTCACGAGCCTGGACGCCGTCGGCAACACCACGAAGGCCATCACCAAGGGCATCGCGATCGCCACCGCGGTCCTGGCCGCCACCGCCCTCTTCGGAGCGTTCCGCACCTCCGTCCAGGAGCAGCTCGGCGGCGACGAGGTCTTCTCGCTGTCCCTGGACAGCCCGGACGTCCTCGTCGGCGTCATCATCGGCGCCAGCGTGGTGTTCTTCTTCTCCGGCCTGGCCATCATGGCGGTCGGCCGCGCCGCCGGCCGCGTCGTCCTGGAGGTGCGCGAGCAGTTCCGCACCCGCCCGGGGATCATGGACGGCACCGAGAAGCCCGAGTACGCGCGCGTCGTCGACATCTGCACCCGCGACTCCCTGCGCGAGCTCATCACCCCCGGCCTGCTCGCCGTGCTGGCCCCGATCGCGGTCGGCTTCGCCTTCGGCTACGCCCCGCTGGGCGCGTTCCTCGGCGGCGCCATCGCCGCGGGCGTCCTCATGGCGGTGTTCCTCGCCAACTCCGGCGGCGCCTGGGACAACGCGAAGAAGCTCGTCGAGGACGGCCACCACGGCGGCAAGGGCTCGGAGGCCCACGCCGCCACGGTCATCGGCGACACCGTCGGCGACCCGTTCAAGGACACCGCGGGCCCGGCCATCAACCCGCTCCTGAAGGTGATGAACCTGGTCGCGCTGATCGTCGCGCCCAGCGTCGTCATCTTCCAGGACAACACCGTCCTGCGGGTCGGCGTCACCGTCGTGGCGGTCGCCATCCTCGTCGGCGCGGTCCTGTGGTCCAAGAAGCGCGGCTCGGGCACCGAGACCGAGCCGGCCGAGCTCGGCCACGGCGCGCCCGAGAGCGGCGACGACGATGAGACCCCCTCCGCCGGCTCCCCGGCCGTCGGGGGCGGCGGCATCACCGACGAGGCCGCCGGGACCGGCGGCAGGGAAGAGGCCCGCACCAACTAGGCACGCACGACGAGGGGCCGCCGGGAGCACCCGGCGGCCCCTCCTACTCTGGAGCGAAGAACGTACTCAGGGGGGCTCATGTCGGGAATGAAGGGTCTGTTCGTCATCGTGGGGGTGATGGTGGGGTTCATGGTCCTGCTCTCCATCGTCGCGACGGTGATCGCGTCATGACCGACCGGACGCTGCTCCTGCTCCGCCACGCCAAGGCGGAGGCGGGCTACGGGGTCATCGACTACGACCGCGCCCTCACCGACCGCGGCCACGACCAGGCCCGCCGCGTGGGCCGCCTCCTCGCCGAGGCGGGGCACACCCCGGACCACGTCATCTGCTCCGCGGCCAAGAGGACCCGCCAGACCCTCGAAGGAGTTCTGGAGACCCTTGGCACCACACCGGAGATCGACTACTCGGAGTCGGCCTACACCGCCGGCGTCGACTCCCTGGTCGAGCTGATCACCTATGTCGACCCAGGGGTGCGCACCCTCCTGGTGGTGGGCCACAACCCGACCATCGCCCAGCTGGCGGCGACGTTCGTGGGCAACGAGGCCCTGGTGTCGTACTCGCCGGCCACCGTCTCCGCGGTGGACATGGAGGTCGAGTGGCTCTACACGGCCCCGGGCACGGGGTCCGGACGCATCCTCGGCTGAACCTCCCCGCAGGCGAGCCCGCGGGAAGCAGCAGGTCAGAGTGTGCGCCCATGCCATCGATCAAGAAGATCCAGGTCACCTTCGACTGCGCGGAGCCCGAGCGTGTCGCACGCTTCTGGTGCGAGGTGCTGGGGTACGTCCTGCCGCCGCTGCCGGGCGAGTTCTCCACCTGGGAGGACTACAGGAACTCGCTGCCCCCCGAGGAACAGGGCGTATGGTGCGCCTGCGTCGACCCCGCGGGGGAGGGCCCGCGCCTGTACTTCCAGCGCGTTCCCGAGGGAAAGGCCGCCAAGAACCGGGTGCACGTCGACGTGCGGGTCGCCTACGAACTCGCGGGCGAGGAACGCCTCGCCGCCCTCGAAGCCGAGTGCGCCCGCCTGGTCCGACTCGGCGGGGCACACGTGGAGACGCTGTACGACGGCAACGACGCCTGCATCGTGATGCAGGACGTCGAGGGCAACGAGTTCTGCCTCACCTGATCCGAAGGCCGGCCGACCACGCCGCCCCGGCCCGCCGGGGTGGCCCGGACGATCAGGGGACACAGAGTGAACCCCTCCACCTCGGGACGAACCGCAGCACCACCACCAGCGGCCTCCGGGCCTGCGCCCCCGAGACCGATGATTGTGACCCAGGACACGCCGACGAACGTTTGCTTCGCTCGCGGTCGAGGGGTAGTGTTCTCCGAGTCGCCTCCAACGGGTCCAAGACCCGAAGGGGTACGACCGAGCGAGCCGAACGCGAAAGCGGGCGGGCCGGTCGATCTTCTTCTCTCCGAAATTCAGCGGTCCGAAGCAGTGCTGCGGACATGTAAACTCGGAGAGTGCCCCCAAAGGAAACAGCGGGAGCAACGCCTTCACCGAAATCAGAAGGACCCGGAAAACGCCGATTTGGCGGGGAACGGGAACACTGATAAAGTGAAGACACAACAAAGCGGAAACGCAGACGCCTTCCAC
>NZ_JBEXTT010000026.1:0-91601 GCF_040614155.1 Nocardiopsis sp. NPDC006139
CCACCGACAACGCCTTCTTCGCCTGCTCCTGCCCGATCACATACGAATCCAGGAACTCGTAGATCTCCCGCGGCTTGGGCAACGCATCCCAGGAGTCCTCGGCGGGGAGGACGGCGTCCTCCTCCTCCATGATCTCGTTGCACAGGCCGACGCACTCATCGCAGATGCAGATATGGCCGGGGCCCGCGATGAGCCTGCGGACCTCACTCTGGTCCTTGCCGCAGAACGAGCACTTGAGCAGGGGCCCGTCGGCACCGGTGCGTGTCACTGAACGTCTCCTCACGGGCTGGGGCGCAGGCCCCGTCGCGGGGGACGCCTCCGCCCTCCACGCTACCCCGGTTCGGAGACCGCGCAATCCAGCCGCCGGGGCCGTGAGCGGGGGCGCGGCCGCCCGACGGAAGTCAACCGGGGTTGACTTGTCCGGGGAGTCAACCTAAGTTGACTCATGTCGGGGCCGTCCGCGGCCCCCGCCACGCATCCGCACCCGGCCCCGGAGGACCCCGTGAAGGACACCGCCCGCACCCGCACCGCGCTCGCCCTGGCCGTGCGCGCGAACCTGCCGGTCCTGCTGTGGGGCGCCCCCGGCACCGGCAAGACCGCGTCCGTGCTCGCCCTGGGGCGCGAGCTGGACCTGCCCGTGGAGGTGGTCGTCGGCTCCGTCCGCGAGCCGGGGGACTTCTCCGGCCTGCCCGTGGTGCACGAGGGCGGCACCCGGTTCGCCCCGCCCCGCTGGGCCGAGCGGCTGGCCGCGGCCGGGGAGGGCCTGCTCTTCCTGGACGAGCTGACCACCGCGCCGCCCGCCGTGCAGGCCGCGATGCTGCGCGTCCTGCTGGAGCGCACCGTCGGCGACCTCGTGCTGCCCGCCGGGGTGCGGATCGTGGCCGCGGCCAACCCGCCCGGTCTGGCCGCCGACGGCTGGGAGCTGTCGGCCCCGCTGGCCAACCGCCTGGTCCACCTGGACCGGGAGGTGTCCGCCGCCGAGATCGCCGCGGGGTTCGCGCACGGGTTCCCCGCCTCCGGCGCCGGGGACGCGGTGGCGCCGAGCGCGGAGCAGGCCGCGGCGGCCCGCTCGGCGGTGGGGGCGTTCCTGCGGGTGCGCCCCGAGCTGGTGCTCGCCGTTCCCGGCGACCCGGCCGCCGCGGGCCGGGGATGGCCCAGCCCGCGCAGCTGGGAGGCGGCCGCGCTGGCGCTGGCCGCCGGACGGGCCAACCCCGGGGCACCGGAGGTGGAGGCGGCGGTGGCCGCCCTGGTGACGGGCGCGGTGGGCGAGGCCGCCGGGTTCGAGGTGCTGTCGTGGCTGCGCACCCTGGACCTGCCCTCGCCCGAGAGCCTCCTGGCCGACCCCGGCCTGCCGCTGCCGGACCGGGCCGACCGGCTGCACGCCCTGCTGGGCGCCCTGGTCGCCCACGTGGCGGCCGACGGCGGCGCCCCCGCCTGGGAGCGGGCCTGGGAGGTGGTCGCCCGCGTCTCCCGGGACGTGCCGGACGTGGCGGCCGCGGCCGCGCGCGACCTGGCGGCCCGCAGGCCGGCGGGGGCGGTCCCGCCCGCGGCGCTGCTGGAACTGGCCCCGGTGCTGCGCGCGGCCGGGCTCATGCCCGGGGAGGCGGCGTGAACGACCACGCGGCGCGGACCGCCGACCGGTTCGCCGCGGCCCGCCTGTGGGCGGCCGCCCAGGCGCCCTACCTGGCCCACGCCCTGTTCTCGCTCACCCCGGTCGTGCTGGAGCCGCGCCGGGACGAGGAGACAGGGGAGCCCGTCCCCGACCCCGACTTCCGCGCCTTTCCGACCGACACGGGCTGGCGGGTCCACATCGACCCCGGGACCGCGCTGGCCGTGCCGGTGCGGGAGTTCGGGTGGTGGCTGCTGCACGGTGTGGGTCACCTGGTGCGCCGCCACGCCGACCGCGCCCCGGAGGGGGCCGCGGGTCCCGGCGATCCGGCGGCCCGGCGGTGGAACCGGGCCGCCGACGCCGAGGTCAACGACGACCTGGAGGCGGCCGGGCTGGAGGCCCCCGCCGGCGTGGTCTCGCCCCGGGCCCTGGGCCTGCCCCCGGGGCGGCTGGCCGAGGAGTACCTGTCGGAGATCGAGGTGCTGGACGAGGCACAGGCGCGCGGCGGACGGCCGGTGGCCGCGCTGGTGGACTGCGGCCGTTCGGCGGACGGACTGGCGAGGTCCTACGAGCTCCCCGGCGGCGGCGCCCTGTCCGATGTGGAACGCGCGGTGCTGGAAGCGGCGCTGGCCCGCGACATCGTCGCGCGGGCCGCCGCGCGTTCGGACGTCCCGGGCGGCTGGGAGCGCTGGGCGCGGGAGCGGATGCGGCCCGCGGTGGACTGGCGGGCCCGGCTGGGGGCGGTCCTGCGGCGCGGGGTGTACCACGGCGTGGGGCGGGTGGACTTCACCTACCGCAGGCCCGCGCGCAGGCAGGGGCCGCCGGGGCCGCACGGCCGGGTGCTGCTGCCCGCGACGGCCGCGCCCGCCCCCGACGTGGCGGTCGTGGTGGACACCTCGGGCAGCGTCGGCGACGCGGTGCTGCGGCTGCTTGTGTCGGAGGTCGCCGGGGTGCTGGAGCGCGCCTGCGGCCGCCGGCGGCTGCGGGTGATCTGCTGCGACCGGCACGCCCACCCGGTGCAGACGGTGCGCCGGGTGGAGGAGGTGCGGCTGGTCGGCGGGGGCGGCACCGATCTGCGCGAGGGGATCGCCGCGGCCGCGGGCCTGCGCCCGGACCTGGTGCTGGTGCTCACGGACGGGGACACGCCGTGGCCGGACGCGCCGCCCCGGATGCCGGTGGTCGTCGGCCTGGTCGGCGGGGACGCGGCTCCGGAACCGCCCGCGTGGGCGCACGTGGTGCCGCTGCCCGGGGACGTGGACTAGAAGAGAGGGGACATCCCGTGGAGACGTTGTCCGACCCCGACGGCCCGGAACGGCCGGAGGACCTGCACGAGTGGACCGCGCGCGGCTACGAGGTGGGCGAGGCCCGGCGGTGGATCGGCGCCGGGTTCGCGCTGGCCGACGCCGACCGGTGGCGGACCGCGGGGGTGTACCGGCCCGGCCCCGCCCTGTCCTGGCGTACGGCCGGGCTGACCCCGTACACGGTGCGGCCCCTGCTGCGGGCCGGGATGGCACCGCGGGAGGCGGTGCGCTGGCACGAGCTGGGGTACTCGCACGCGGAGGCGGCCGAGCGGCACCTGGCGGGCGAGCGCCCGCACCCGCGGAGTGCGGTGCGCCGGCTGCTGCGCCGGCTACTGCGCGGTTCCCCGGCCCCCTCCCCCGAGGACGGGGGCGCCGAGGCGATGGGGGCGCTGCTGGCCGCCGGGATCGGTCCGGCCGCCGCGCGCCCCTTCGCCGACACCGGCTGGGCCGGGCCGGAAGCGGTGCCCTGGGCCCGGGCCGGGATCGACCCGGCGCGGGCGCTGATCCTGCGCGAGCTGGGGTTCACGGCCGCCGAGGCCCGCTCCCTCGGTGCCGACGCGGTGGAGCTGCTGCGCGCGTGGTGGGACGCGGGCGTCCCGCGCGGCGAGGTCGCCGCGTGGGCGGTGGCGGGGTTCGCCCCCGCCGAGGCCGCCCGCCTGCGCGCCCGCGGCGTGGACCCCGAACGCGCCCGCGTCCTGCGGGCCCTGGGCGGCGACACAGGGCGGGGGTGAGCGGCGCCTCCGGGGCGGCGGTCCCGGGCGGGGCCGCCGCCCCGGGCGGTCAGGACCCGGCCGGGGTGCGGGCGGCGGCCACGGCGTGGGCCGCGCCGCGGCCGGCTGCGCGGGCGGTGATCCGGCCGCCGCCGACGCGCACCGCGGCCTCGGTGTCCTCCGCCGCGGCCGTCCCGACCGCGGCCGCCACGGCGCCGGCGGCGTCCAGGACCAGCCGCGCCCGGGGGACGGCGCGGGCGGGGAAGGCCGCGGCCAGGTGGCGGTACAGGTCCGCCAGGAAGGCGTGCAGCAGCGGCCCGTGCTCGGCGGGGTCGTCGGTGGCCAGGACCGCGGTGACCGCGTCGGTGTCGGCTGCGGCGCGCAGCGCGTCCTCGACGGCCTCCAGGCGGCCCGGCCCCAGGACGGCCACCACGCCGTCGGCGCCGACCCCGACCCGCTCGCCGGTGGCCGGGTCGACCGCCTCGGGGGGCTCCCAGGGGTCGTCGGCGGGCTCGGCCGGGCCGATGTGGGCCAGGTGGGGCGGCTCGGGGTCGTCCAGGTCCAGCCCCGCCAGGTGCTCACAGGTCCGGATGACGGTGAAGGGGTCCACCGTGCCCGGGGCGACGGCGGCGGTGCGCTCGGCGCCGTGGAGCACGGTGAGGACGGCCCGCGCCTGCCGGACCCGGCGGCGGCCGTCACCGGCCAGGGCCTCCAGGGACAGGGCGAGCAGGACGGCCTCCACCCTGACCAGCTGCGCGAAGAGGCCGCGCACCGGGGCGTCGGAGAGCACTTCCGGGGTGAGCCCGGCCGCGGTGCCCAGCGGCTCGTCGGACCCGGTGAGCGGGACGCGGGCGAGCCGGGCCCGGGCGAAGGCCCCCAGCGCGGCCGCCGGGTCGGCGGGGCCGGGGGCGTCCGCGGGGGGCCGGGACGGGTCGCGGGCGGGGTCGGAGCGTTCGGCGGCGTCGGCCAGCACCGAGAAGTACAGGGCGCGCTTGCCCGGGAAGTTGGAGTACACCGCCCCGCGGGTGAGGTCGGCCCGGGCGGCGATGCCGTCGATCCTGGCGTCGTGGAACCCCCTCTCGGCGAACTCCTCCGCGGCGGCGGCCAGCACCCGCGCGCGGTTGCGGGCCTGCTGCTGCGCCCTCGTGAGCCGGACCATGCCCCTCCCCCGTGTCTGGTGGCGTCCACCCATCCTACGTTGAGATGCCCGCAGCATTCAGATACTCTCATCATCCGAATGTTGTCATCATCTGAAAGGAGGCGGAGCCGTGGAGGAACCCGCGTTCCAGGCCGAGGGCCTGGTCAAACGCTTCGGGAAGACCGTCGCCCTGGACGGCGTGGACCTGTCCGCCGCCCCGGGCACGGTGCTGGCCGTGCTCGGTCCCAACGGCGCGGGCAAGACCACCGCCGTGCGCATCCTGGCCACCCTCGCCCGCCCGGACGCGGGGAGCGCCCGCGTGGGCGGGTTCGACGTGGTGCGCGAGGCCGCCCGGGTGCGGCGGCTCATCGGCCTGGCCGGGCAGAGCGCCACCGTGGACGAGGAGCTCACCGGGCGGGGCAACCTGGAGCTCATCGGCCGCCTGCTCGACCTGCGCCGGGGCGCGGCCCGGGCCCGCGCCGCCGAACTGCTGGACCGGTTCGGCCTGGCCGGGGACGCCGACCGGCCCGTCTCCGGCTACTCCGGCGGGATGCGGCGGCGGCTGGACCTGGCCGCGAGCCTGGTGGGCCGGCCGCGGGTGGTGTTCCTGGACGAGCCCACCACCGGGCTCGACCCGGGGCGGCGCGAGGAGCTGTGGCGGATGGTCCGCGAGGTCACCGCCGAGGGGGCGACGGTGCTGCTGACCACGCAGTACCTGGAGGAGGCCGACGCGCTGGCCGATGACATCCGCATCATCGACCGCGGCCGGGTGATCGCCCAGGGCACGCCCGCCGAGCTCAAGCGCGTGGTGGGTGGCCAGGCGGTGTCCGTGCGCCCGGGCGGCCCGGACCACATGGACGCGGCCGCCGCGGTCCTGGCCTCCGTCACCGGCCGCGCCCCCGAGCGGACCGGGCGGACCGCCCTGTCTGCGCCCGTGGAGGACGCCGACACCGCCTGGCGGGTGGCCGAGGGGCTGCGCGCCCGGAACGTGCCCGTGGTCGAGTTCTCCCTGCACCTGCCGAGCCTGGACGAGGTGTTCTTCGCCCTGACCGGGGACGCCCGCCACCGGGACGAGGAGCCCGCCGCATGAACACCCCTTCCCTCACCCCTTCGGCCGTCCCTCCGGCGGCCGCGCCCACCGCGGCACCCCCGCGGCCCGGCGCCCTGGTCCGGCACAGCCTGCTGCTGGCCCGGCGCGGCCTGGCCCGGTCCGTCCGCGACCCGGGGGCGATCGTCAACGGGGTCGTCACCCCGTCGCTGTTCATGGTGCTGTTCGTGTACCTCTTCGGCGGTTCGGTGTCCGGGTCCACCGGTGCCTACCTCCAGTACCTCTTCCCCGGGGTGCTGGTGATGGGCGCGGGCCTGTCGGGGATGCTCGCCAGCGGGGTGAGCATCAACGTCGACCGCCGCAAGGGCGTGTACGACCGGTTCCGCAGCCTGCCCATCGGGCGCTCCGCCCCGCTGTGGGGGTCGGTGCTGGCGGACGTGGTGCGGTACGCGCTGGCGGTGGCGCTGCTGTTCGCGATCGGGGCCCTCCTGGGGTTCCGGGTCACCACCGACGCCGGCTCGGCGCTGGCGGCGGCCGCGCTGGCCATGGGGTTCGGGTTCGCGCTGAGCTGGGTGACGGTGTTCCTGGGCGTGCTGGTGCGCGGCGAGGGGACCGTGCTGGCGATCGCGTTCGTCGCGTTCCTGCCGCTGCTGCTGGGCACCAGCCTGGCCGCGCCGGTGGACACCCTGCCGGACTGGCTGCGGGCCTGGGCGGAGGTCAACCCGGTGACCCGGGTGATGGACGCCTGCCGGGCGCTGCTCACCGGCACCCCGGCCGGGTCGTCGATCGCCGCCTCCCTGGCCTGGTCCGCGGGACTGGTGGCGGTGTTCTGCCCGCTGGCGGTGGCCGCCCACGGCCGCGAGCGCTGAAGGCGCTCGGACCGGCCGCCTCCTCGCGCCGGGTGACATCGGCCCGGGGGCTTGACCTGGAGTGCGCTCCAGGTCGCAGACTCCTGTTCCAGGGCCCGCGGAGAGCGGGCCGCGAACGGGAGGAACCCCCATGCGTCAGCGCACCATCGGCACCGGCCCCGACACCCGGCGCGAGGTGAGCGCCCTCGCCCTGGGCACCATGCTCATGGGAACGCGCACCGACGAGAAGACGTCCTTCGCCATCCTGGACCGCTACGCCGAGGCCGGCGGCACCTTCCTGGACACCTCGAACAACTACGCGTTCTGGGAGAACGGGGACCAGGGCGGCCAGAGCGAGGAGCTGATCGGCCGCTGGCGGCGCAGCCGAGGCGTCGGCGACGAGCTCTTCATCGCCACCAAGCTCGGCGCCCGCCCGCTCGCCCCGGGGACGAGCTACACCGACAACGCCGAGGGGCTGTCGGCCCGGACCATCCGCGAATCCTCCGAGGCCAGCCGCGAGCGCCTGGGCCTGGAGCGGATCGACCTGCTGTACGCACACATCGAGGACCGGGGCACGCCGCTGGAGGAGACCGTCGAGGGCTTCGCCGAGCTGGTGAAGGAGGGCTCGGTGGGGATGCTGGGGGTGAGCAACCACTCCGTCTGGCGTGTGGAGCGCGCCCGCGCCCTGGCCGCCGCCGCGGGCCTGCCCGGCTACGAGGTGCTCCAGTACCAGCACAGCTACCTGCGGCCGCGCACCGACATCGGCGACCCGCTGTGCCGGTACGGCAACATCGGCGGCGCGGGCCCGGACCTGCTCACCTACCTGGAGGCCGAGCCGGGCCTGACCCTGGTCGCCTACACCCCGCTGCTCAGCGGCGCCTACACCCGCGCCGACAAGCCGCTGCCCCGCGACTACGACCACCCGGGCACCGCGGCCCGGCTCGCGGTCCTGGGGGAGGTCGCGGCCGAGACCGGCGCCACCCCCAACCAGGTGGTCCTGGCCTGGCAGATCGGCCACGAGCTGCCCGTCATCCCGCTGGTGGGCGCCTCCTCCGTGGAGCAGCTGGAGGAGAGCCTGGGCGCCCTCGACCTGGAACTCACCGAGGACCAGCGCGCCCGCCTCGACGCCGCCGCCTGAACCGGCCCCGGGCGGGGCCGCGGTGCCGGTCCCGGCCCGGCCGGCGACACTCCGTCCCCCCGGGAATCCTTCGAATGGATGTACGAAGAATGTTAGTTTGAAGACACGGAGCCCGGCTCCGCCCCCCGACGAACCGAACGGAAACGAGGCACCCATGGCCGACGGCCTGAAGCCCGCCCTGGTGATCGTCGACCTTCCGGTCGGGGACCTCCAGGCGGCCACCGCCTGGTACACCCGTGTCCTGGGGCACGGCCCGTCCGGCGACCCCTCCCCCACCGACGTCGAGTTCGACCTGCGCGACGGGGTGAGCCTGCTGCTGACCACGGGCGACGAGGACGCCGAACGGGCCGGGGCCAAGGTCCTGCTCGGGGTCGGGGACCTGGACGCCGAGCGGAGCCGCCTCGCGGACGCGGGCATCGGGACCGGCGAGCGTCAGGAGATCGGGGGCGCGCCGGCCTGGTCCGACTTCGAGAGCCCGGAGGGCCACCTCCTCGGGCTGGTCCAGCAGCTCGGGCGGTAGGGACCGAGGCGTTCCGAGAACACGCGACACCGGGGAGGAAGCAATGGACACCGACGAGCGGGCCGCCGCCGTGCGCCGGACGGACGACGGCTGGGAGCTGCGCTTCCGGCGCGGGTTCGCGCACGGCCGCCCGAAGGTCTGGGAGGCGATCACCGAGTCCGGGCACCTCGCCCACTGGCTGCCCTGCGACATCGTCGGCGAGCGCCGCGCGGGGGCCGCGATCGAGCTGCCCTTCTGGCCGACGGGGGCCGGGGAGGAGGACGACGCCCCCCTGCACGGCGAGATCCGGGTGTGGGATCCGCCGTCGGTGTTCGAGTGGACCTGGGACGGCGACGTCCTGCGGTGGGAGGCGGCGGAGGCCGACGGGGGGACGCTGCTGACGTTCACCACCCTGCTCGGTCCCGACCCCGACGCGGCCGCGCGCACCGCCACCGGGTACCACGTCTGCCTGGAGTACCTGGAGGCGCTCCTGGACACCGGCACCACCGACCACGTGGTGGAACCCGACCCCGCCCCGCTGCGGAAACTCTACGGCGGGGCCGTCGCGGCGGCGGGCTGAACCGGGCCGTCCGCTCCCCGGGGCCGACGGCCCCGGGGAGCGGACGCGTTCCCGCCGCCTCCCGTGCCCCGCCCCCCGGCGGGAGGCGGCGGCCCTGGCGCACGCGCCCTCCCGCCCGGCCGCAGAAGGGGTCAGGCGGGGCGCGCGTCCAGGTGGGCGCGCAGGGCGCGGGCGATCTCCCCGGCGGCGGCGACCTGCTCCGGGGTGAGGGCGTCGACGAAGAGCTCGCGGACGGCGGTCAGGTGCGGGACGGTCGCACCGTGGAAGGCCCTCGCCCCCTCCTCCTCCAGGACGATCTCGGCGCCCCGGTTGTCCACCGCGCAGTCCTCCCTGCGGATCAGCCCGCGCCGCTCCATGCGCTTGAGGTGGTGGGACAGGCGGCTGCGCTCCCACTCGACGGCGTCGGCCAGCTCCGAGGAGCGCAGCCGCCCGCCCTCGGCCTCGGAGAGGGCGAGCAGGACCCGGTAGTCGGACGGCGAGAGCCCCGTCTCGTTCTGCAGGCGCGCGGACAGCTCGGCGCGCAGGGCGTCCGAGGTCTCGGTGAACACGCGCCAGTCGCGCAGCTCCTCGCGGGTGGGCAGGCGCCTGCGCCGCCGCACCGGTGTGTCGTCGCTCATCCACGGCCTCCTTATTGACACGTCAATCATATGATCGCATAATTGACGCGTCAATCAAGATGCGGCCGGGGGCCGAAGCCTCCCGCCGAGGAGGAGAACCATGTCTGACCTGCTGTTCGGACTCGACACCTTCGGCGACGTCCCCGAGGACGGCAACGGGGAACCGCTCTCCTACGGGGCGGCCATCCGCCAGGTCGTCGACGAGGCCGTGCTGGCCGACGAGATCGGCGTCGACGCGATCGCCCTGGGCGAGCACCACCGGCCCGAGTACGCCATCTCCACACCGGAGACCGTGCTGGCCGGGATCGCCGGGCGCACCTCCCGGATCAGGCTCGGCTCCGGCGTGACCGTGCTCAGCTCCGACGACCCGGTGCGGGTCTTCCAGCGCTTCGCCACCGTGGACGCCCTGTCCCAGGGGCGGGCCGAGGTCATCCTGGGCCGCGGCTCGTTCACCGAGTCCTTCCCGCTGTTCGGCTACGACCTGCGCGACTACGACGCGCTGTTCGAGGAGAAGCTCGACCTCTTCGTCAAGCTGCTCGACGAGAAGCCGGTGACCTGGAGCGGCACCGTCCGCGCGCCCCTGGAGAACGCCGACGTGTTCCCCAAGACCGAGTCCGGGAGGCTGCCCACCTGGGTCGGCGTCGGCGGGTCCCCGCAGTCGGTCATCCGCACCGCGCGGCACGGGCTGCCGCTGATGCTGGCCATCATCGGCGGGTCCCCGACCCGGTTCAAGCCCTACACCGAGCTGTACGAGCGCGCCGCGGCGCAGTTCGGCACCCCCGCCCACCCGGTGGGGATGCACTCGCCCGGGTTCATCGCCGACACCGACGAGCAGGCCAGGGAGATCTTCTACCCGCGGTACAAGGTCATCCGCGACCGGATCGGCGCCCAGCGCGGCTGGCCGCCGCTGCGCCCGGAGGAGTTCGAGTCCGAGATCGCCCACGGGTCGATGTACGTCGGCTCGCCCGAGACCGTGGCCCGCAAGGTGGCCGCGGCCGTCCGGGCCCTGGGCGTGGGCCGGTTCGACCTGATCTACTCCTCCGGGTCCACCCCGGCGAAGGACCGCATGCGCGCGGTCGAGCTGTACGGGACCCGGGTCATCCCGATGGTCCGCGACATCCTCGCAGGCTGAGAGGCGGAGAACATGGGCACGACGGAGCGGACGGGCGCCCCCGTCCTGGGAGTCCTGGGCGCGGGCAAGGTCGGCACGGTGCTGGCCCGGCTCGCCCTGGCCGCCGGGTACCGGGTGCTGATCGCCGGTTCGGGCGACCCCGCCGAAATCGCGCTGACGGTGTCCGTGCTGGCACCGGGCGCCGAGGCGGTGACCGCGGAGGAGGCCGCCGGCCGGGCCGACGTGGCCGTGCTGGCGCTGCCCCTGGGCAAGTACCGGTCGATCCCGGCCGGAGCGCTGGCGGGCAAGCCGGTCATCGACGCGATGAACTACTGGTGGGAGGTGGACGGGGTCCGCGAGGACCTGCTGGACCCGCGCACCTCCTCCAGCGAGATCGTCCAGGGCTTCCTGACGGGGTCCCGGGTGGTCAAGGCGTTCAACCACATGGGCTACCACGACCTGGAGGACGGAGCGCTGCCCGCGGGGACGCCCGGCCGCCGGGCGATCGCGGTCGCCGGGGACGACCCGGCCGACGTCGAGCTGGTGTCGGGCATCGTGGACGCGCTGGGGTTCGACCCGGTGGTGGCGGGCCCGCTGGCCGCGGGCGTGCGCCTGGAGCCGGGCACCCCGCCCTTCGGCGCGAACGTGGGCGCCGGGGAGCTGCGCGCGATGATCGCCCGCTTCCCCGAGTCCGAACGCGGCCGGGCGGTGGTCTCCGCACGCGGGGGCGTCCCGGCCTGAGGCCGGCGCGCCCGGCGGTCGGGGGCCTGCGCCGCCCGCACCGGGGCGCCCGTGCGCCCGCTTCGATGCGCGGGACACGCCCCCGGGTGGGATCGGTCACGTGGAGCAGAGGGACCGGAGTTCCTTTTGTGGAGTTCCCACAAGGTTCGGCCTCAGCTGTGAGTGGTTCGGAATATCGCATGCCCGTGAGCGATCCAGCAGAGTAGATGCACAAGCTAGGAAAGGCGGCCTCCACACCCCGGAGGTCGCCTTCTGTCGTCAAACAATCGGGGAGGTCGGCCGGTGTTCGGTCGTGTCGCCATCGTCAACCGTGGAGAGGCCGCGATGCGGCTCATCCACGCCGTCCGGGAGCTTTCCGCCGAAACGGGGGCACGGATCGAAACGGTCGCCCTCTACACCGACGCCGACCGCAACGCCACCTTCGTGCGCGAGGCCGACATCGCCTACTCCCTGGGACCGGCCGCGGCCCGCCCCTACCTCGACCACGCCGTCCTCGAACGCGCGCTGGTGGAGACCGGCGCCGACGCCGCCTGGGTCGGCTGGGGCTTCGTCGCCGAGGACCCCGCCTTCGCCGAGCTGTGCGAGAAGATCGGCGTCACCTTCATCGGCCCCAGCGCGGACGCGATGCGCCGCCTGGGCGACAAGATCGGCGCCAAGCTGATCGCCGAGGAGGTCGGCGTCCCGGTCGCCCCGTGGAGCCGCGGCGAGGTCGCCACCCTGGAGGACGCGCTGCGCGCGGGCGAGGAGATCGGCTACCCGCTGATGCTCAAGGCCACCGCGGGCGGCGGCGGGCGCGGCATCCGCAAGGTGTCCTCCGGCGAGGAGCTGGCCGAGGCCTACGAGCGCACCGGCCAGGAGGCGCTGCGCGCGTTCGGCTCCGGTGTCGTCTTCCTGGAACGCCTGGTCACCGGCGCCCGCCACGTCGAGGTCCAGGTCATCGCCGACGGCCAGGGCACCGCCTGGGCGCTGGGCGTGCGCGACTGCTCCGTGCAGCGCCGCAACCAGAAGATCATCGAGGAGTCCGCCTCCCCCGTCCTGGCCCCCGACCAGATCGCCGACCTCAAGGCCTCGGCCGAGCGGCTCGCCGTCGCCGTCGGCTACCGCGGCGCCTGCACGGTGGAGTTCCTGTACCACCCCGGGGAGAAGCTGTTCGCGTTCCTGGAGGTCAACACCCGCCTCCAGGTCGAGCACCCCATCACCGAGGTCACCACCGACACCGACCTGGTCCGGCTGCAGCTGCACGTGGCCTCCGGCGGCCGCCTCGAGGGCGCCCCGCCCCGCGAGGAGGGCCACGCCGTCGAGGCCCGCCTCAACGCCGAGGACCCCGACCGCGACTTCGCCCCCTCCCCCGGCCGCATCACCCACCTGCGCTTCCCCGTCGGCCCCGGCATCCGCGTGGACACCGGCGTGCGGGAGGGCGACGAGATCCCCGCCGACTTCGACTCGATGATCGCCAAGGTCATCGCCTACGGCAGCGACCGCGAGCAGGCGCTGGCCCGGCTGCGCCGCGCGATGGCCGAGACCACCGTCGTCATCGAGGGCGGCGCCACCAACAAGGGCTTCGTGCTCGAACTCCTCGACCAGCCCGAGGTCATCGACGCGAGCGCCGACACCGGCTGGATCGACCGGGTGCGCGCCCAGGGCCGCCTGGTCGACCACCGGCACTCCGCGGTCGCCCTGGCGGCGGCCGCCATCGAGGCCTACCTGGACACCGAGGAGGTGAGCCGCCGCAGGCTGCTGTCCACGGCGCACGGCGGCCGCCCGCAGGTGCAGCACGACCCGGGCCGCCCCCTGGACCTCAAGCTCCGCGGGGTCGGCTACCGGGTGCACGTCGCCCGGACCGGCCCGGACCGCTTCCGCGTCGGCGTCTCCGGCGGCGGCGAGGTCCACCCCGCCGACGTCTCGGTGGAGCGCTTCGACGCGTACAGCGGCCGGATCACGGTCAACGGCCACCGGTACCGGATGGTGTCGGCCGTGCACGGCCCGGTCCACCTGGTGGAGATCGACGGCGTCACCCACCGGATCAGCCTCGACGAGGGCGGCGTGGTCCGCTCCCCCGCCCCCGCCCTGGTGGTCGCCACCCCGCTGGCGGTCGGCGACGAGGTCGAGGCGGGCGCCCCGATCCTGGTGCTGGAGAGCATGAAGATGGAGACGGTGCTGCGCGCGCCGTTCCGCGCCCGCGTCCGCGAGTGCCCGGTGTCCGTGGGCGCCCAGGTGGAGACCGGCGCCGCGCTGATGCGCCTGGAGCCCCTGGCCGACGGGGACGAGGACGCCGTACAGGGCTCCGGCTCCGCCGTCGAGATCGACCTGCCCGCCGAGGCCGTCGCCCCCACCGCCGCCGAACGCGCCGAGCGCGGGCTGCGGGACCTGCGCGCCGCGCTGCTGGGCTACGACTTCGACCGCGCCGAGGCCGACCGGGCGCTGGCCGGCTACCTGGCCGCCCGCGCCGAGCTGGGCGACCGTCCCTCCGAGGGCGAGCTGGAGCTGGTCGCGCTGTTCGCCGACCTGTCCGAGCTGAGCCGCAACCGGCCCGCCGGGGCGTCCGACGCCGAGCGCGACGCCCAGGTGCACAGCCCCCGCGAGCTGTTCCACGGCTACCTGCAGAGCCTGGACGTGGAGCGTTCCGCGGTCACCCCGGCCTTCGAGGCCACCCTCACCGCCGTCCTGGCCCGCTACGGCGTCACCGGCCTGGACCGCACCCCCGAGCTGGAGGACGCGGTCTTCCGGATCTTCCTCACCCAGCAGCGGATGGCCGCGCACGTCGAGACCGTGTCCGGCCTGCTGCGCGCCTGGCTGGCCGGGAACGTGCCCGCCCAGGCCCTCACCGAGAGGTTCGGGCTCACGCTGGAGCACCTGGTGGCCGCCACCCAGGTCCGCTTCCCGGCCGTGTCCGACCTGGCCCGCGGCGTCGTGTTCCGCTGGTTCACCCAGCCGCTGCTGCGCCGCAACCGCGCCAAGGTGTACGCGGCGGTCCGCGACGACCTGCGCCACCTGGACCGCGACCCCGACGCCCCGGACCGCGCCGAGCGCATCCAGGCCATGGTCGCCGGGTCCGAGCCGCTGGTCCGGCTCATCGGGCAGCGGATCGGGCGGCCGGGCCGCGACCACGCGCCGCTGCTGGAGGTGCTGACCCGCCGCTACTACGGCAACCGCGGCCTGTCCGCGGTCTCGGTCGGCGAGACCGCGGGCTGCCGCACGGTCACCGCCGACCACGCCGACCCGCGGGGCACCACCCGCCTGTTCACCACCGCGGTGGACATCTCCGCCCTGCCCTCCGCGCTGGAGGCCGTCGCCGAGGCCGCGGCCGGGGCGCCCGAGCGGGGCCTGGTCGCCGACCTGTACATCGGCTGGGAGGACCAGCCGGACGTGGACGCGATGGCCGTGCGCCTGGGCGAGCTGCTGGCCGCCCGGGAGCTCCCGGCGGGCGTGCGCCGCATCACCACCACCGTGGCCGGTGCGGGCGGCACCGTGATGCACCACCACTTCACGTTCCGCCCGACCGACGGCGGCCTGGCCGAGGACCGGTTGATCCGCGGCCTGCACCCCCAGCTGGCCCGGCGGCTCCAGCTGCAGCGGCTCCAGGAGTTCGACCTCACCCGGCTGCCCTCGGCCGACGAGGAGATCTACCTGTTCCAGGCCGTGGCCCGCAGCAACCCGGCCGATGAGCGGCTCATCGCGATGAGCCAGGTCCGCGACCTCACCCCGCTGCGCGACTCCGACGGCAGGCTCATCGCACTGCCCGCGGTGGAGGACACCCTCAGCGGCTGCCTGGAGGCCATCCGCAACGTCCAGGCTCGGCGGCCCCAGCACAAGCGGTTCGACACCAACCGCATCCTCATGTACGTCTGGCCGTCGGCCGAGCTCGACCTGGAGGAGCTCGACACCCTGGTGCAGCGCATCCTGCCCACCACCGAGGGCGCCGGGCTGGAGGAGGTCCAGTTCGTGGCCCGCCAGCGCAACGCCGCGGGCGAGCTGGCCGAGGTCGCGGTGCGGATCACCCTCGACCCCGCGCGGGGTCCGCAGGTGCACATCGACCGGCCCTCCACCGAGCCGGTGCCGGTCCTGGACGACTACCGCCAGAAGGTGCTGCGCGCGGCCCGCCGCGGCACCGTCTACCCCTACGAGCTGACCGGCATGCTCACCGGCCCCGAGGGCACCTTCGTCGAGCACGACCTCGACGCCGAGGGGAACCTGGTCCCGGTGGACCGCCCCAAGGGCGGCAACACCGCGGCGATCGTGGCCGGTGTCGTCACCACCCCCACCCCGCTGCACCCGCAGGGCGTCACCCGGGTGGTGCTGTTCGGCGACCCGACCAAGGCGCTGGGCGCCCTGTCCGAGCCCGAGTGCTCGCGGGTGATCGCCGCGCTGGACCTGGCCGAGCGGATGGGGGTGCCGCTGGAGTGGTTCGCCCTGTCCGCGGGCGCCCGGATCTCCATGTCCTCGGGCACCGAGAACATGGACTGGGTGGCGGCCGCGCTCCGGCGCATCGTCGAGTTCACCCAGGCCGGCGGTGAGATCAACATCGTGGTCGCGGGCATCAACGTCGGCGCCCAGCCGTACTGGAACGCCGAGGCGACGATGCTCATGCACACCCGGGGCATCCTGGTGATGACGCCGGACTCGGCGATGGTGCTCACCGGCAAGCAGTCGCTGGACTTCTCCGGCGGCGTGTCCGCCGAGGACAACTTCGGCATCGGCGGCCACGACCGGGTCATGGGCCCCAACGGCCAGGCGCAGTACTGGGCGCCGGACCTGCCGGCCGCCCGCGACGTGCTGATGGCGCACTACGAGCACACCTACGTCGCCCCGGGCGAGGACCGGCCGCGGCGGGCGCGGACCGAGGACCCCGTCGACCGCGACGTGTCCGTCTACCCGCACCGGGTCGAGGGCAGCGACTTCACCACGGTCGGGGAGATCTTCTCCGCGGAGCACAACCCGGACCGCAAGAAGCCCTTCGACATCCGCACGGTGATGCGCGCCCTGTCGGACCTGGACCACCCGGTGCTGGAGCGCTGGGCGGGCATGGCCGACGCCGACACCGCGGTGGTGCAGGACGCGCACCTGGGCGGGCAGCCGGTCTGCCTGGTCGGCATCGAGTCGCGGGCGGTGCCGCGGCGCGGCTTCCCGCCGGCCGACGGCCCGGACACCTACACCGCGGGCACGCTGTTCCCCAAGTCGTCCAAGAAGGTCGCCCGGGCGATCAACGCGGCGTCGGGGAACCGGCCGCTGGTGGTGCTGGCGAACCTGTCCGGGTTCGACGGCTCGCCGGAGTCGATGCGGGCCCTGCAGCTGGAGTACGGCGCGGAGATCGGCCGGGCGATCGTCAACTTCGACGGCCCGATCGTGTTCTGCGTGATCTCCCGCTACCACGGCGGCGCGTTCGTGGTGTTCTCCAAGGCCCTGAACCCGAACATGACGGTGCTGGCCCTGGAGGGCTCGTTCGCCTCGGTGCTCGGCGGCGCCCCCGCGGCGGCCGTGGTGTTCTCCGGCGAGGTCGACAACCGCACCGCGCGCGACCCGCGCGTGGTGGAGCTGCAGAACCGCGTGGCCGAGACCAGCGGTGCCGAGCGCGCCGAGCTCAACACCAGCCTGGCCGAGGTCCGCGCCTCGGTGCGGGCCGAGAAGCTCGGCGAGGTGGCCGCGGAGTTCGACCGGGTGCACAGCATCCAGCGCGCGGTCGAGGTGGGCTCGGTGGACGCGATCATCGGCGCGGCGGAGCTGCGGCCGCGGATCATCGAGGCCATCGAGCACGGCCTCAAGCGCTGACCCGGGTGTGAGAGGGGCCCGGCGGGATCTCCGCCGGGCCCCTCCCGTTGGAACGGGCAGGCGGTACGGGCGCCGGGAACGGCCCGCTCGCGAGGAGGGTCCGGGGTGTACGCGAGGACGTTCGGCCCGCGGGGATCCCGCGCCGGATCCGAGGCCGTCCGCGGATTTTTCGCCTTACCGTCCTTGACGTCCCCCCGGAGTCACGGAAGCCTCTGAGCGACAGCCGATTCGGGTGCACGACGGTGGCCGCGCCGTCCATCCGGACGCCTCCCCCATGTCCCCATCCCCCTCCCCCGATTGCGAACACGTCGACCCCCTCCGGTGTGAGTGCCGTCCCCGTGGTCCCGCGGCCGATCCCGTCTCGCCCGTCCGCCCCGCCCGACCGGCGGTGGCGCCACTTGCCGCGGGCACCGGGCCATCCGCCCGCTCCGCGCCGAGCGAGAAGGACACCATGGGACACAGGACATGGAGCGGGCCGAGGCGCGCGGGTCGCGCCGGGCTCGCCGCAGGGGCGGCCGCCGCGCTGCTGCTGCCGACGGCGGTGCCCGCGTCGGCCGCACCCGGTACGGCGGTTCCGGAACTGGACGGGCCGTCGGTGGTGGAGGTCCTCCTGGACGGCCGCGACGACCTCGACCGGCTCGTGGAGCTGGGCGGCGACATCGCCCGGCTGGACCCGGCGGACGGGGGCGGGTTCGTCGCCCAGACCGTGATCGGGCCCTTCGACGCGGAGGTCTACGAGGAGGCCGGGTTCACCTTCGGCGAAGTCCTCTACACCGAGTCCGACGCGCAGGACCGCATCGATGAGCGGGAGGAGACCATCGAGCGGCTGCAGGCCGAGAACGGGCCCGCCGACACCCCGCGCGCGCTGTCCTCCACCGACCGGCTGGAGGTCCTGCGGGCGGACTACTTCGAGGGCCGCAACGGCGCCTTCCTGTCCGTGGAGGTGCGCTCCGACTTCGGGCAGGCCGAGGACTTCCGGCTGACCGTGGAACGCGACGCCGGGCCGGGCACCGAGTTCGGCGACGGCGGCACCCAGACGCTGGGCCGGTTCGTCGACGTCGGGGTGTACATGTACCACCGCGGCCAGGCCCAGGTGCAGGAGCGGCCGGACCGCATCCGGGTGACCGGCCCCCACGGCGGCACCGCCGTCGCGGAGGTCACCGAATGGCTGCCCGACCCCCGCGGGCCCGGCGACCCGCTGCCCTACACCGACTTCCTCAACGCCTACATGACCCCGGGCGAACTCTACGACCGGATCCACCAGATCGCCGAGGAGTACCCGGACATCGCCGAGGTCATCGAGCTGCCCCACCGCACCAACGGCTACCGGCGCCACGCGCAGGCGATCCTCGGGGTGGGCGCCGACGGCCGGAACGCCGACCGCGGCGTCATCGTGGAATCGCTCGCCTACGGGCACGAGGGCGGCAACGACCTCGTCGTGGACCTGGTCGACCCCGCCGCCCCCGACTCGGCGCTGTCGGTCGCCGTGGACGGCGACGAGATCACCGTCTCCCTGGCCACCGACGGCGGCGGCGCGGTCACCACGACCGCGGCGGAGGCGGTGGCGGCGATCAACGCCGGGGCCGGCGACCTGGTCCGGGCCTTCACCTACCGGGGCGACGCCGGTGCCGGGACCGTGCGGGCCGAACGCGTGCGGGCCGACGACTTCCTCAGTGCTCCCGAGGACGCCGTCCCCCGCGAACCGGCACCGGTCTACGCGCTGCGCATCGGCGCCACCCGGGACGGCTCCAAGACCGGTGTGCTGGGCTACGCCCAGGAGCACGCCCGCGAGTGGCAGACCCCGCTGGTGACCATCGAGACCGCTGAGCGGCTGGTGCGCAACTACGGCATCCACGACACGACCACCGAGCTGGTGGACGAGCTGGACATCTTCCTGATGCCCTCGTTCAACCCCGACGGCGCGAACTACTCCTTCTACGACGTGCCGCTGCACCGCAAGAACATGACCAACTACTGCCCCACCGACGGGGCCCGCGACCAGTGGGCCGTGGAGCAGGGCGCGCAGTGGGGTGTGGACAACAACCGCAACTACGGCGCCTACACCCTGTGGGACGGCTACTCCGGGGCCTCCTTCAGCTGCACCGGCGGCAGCTTCGCCGGGCCACGGGAGCTGGGGCCGCTGTCGCAGCCGGAGAACCGGAACCTGGTGTGGCTGGTCGACACCCACGACAACATCGACTTCTCCATGAACATCCACTCCTCCGGCGACTACTTCATGTGGTCCCCGGGCGCCTACATCGCCGAGGGGCGCGTTCCCACGCCCCGGCCGACCGCGATGCAGGAGGCGTACTTCTGGGAGTCGTCGGCGGACATCCTGGGCGCGATCAAGGAGCACCGCGGCACCGTGGTGACCCCGGCCCGCACCGGCCCGATCATCGACGTGCTGTACTCCGCGGCGGGCAACTCCGGCGACCACCTCTGGTACGAGAACGGGATCTTCGCCTGGAACTTCGAGCTGGGCCAGGCGGGCTTCCAGCCGCCGTGGGACGAGGCCCACGCCCAGGGCATGGAGTACGCCAACGGCCTGTACGCCATGCTCGGGGTGGCGCTCGAGTACCAGCGGGACCGGTACAAGCCGCGCTCCAGCGCCTCCCCCCGCGCGGGCGCGCACACCGGGCCCGTGGAGGTCGCCTTCAGCACCAACGAACCCGCGGAGATCTACTACACGCTCGACGGCGGCCGCCCGGACTACGACTCCCCCCGGCTGAACCTGACGGGCGTGCGCGGCGGGCTGGAGACCCTGACCCTGGAGGAGACGACCACCGTCCACTGGTTCGCGGTGGACATCGCGGGCAACGTCGAGGGGGGCTACGACCCCGACGGCAGCGCCCGCAACCACCGCCGCGGCACCTGGACCGTCACCGACTGACCCCGGGGCGGCCCGGGGACACCCTCCCCGGGCCGCCCGGCTCAGGCGAAGTCGGCCTCCGTCATCCCGGCGGGATGGCCGGGCGGCCACTGCACCAGCTCGATCCGGTGGCCGTCGGGGTCGGTGAGCCAGGCGGTCCGCATCCCCCGCCCCGGGTCGGTCGGCGGCTCGGCCGCCACGCCCTTCGCGGCGAGGCGGGCGATGACGGCGTCCAGGTCCTCCACCTGCACGACGAGGTGGTTCACGGAGCCGGTGCCCCGGACCGGCCGGGCGGGGTCGTGCACGAGTTCGAGGCTGACGAACGGGTCGTCGGGCAGCCGGAGCATGGTCAGGGCGCCGAACTCCGTCTCGGGCACCCGGCCGACCTCCAGGTACCCGAGCGCGGTGTAGAAGGCGAGCGAGCGCTCCGGGTCGGTGACCCGCAGCCCCAGGTGCAGCATCCGCATACCGGCAGCCTAGCCGCCGGGGCTCTCCGCGGCGGGACGGCCGTGCGGACCGCCTCCGGCCGCGTCTTCCGCCACCCCGGCCGTCGGGCCCGCGCGGCCGTCGCCCATGATGATCCGGTGCGTTGCGGCCGGAACCCCGCGAGGACCCGCCCCTCCCGGACGGGGTTCCCCTTCCTCGGAACGTGGAGGTTCGGCGATGAGCGATCGTGAACGGGCGACGACCGTGCCGTCATCCGCCGGCACGGCGGGCGCCGGGAAGGGGCGCCGCCGGTGGCCGGTCGCCGCCGTGTGGGTCCTGGCCCCGCTGCTGTTCGTCACCGTGGTCGCCACGACCGTCGAGAAGACGCACGGTCCGGCCTTGACACGTCCGTCGAACGCGATCGCCACCGGTCAGACCGCCGACGGGCGCCGGGTCGCCGTCGTGGCGTACGAGACCGACACGTTCCCCAGCCTCGACCTCTTCCGGATCCGGTCGATCGGGTACAGCGTGCAGGCCACCGCGTTCGACCTCGACACCGGGGAGCGCCTGTGGGACACGATGCTGTCCAACGACCATCCCTCGGTCGGGGCCCAGGCCCTCGCGGTCGGCGGGGACCACGCCTACGTCCGCACCGACGACGGGCTCGTGATCCTCGACGCCGCCACCGGCGACATCGTCGCCCGTGACGACCGGATCCGCGGCCTGGGCGAGGACCGCGTCGCCTCGCTCACCTCCTACGGCTACGACCCGGGGATGCGACTGGTCGTCCTGAAGGACGGGGACGGCACCGTCCTGGGCATACCGCTCGGCTCCGATACGGCCGGCCCCGTGCCCCCGGACGTGGCCCGCCGCTGGGAGGAGGACCTCGCCGCCACCGAACCCGATCCGTTCCTGTATTCCGAGACCATGGACGACACGACGAACCACGAGGCCCGGCTGCCCGGACCCGAGCCCGAACCCGACCCGCTGACCGGCATCGTCCCGAAGACCGACATGCTGCGGGCCTCCTGGGCGCCGGAGGACGCCTGGAGCGCGAACGTCGTCCTCGACCCCGCCACCGGGTACGCGGCGGGCTCCGAGTTCGGATTCGCCGTGTCCGAGGCGTACGACGGCGGCGGTTACACCTACCAGGTCGCCGATCTCACCACCGGCGAGGCCCGGGCGGGCCTCGAGGTCCGGTCGGGGGCAGGGATCACGACGGTCACGGTCGACCCGGCCGGATACGTCGTCATGACGGTTCCGAACGAAGAGGGCCAGGGGCTCCTCGTCGTCGCCACGGCCGACTCGATCCGCACGTCGGTGATCGGCGAGCGGGGATGGCTGGGAACATGACCGCCCCGGCGGCGAAGCCCCCGAGCAGCCGACCACGACCCCGGGGCAAGGCCCCATGTAAGGGATCGCTACCCACCCCGCCGATCCGCGCGGCCCCGGCCGCAGGGGGGTGCCTCGGGGGGTTCGGGGGGTCTCCCCCCGGTAGGCGGGACGGAACGACCCTGCGAGGCGGCCGGAGGCCCCCGAGCAGGGTCGTGTGAGAGTGGAGTGGGCGCGAAGGGACTCGAACCCCTGACCTATTGCTTGTAAGGCAATTGCTCTGACCAGCTGAGCTACGCGCCCTTGCGTCGCAGGCGATCATACCGCTTCGGGACGGCGGCCCGCGCGCCGTTTTCGGCGCCCCGGTTCAGGCCAGGGCGCGCATCTGTTCGAGGTAGGCGTCCGTGTCGCGGGGCTCGGAGACCGGGACGAGCGTGCTCCAGCGGACGACGCCCGCGGCGTCGATGAGGAAGGTGCCGCGGCGGGCGGTCCCCCGGCCGTGGTCGAGGACGCCGTAGGCGTCGGCGACGGCCCCGTGCGGCCAGAAGTCCGACAGCAGCGCGAACGGGAACGCCTCCCGGTCCGACCAGGTCCGCAGGGCGAAGACCGAGTCCACCGAGATGGCCAGTACCGTGCCCAGTTCGGCGAGTTCGGCGTGGCGGGCGCTCAGCTCGGCGAGCTCGCCGGAGCACACGCCGGAGAACGCCAGCGGGTAGAACACCGCCAGGACCGGCCGACCGCGCAGCGCGGAGAGCGCGGTGTCCCGTCCGTACTGGTCCTGGAGGGTGAAGTCGGGGGCGGCGGCCCCCGGAACGATGTCCGTCATCTACTCGTTCGTTCGGTCGTGTGCGGGCGTCCGTCAGCGCCGCGCGCCCGTGGTCGGGACGCGCGGCACCGGATGCGTCACCCCGTACGGGTGATGTCCGTCACCGCTTGGGCACGACCAGGCGCGTTCCCGACCAGTCCGCTCCGACGCTCACCGCGCTGGTCTGGGACAGACCGGAGGTGGTGGCCGCCTCGGCGACGTCGTTGGGGGACACGTGCAGCTCACGGCCCGCCTTGGGGGTCAGGACCAGGATCGTGCCGCCGTCCGCGATGGTGGTCACCACGTCCACGAGGACGTCGGTCAGGTCGCCCTCCTCGTCGGACCGCCACCACAGCAGCGCCGCATCGACGTCTCCGTCGTAATCCTCGTCGACCAGCTCCTCACCGGTGAGCTCGGCGATGGATGCGCGCAGGCCCTCGTCGACGTCGTCGTCGAAGCCGAATTCCTGCACCACCTGACCCGGCTTGAATCCGAGTCGGTCAGCCAAGCCACGCTCGCTCTGTGCCTGGCCCGCGGTCGCGCTCACGAAAGTTCTCCTCCACAGATGGTTTTTCTCAATCTTGCCTGCACGAAGCAGTTGTCACAACGATGCCGGGCCTTTCCCCCGCCCGTCACGTGTGCCGCGACCATCGCTGATGGCCTAGTTCACACGCTAGCGGGCCCGTCCGTCAACGTGTTCCCGCCGACGGCCGGCCCCTCGGCTCACCCGGAGGAGAGGAAGGACAGCCGGACCGTGCGGTCGGGGTTGTCCACGTTGAGGTCGACCACCGCGATGGACTGCCATGTTCCCAGTCCGAGGCGGCCCGAGAACACCGGAACGGTGGTCTGCGGTGCGATGTAGGCCGGCATCACGTGCGACCTGCCGTGTCCCCGCGTCCCGTGCTCGTGCCGCCACCGGTCGTCGGCGGGGAGCAGGTCGTCGAGGTTGGCCAGGAGGTCGTCGTCGGAGCCCGCTCCGAGTTCGATGATCGCCACACCCGCGGTGGAGTGCGGCACGAAGACGTTGAGCAGGCCGTCGCCTCCGTGGTCGGCGACGAACTCGTCGCACTGGCGGGTGATGTCGGTGATGCTCTCCGATCCGCCGGTGTGCAACTCCAGGATCTGTGTCCGCATAGCGCCACCTTCGCGCAGGCGGGGCCGTCGTGCAACCATCCCGTTTTCGGCCTGTGGATGGCGATACGGTCCGGGAGGGGCCATACTCGTCCACTACGTGTGCCAACCCGCCCGAAACGAGGGAGAACGGTGACCGCCTCTTTACCGCTGGGACCCGTGCTGCGGCATGTCGGCACGACCACCGCGACCGTGTGGGTGCAGACGTCCGCGCCCGGCCGGGTCCGGGTGGTGGCGGACTGCGGGGTCACGGCGGTCGCGGACACGTTCACCGTGCACGGCCACCACTTCGCGGTGTGCGAGGTCACGGGCCTGGAACCGGGCTCCGCGACGCCCTACGAGGTCTTCCTGGGCGAGGAGCGGGTGTGGCCGGAGCCGGGGTCGGCGTTCCCGCCGAGCACGCTGCGCACCCTCGACCCGGACGCCCCGACCCGGCTGCTGTACGGCTCGTGCCGCACGCCCACCGGCGACACCCCCGAGGGGGTGGTCCGCTACGGGCCGGACCTGCTGCGGGCGACGGCCCGGCGGCTGGCCGCGGAGCCGGTGGAGGGCAACCTGGTGATGCTGCTCATCGGCGACCAGGTGTACGCCGACGAGGTCCAGGAGCCGATGCGCGCGTTCCTGCGCGGGCGCCGGGGGGAGGGCGGCGACGGCCCCGAGGACGAGGTCGTCCACTTCGACGAGTACGCCGAGCTGTACCGGCAGGCGTGGAGCGACCCGCAGGTGCGGTGGCTGCTGTCGACGGTGCCGGCCCTGATGGTGTTCGACGACCACGACATCCGCGACGACTGGAACACCTCGGCGGCCTGGCGGCGCACGATGGACGGCCGCCCCTGGTGGCGCACCCGGATCACGTCGGGGCTGGGCGCCTACTGGGTCTACCAGCACCTGGGCAACCTCTCCCCCGCGGAGAGGGACAAGGACCCGCTGTGGGCGCGGGTGCGCGCCGCCCGGGTCGACGCCGGGGAGGAGGTGGACGCGTTCGCGCTGCGGGCGTACGAGGAGCCGGAGTCCTACCGGTGGAGCCACCGCCACGACATCGGCGGGGTGCGGGTGCTGATGCTGGACACCCGGTGCGGCCGGGCCCTGGGCGAGGGCGACCCGTCGGACGGCTCCCGGTCCATCCTGGGGGCCTCGGGGCACGCCTGGCTGGACGAGCACCTGACCGGCGGGCCCGACCACGTGGTGGTGGCCTCCACGGTCCCGGTGCTGCTGCCCCCGGCGGTGCACCATCTGGAGTCCTGGAACGAGGCGGTGTGCGCGGGCGCCTGGGGCGGGTGGCTGCGCGGACCCGCCGAGCGGCTGCGCCAGGCCCTGGACCTCGAACACTGGGGGGCCTTCCGGTACTCGTTCGAGCGGCTGGCGGACACCGTGGGCCGGGTGGCGCGCGGCGAGCGCGGTCCGGCCCCGGCGTCGGTGCTGCTGCTCAGCGGCGACGTCCACTTCTCCTACACCGCGCCGGCCCGGCACCGGGACGTGGGGGAGGGCGGGTCGAGGATCCTCCAGCTGGTGTCCTCCCCGCTGTGCAACCGGCTGCCGTCGAACTTCCGCCGGATGGCCCGGTTGTCGGCGAGCGCGCCCGTGCACCTGGCGGGGCGGATCATGACGTGGCTGGCGCGGGTGCCGTCCTCACCGCTGCGCTGGCGGCTTTCCTCGGGGCTCTACTTCGGCAACACCATCGGCGAGGTGTCCTTCGAGGGACGCACCGCGCGGGCCCGCTGGTACCACGTGGTCCAGGGCGGGCCCGACGCTCTGCCCGAGGTGCACTCCACCGTGGACGTGTGACCCGGGGACGACCCGCGGCGCGCCCCGGCCCGGCCCCCGGCACCGGGGCCCCCGACCACGAGAGGCCCCCTGTGCCCCCGCCCTCCCCCGAATGGACCGACCGGATCGACCGGCTCGCGCGCGCCGCCGAGGCCGGCGGACTGCGCTTCGCCTTCCACGCCCCGCCGCGGCGGCTGGGCGGCGGCTCCCAGGACGTGTGGGCGTTCGACGACCTGTTCCTCGGCCCGGTCGTCCTGCGGGTGGCATGGGGCGGCGGCCTCGACCGGGTCGACCGGGAGGCGCTGGTCCTGCGGCACCTGCCGGCGGAGGTGCCCCACCCGGAACCGCTGGGCCACGGCCGCGCGGCGGACGGCGGCCCGCCGCTGGCCTACTCGGTGACGCGGCGGCCGCCGGGCCGCCCGCTGCACGAGGCCTGGCCGTCCCTGGACGCGGCCCGACGGCGCTCCGCGGTGCGGGGGTACGCCGCCGCCCTGCGCGCCCTGCACACCTGGTCGCCCCCGGCCGAGGTCGCCGCGGTGCTCGCCGCCCGCCCGGAGCCCTCCCCCGGCGGCCCGGCGCCGCCCGTCGGCGCGGACACCGTCCCGCTGCCGGTGGAGCGGGGCCTGGCCCTGGTGGACCACGCACTGGAACTGCCGGGTGTCGACAGGGGCGTGCTGGCGGCCGCACGGGACATGGTCACCGCCCTGGCCGACGCGGCCCCGGTGGTGGACGATCCTGCCGCGCACGGCCCGGTGCACGGCTGCGCCCGCCCCGCCGACCTGTGGTGGCACGAGGGGGCGCCGACGCTGCTGGGCTGGGAGCGGGTCCGGGCTGGCCCGCCCGACCTGGAGCTGCGGGCCCCGGTGGAGCGGGCCGACACCGCGGCGCTCGCCAGGGAACCGGGGCGGCCCGAACTCCTGGAGGGGCTGGCCCTGCACTACCCGGAGCTGTTCGCGCACCCGCGGCTGACCGACCGGCTGCGCCTGTACTCCCTGCTGCGGGCGGTGCGGCAGGTGGTGGTCCTGCGTCCGCGCGGCCCCTGGTCGGAGCTGCCCGCCGCCGACAGCGGCAACCGGCTGTGGCGGCTGGTCCGGGGGCGCTGGCCCGCGCCGGGGGTGCTGCCGCGGGGCGGGGCGGCGGGAGGCGGGACGGGGCCGTGATCCGGAGCGGGCCGCGGGGTCGGGGCGGCGGCTCCGGAACGGGTCAGGGCTTGTGCGGGTGGGGCCGGGTGGCGGAGTGGCCGCGGCGGGTCTTGCGGACGGCCAGGCCCAGGGCCCCGCTGCCGCGTTCGATGAACTGCCGGGCGGCCCGGTTGACGGTGGCGCGCGGCCCGGAGGCCCCGCGCTTCTCCTCGGCCTCGTCCTCGGTCCCGGCGCCGGGCTCCCCGTCCTCCGCGGCGGAGTCGCCGCCCAGGTGCGGGAGGACCGCGGTCGGCTCGACCTCGGTCAGGTGCGGCAGGGCCGCGGTGGGCTCCTCGCCGTCCTCCTCGGTAGCCCGGGGGGCGTCCCCGGCCGTGTCGGCGCCCAGGTGCGGGACGACCTCGGTGGGCTCGTCCGCTCCGGCCGCCGGCGGGGCCGTCGGCGGGACCACCGGGCGCAGCAGGTCGGTGCGCTCGTTGGCGGCCCGCACCTCCGGCTCCTCGGCGTTCTCGGTCTCCTCGCGGACGGCCTTGCGCCAGGCCCGCTCGGCGAGCTTCTGCCGCATGGACTCGCGGGAGCGCTCGGCCCGGCGGGAGCGCCAGGCCCTGTACGCCGGGGTGGCGATCGGCCAGGTGACCTTGGCCGGACGCGAGAGCGCGTGCCACAGGTAGGCGGTGGTGCCCCACGCCTCCATGGCGCGGCGGGCACGGGTGATGGTGAAGAAGGTGGGCATCGCCAGCAGCATCTGCGGCAGCGCCAGGGCCAGGGCGGCCAGCAGCGGGTACAGCCCGCCGCCCACCAGCGCCGCGGCGGCGCCGATCGCCGTCGTGGACAGGGCCAGCGCGATGCGCAGCCCGGTGAACTGGCGGAACCGGTGCAGCGCCCGGCGGGCGGACACCGGCGGGGCCAGGCCCTCGGGCAGCGGCGTGGGCTGGACGATGAGGGACATCAGCAGCGTGCCCACGCCCACACTCGTCGCCAGCAGGATCGTCCACCCCGCGGCCGAGAACGAGCCGCCCACGAACAGGGCGACCAGGCCGACCGCGAGGAGCGGTGCGGGCAGCCAGAAGAGCACCCGTCTGCGCAGCTCGCCCTCCTGCGTCGGTTGGAGCACGAACTCGGTCACAGGATTGTCGGTCCAGGACCACTTCCTCGGCCGTTCGACCACAGCGTTGACCCCCCAAGAACGTCGTGACCCGACGGTGTGCGCGGGTCCCCGCCCGGGAGTGCCCTCAGACCGGGAGGACCTCGCGCTTCACCGTTACAAAGCTATCCCTTTTCATGCGGTCCCCGGACGCACACGGGCAGTAATAGACATACCCGGCGCAGGTGAAACTCGGATAAGGGCGCACGCATGGCGGACTAACGATCAGGTTACGTCCCGGGTTCCCCGGAGGACAGGGTCGCGGCCGATCAGGGATGAATGACACATCCCATGTCAACCGTCGGCGGCCTCGGAGAGTCGTCCCAGCGCGACGGCGACCCGCAGCACGAACGAGCCCCGCCCGTCGGAGGGCGTGTGCCCGGTCAGCTCGGCGATCCGGCTGAGCCTGTAGCGCACCGTGTTGGGGTGGACGAACAGCATGCGGGCCGTGGCCTCCAGCGACGACGCGTGCTCCAGGTACACCGACAGGGTGTCCAGCAGCGGTGACCCGGCCCCGGCCAGCGGCAGGTACACCTCCCGGACCAGCTGGGCGCGCGCCTCGGCGTCCCCCTGGAACGCCCGTTCGGGCAGCAGGTCGGCGGCCGACACCGGGCGCGGCGCGTCCGGCCAGGCCACCGCGGCCCGCAGCCCGCTGACGGCGGCCCGCGCCGACGCCCCGGCCGAGCGCAGGTCGGGTACGACCGGGCCGACCACCACCGGCCCCGGGCCGAACAGCCCGGTCAGCGGCTCGGCGGCGGCGCCGGGCAGGTCCTCGGCCGGGTAGCGCTCCCCCACGCCCACCACCACGACCACGCGGCGGCCCTGCGTGCCGGCCAGGACGTCGTGCCCCAGGCGGCGCGCGGCGGCGCGCAGGTCGTCCAGGACCTTGGTCGCGTCGTCGCCCTCGGCGATCTCCCCGGCCACCGTGATCACCGGCGTGAGCGACCAGCCCAGCGCCGACCCCCAGGTCTGGAGCCCGTCCTCCCGGTCGCCGTGCAGCAGGGCGTCGACGATGAGCGCCTCCAGCCGGGCGTCCCACGCCCCGCGGGCCTCGGCGGCGCGGGCGTAGACCTTGGCGGAGCTGAACGCCACCTCGCGCGTGTAGCGCAGCACGGCCTCGCGCAGCTGCTGGGCGCCGCCGGGCGCGGCCAGCTCGTCGACCTGGCCCTCGACGACGTCGATGACGACGCGGATCATGTCGACGGTCTGCTGCAGGGACACCGACCGGGTCAGCTCCCGCGGAGCGGTGCCGAAGACCTCGACGGTGATGGCGGGGCGCCCGCGCCTGGGGTTGCGGAACCAGTCGACGAACGCCGCCACGCCGGACTGGGCGACCAGGCCCACCCAGGACCGGTCCTGGGCCGACATCCGGCGGAACCAGCCGAGGCGTTCCTCCATGCGGGCGACGGCGGCGGTGCCCAGGGCGCCCATGGAGCGCTCCAGGCGGCGGACCGTTTCGGCGCGGACGCGCTCCTGCTCGTCGGTCCCGGCGTTCTCATCGGTGTTCACCCCTCTAGGTTCGCATCCCCCGCCCCCGGGGGCTGCGGTCCACCCCGGCGCTCCGGGGCTGAAGCCCTCCGGACCGCGGCGGGAGAGCCCCCGGGCTGCGGGGATGTACGGTCGGAGGGTGACCCCTCTCACCGGCCTGCGGGCTTGTGGACACACGTCGAACACGGGTTTGTGGGGTTCCCACAAGCACCCCCGAGGGAACTTCGTGTGCCTCCCCCTCCAACCGGTGATCTCCTACAGGGCAAGGTGGATGTCGTGCTTGTAATCGTTGCTCCCGGCCAAGGTGCCCAGGTTCCCGGATTCCTCTCCCCGTGGCTCGAGCTGCCCGGCGTCGCCGACCAGCTCTCCGCGTGGTCGGAGGTCGTCGGGCTCGACCTGGTGCGCTACGGCACCACCGCGGACGCCGACGAGATCCGCGACACGGCCGTCGCCCAGCCGCTGCTGGTCGCCGCGGGCCTGGTCGCGGCGTCGGCGGTCCTGAGCCCGCTGACCTCGCCCTCCCCCGCCCTGCCGGCGGAGGCCTCCCTGGTGGACGCCGTCGCCGGCCACAGCGTCGGCGAGTTCACCGCCGCCGCGGTGGCCGGTGTGCTCTCCCCCAAGGACGCCCTGTCCCTGGTCGCCGAGCGCGGCCGCGGCATGGCCGACGCCGCCGCCCGCACCGAGACCGGTATGACCGCCGTCCTGGGCGGTGACCGCGAGCAGGTGCTGGCGGCCATCGCCGCCGCGGGGCTCACCCCGGCCAACGACAACGGCTCGGGCCAGATCGTCGCCGCGGGCACCACCTCGCAGCTGGCGGCCTTCGCCGAGAACCCGCCGGAGAAGGCGCGGCTGCGCCCCCTGTCGGTGGCGGGCGCCTTCCACACCGAGCACATGGCCCCGGCCGTGGAGCGGGTGCGCGCGGCCGCGGGCCTGCTGTCGCCCTCCGACCCGGTGGTGCCGATCCTGTCCAACGCCGACGGCGCGGTGGTCGAGGGCGGCAAGGAGTACCTGGACCGGCTGGTCACCCAGATCTCCTCCCCCGTGCGCTGGGACGCCTGCACGCGGACCCTGGCGGATCTGGGCGTCACCGCCCTCATCGAGCTGACCCCCGCGGGCACGCTCACCGGTCTGGCCAAGCGCGCCCTGCGCGGCGTCGACCTCCTCGCGGTGAAGACGCCCGAGGACATCGAGCGCGCGGGCGTCCTCATCAAGGAGCACGCGGGGACCTCCGCCGCGGGCACCGACCAGGAAGGCTGACCCATGTTCCCCACCCCGAGCATCCCCGGCGGCGCGGCCATCCGCTCCTTCGGCGAGTACCAGCCGGCCCAGGTGGTCACCAACGCCGACCTGGAGAAACGGGTCGACACCAGCGACGAGTGGATCCAGAGCCGCGTCGGCATCAAGGAGCGGCGCATCGCCGGGCCCGAGGACACCGTGGCGAGCATGGCCGTGGCCGCGGGCGGCAAGGCCCTGGCCGCCGGCGGGCTGTCCCCGGAGGACATCGACCTGGTGATCGTGGCCACCTGCACCCCGCAGGACCAGATCCCCAACACCGCGGCGACCGTCGCCGCCCGGCTGGGCATCGTCGCCCCCGGCGCGTTCGACCTCAACGCCGCCTGCGCCGGGTTCTGCTACGCCCTGGGCGTGGCCGCCGACATGGTGCGCGGCGGCAGCTCCCGCAACGTCCTGGTCATCGGGTCGGAGAAGCTCTCCGACTGGGTGGACTGGGAGGACCGCTCCACCTGTGTGATCTTCGCCGACGGCGCCGGCGCGGCCGTGGTCTCCGCCTCGGAGGACAACGCCATCGGCCCGGTGGTGTGGGGCTCCTCCGGCGAGCGCGCCGACAAGATCCACCTGCGCGAACACAAGTACCTCTGGCAGGAGGGCCAGGCGGTCTTCCGCTGGACCACCACCGAGCTCTACAAGACCGCGCTGGAGGCGCTGGAGCGCGCCGGGGTGGCCCCCGAGGAGCTCACCGCCTTCGTCCCGCACCAGGCCAACCTGCGGATCGTCGAGTCGATCGCCAAGAAGCTGGGCGCGCCCCAGGCACTCGTGGCCCGCGATATCGTCACCGCTGGCAACACCTCCTCCGCGTCCGTCCCGCTCGCGCTGTCGCGCATGATCGGACGCGGGGAGCTCCCGTCGGGGAGCACCGTCCTCACCCTGGGCTTCGGCGCGGGGCTGGTCTATGCCGCACAGGTGATCCGCATCCCCTGAGGCACGCGGCCGAAGATCCGGACCGCATCCCCGTTCACAGAACACACGCAAGGAGAAGAACATGGCTTCCAGCGAGCAGAAGACTTTCAGCGAGCAGGAGATCCTGGAAGGCCTCGGCGAGATCATCGAGGAGATCGTCGGCACCGACCCCTCCGAGGTCACCCCGGAGAAGAGCTTCGTGGACGACCTCGACATCGACTCGCTGTCCATGGTGGAGATCGCCGTCGCCGCCCAGGACAAGTTCGGCGTGGAGATCCCCGACGAGCAGCTCAAGGACCTCAAGACGGTCCAGGACGTCGTCACCTTCATCCAGAAGTGATCGTCCGGGTCGCCGGGGACCGATGACCCGGCCCGGCGACCCGACCGGCCCACTCCGCCGGACCACCCCAGTCATCCGCCACGCCCGGCCCCGCAGCCGGGACCGACCCACGAAGGGCGATCGGATCATGGCAAAGACCGATGTCGTCGTCACCGGCCTCGGCGCCACCACCCCGCTCGGGGGGGACGTCGCGACCACATGGTCCGCGCTCCTCGACGGCCGTTCCGGCATCAGCACGCTGCCCGAGGAGTGGCACGAGAGCCTCCCGGTGCACTTCGCCGGGCGCATCGCGCAGGAACCCTCGGAGAAACTCCCCAAGCCCCGGCTGCGCCGGCTGGACCGCACACAGCAGTTCGCGCTCATCGCCGCCGGCGAGGCCTGGGCCGACGCCGGCTCCCCGGAGGTGGACCCGCTGCGCCTGGGCGTGGTGGTCTCCAGCGGCATCGGCGGCATCCTGACCATCCTGGAGCAGTACGACACCTTCCGTGAGAAGGGCTGGCGGCGGGTCTCCCCGTTCACCGTGCCCATGCTCATGCCCAACAGCCCGGCCGCCGCCATCAGCCTGGAGTACACCGCCCGCGCCGGCTCGCACGTCCCGGTCAGCGCCTGCGCCTCCAGCGCCGAGGCGATCGCCAACGGTGTCGACATGATCCGCGCCGGCCGCGCCGACATCGTCATCGCGGGCGGCACCGAGGCCGCGATCCACCCGCTCAACATCGCCTCGTTCGCGTCGATGCGCGCCCTGTCCACCCGCAACGACGACCCGCAGACGGCGTCGCGCCCCTGGGACAAGGACCGCGACGGCTTCGTCATGGGCGAGGGCGCGGGCATCGTCATCCTGGAGTCGGCCGAGCACGCCGCCAAGCGCGGCGCCCGCGTGTACGCGCACGCCTCCGGTGTCGGCTACACCAACGACGCCTACGACATCGTCCAGCCCGACCCGGAGGGCGCCGGCCAGTCCCGCGCCATCACCCAGGCGCTGGCCGACGCCGACCTGGCGCCCGAGGACATCGTGCACGTCAACGCGCACGCCACCTCCACCCCGGCGGGCGACGTGGGCGAGACCCGCGCCATCCGCGCCGCGCTGGGTGCGGCCGCCGACCGGGTCGCGGTGACCTCCACCAAGTCCATGACCGGCCACCTGCTGGGCGGCGCGGGCGCGGTGGAGTCGATCGCCACGATCCTGGCGCTGCACGACGGGCGCATCCCGCCGACCATCAACATCCAGGAGCTGGACCCGGAGGTGGCGGTGGACATCGTCCGCGACAAGCCCCGGGACATGCCCTCCGGCGATGTCGCCGCGATCAACGAGTCCTTCGGGTTCGGCGGCCACAACGTCGCGCTGGTGTTCCGCCGGGCCTGACCCGGTGACACCGCGTCCGCGGACGCACGGGGCCCCGCCTGCCGGCGGGGCCCTTCTCCTTGTCGGGGGAGGACCCGACCAACGGCCCGTGAAGGTGAGCTGAACAGCCGCGAAAACGCCTTCAGGTACGCAGGGCGTATCGTCACCATGGAGAGGTGACCACAGCGCACTCGCACCGGGCCCCCACGGTGACAGCTCCCCGGACGGCCGGACCGGCTCCCCGTCCGGACCGGACGCCGTTCGGCTTCCAGCCGATCGTCGACCTGGACTCGGGCGCCATCGTGGCCGTCGAGATCATCTCCCCCGCCCCCGCCGGAACCGGGGCCGGCCCGTTGGAGATGCCTCCGGAGGAGATGGAGGCCATCGCGGAGTGGCTGCTGTCCCTGGTGCGCGAGTCCGCCGGGACCGAGAGCCTGCTCCCGCTGGTGCTGCCGCTGCCCGCGCGGACCCTGATGGCCCGCAACGGGTTCGTCGACCTGGTGGACAGCCTGCTGCGCCGGGCCGGGCGGCGGCCCCGCGACATCACGTTCATGCTCGGGGCCGAGCTGGCCGACCTGCCCCGCAAGATCGTCGTTTCGGGGGTGGCGCGGCTGCGCAGCGCGGGCTTCCGGTGCGGTTTCGGCACCGCGATGGTGCGCCCGGACCTGGTCGTCGAGGCGGCGCCGTTCCTGATGCGGATCGACCCGGGCGTGGTCTCGGGTGTGGCGGCCGACCAGCGGCACGCCACCGTGGTGGAGGGCCTGGCCCGGATCGGCCGCGGCAGCGGGGTGTACGCCATGGCCGCGGGGGTGGACACCGCCGAGGACGTGGTGCGGCTGCGCCGCTGCGGCGTGAAGGTGGGCACCGGCCCGTTCTTCGCCGACGCCGCCTGGCGGCCCGGGGAGCGGGTGACCCCGGTGCCGGAGCCGACCGCCGGGCAGGAGCGGGCGGGGGACGAGGGCCCGCGGGTCACCGAGTTCATGGTCCCGCCGGTGGGGTTCGACGCCGACACCACGGCCGAGCAGATCCTTGAGGCCTTCACCGACGACAAGGCCCTCAACAGCGCGATCCTCATCGACCACCGGGAGCGGCCGGTGGGCGTGATCGACCGGACCCGGTTCCTGCTGTCGGTGACCGGGCGCTACGGGCACGCCCTGCACGCCAAGCGCCCCGCGATCCGGCTGGCGGAGTCGCCGCGCACGGTCCCGGCGTGGATGTCGGCGATCGCCGCGCTGCGCGTCGCCGGCCAGGACACCGAACGCGTCTACGACGACCTCGTGGTGGTCAACACCTACGGGCAGTGCCTGGGCGTGGTCCACATCAGCGACCTCATCCAGTCCCTCTCCCGCAGCTAGGCCGTCTCCCTTCGGACCCGCGGGCCCGGTGTCCGAAGCACCGCCGCCTCACCCGGCGCCCTTCAGAGGCAGGGCCCTTCGGTCCCGCGTCGGTGTCCTCGACGGACGGCCCGCGGCCGCGGCCCTTCCTCCCGACCGTCTCCTCCGGGCCTCCGGAACCCCGCCGGTCCGCCCGAAGACGGGGGCAGGGGCGCGGACGGGCCCGGGGACGGCGGCGCCCCGCGCCGGGGTCCGGGGCGGGGCGTGTACGGCCGGGTTCAGCGCAGGGGCTCGGGGCCCTTGACGCCGGAGGGGCTGTTGGTCGGCTGCTCGGAGGCCTCCTCCACCTGGGGCAGCGGGGAGCGGCCCTCGGCGATGGCGCGGGCGATGCGCTCGCGGGACGCCTCGTCGTTGAGGTAGTCCAGCTCGGGGCGCTTGGGCAGCAGGCCGTCGCCCGAGGAGCGGCCCATGGCCCGGCGGCGCAGCCACGGCACCAGGTACTGGCGGGCCCAGCGGCGGTTCTCCCGGCGGCGCAGGATGGCGGGCAGCTGCCGGGGCGGGGTGGTCCAGGGGTCGGTCCACGACTCGCGCGGCCCCATCGGGAAGCCCAGCAGGTCGGCGATGCGGGCCGCGACGATCTGGTGGCCGGTGCCGTTGAGGTGGAGCCGGTCCTCGCTCCAGGCCCGGGGGTCGGTGAGGGCGTTGAGCGCCCACATGTCGACGATCTCGGTCCCGGTGCGCTCGGCGATCGCGCGCATGTGCATGCTGAACACGGCGATGCGGCCGCGGTAGTAGCGCAGCACGGGGATCCACCCGGTGTCGTGACCGGACAGGATCACGGTGCGGATGCCCGCGTCGCGCAGGCGGCGGATGCCCCGCTCGAACTCCTCGGCCAGGTCGTCCAGGTGGGTGCCCGGGCGCAGCACGTCGTTGCCGCCCGCCAGCACGGTGACCAGGTCGGGCTTCCACTCCAGGGTCCGGTCGAGCTGCTCGCCGAAGATGTGCTTCATACGGCGGCCGCGCACACCCAGGTTGGCGTAGCGGAAGTCCGCGGTCACCTGGCCCAGGTGCTCGGCGAGCCGGTCCGCGAAACCGCGGTACTGGCCGCCGGGACCGCTGTCGTCCTCCATCCCCTCGGTGATGCTGTCACCGATCGCCACATAGGACCGGATGGGCTCCGGTCTGCGCGCGGGAGCGGTCACGGGGGGATTCATCTCAAGGTCTGTCACGTCAACCAATCATCCGGCTCGACCGTCCCACGCCGACTGGGCGCCGTAGGGTGCGCGGGTACGGAATCCTGGTACGGGTCGCGGTGGGTCGCCCCCCGTCTCCGAAACACCGTCGACCCCTGCGGCCGCGGGGCGGCCACCCGGCTCGAAGGTCGTTCGGGCGAGGACAGTGCCCATCCAGCATACCCGGGACCGACGAAGGCGTGCCGGTCACCGAACGCGCTGGTGGGGCGCGCCTGCATCCTCCGTCTCCGGTAGTCCTCCCCCGTTGCGGGAACGGGGAGCAGGCGTGAAGGCTCCGTGAACAACAACGGCCGCACACCGGCGGAAGAGCCGAATGTCCTTTATGAGGTGGATCACATATTCTTGCAGCCGCATGTACCGCCGTTCCCGTACCGGGGAGACGGTCGGCCCGCCGCCGGGGCGCCCTCCGCCCGGACCGGGACGGCCTGGGGGTACCCATGTGGCGTCAAGGGACGTACGATCTCCGAGAAGTGCTCACGGCACCCCTGTCCCCCGGCCGCCGTGCCCACCCCTGGCATCCCCGCCCGTCCTCCGGACGGGTCCCCCCAGCGGGTGAAGGGCGCGTACTGTGGTGCATCGAACCGAAGGCCCGTGCGGTTCCTCCCCAATTCACGTGCAGACACCAGGAGGTCGAGGTCCCCAGCGGATGAACGCCGTCTCTCCGATCTGCCTCGTCGACCTCGCACCCGCGCTGCGGTGGTCGAGGTCGCCGGACGTGGCTCCACTACTCCACCATGACCGGTTGATCGACGGCTGGTGGCACTCGCTGCCGGTCGCCAGGGTCCTGGAGATCGCCGGTCCGCCCTGGCTGGCGCACGGGATCGCGCGCCTGGCCGTGGAGCAGTGGGCGCACGTGCCCCTGGCCGAGTTCCTGCCGAACCTGCGCTCCCAGGAAGTGCACTGCGAGGACCTCGCCGAGCCGGTGCGCAGCGTCGTGCTGTCGACGGCCGGCGACTGGGACCACCTCATCTCCAGCCCTCCCCAGGAGATCGGCTCCTGGCCCCTGGGCGACTGCCGCGTGATGGACGTGGTGAGCACCGTGGCCTGGCGGGCCCTGCAGCCCTGCGGCGACCTGCCCGGCGGCCCCGCCCCCTCGCCCGCGCTGATGCTGGAGGCGGTGCGCACCATCGCGCACTGGCTGCCCGACACCGCGCCCGAGCACGTGCGCAGCGCCCTGGACTACTTGACCACCGCCACCGGCTCCGACCAGGCCTCGGCCTCCGGGGGCGCCGGAGGCGACCCGACTCCGCCGCAGACCCCGGCCACCCGGGCCATCCGCACGCTGCGGGCGCTGCGCGCCCAGCGCGACGAGGAGCACCAGGAGGTCCCCCTGCCGGTCGCCGTCGGCGGGCACGAACCGGTGCCGATGGCCATGGTGAGCTCCGCCGCGATGATCCCGGGGGCGGCGCTGGAGGCCGAGGTCTCGGCCGGGAACGGCGTGGGCGATCTGCGCTCGCAGTTCCGCAGTTCGCTGCTGGGTCCCGGGCGGACCCTGCGCAGACCCAGCTTCGGGCCGCCCAAGCACCGCCCCGAGCAGGAGGAGCGCCCGGCCGCCCCGGCCCTGGGCGAGCACCCCCTGGTGGACATGGTCGAGGAGATGTTCCGCTCTTGGCCCGACCTGGAGCGGACGGTGGCCGCCGAGCGCCTGTTCGCCACCGACCCCATCAGCATCCGGGTGCTGTCGGAGCAGATCGCCGTGGACGTCACCGACATCCGCGCCGCCCAGCGCAAGGTCGAGGAGCGGCTGCTGCGCTGGCTGAACTCGCCCGAGGGCGCACCCATCACCAAGCACCTGCGGGACCTGTCGGAGCAGCTGGGCACGGCCACCACGATCGACCGGCTGATCAACGCCCACCCCGACCACCCGGTGGAGGTGCCCACCCTGAGCACGCCGCTGTGGCGGGTGGTCATCACCCTGTTCACCGACCGGCGCATGCACAACGGCTGGCTCATCGCCGACGACCCGGGCCGGCTGCGCTGGCAGACCCGCGAGCTGCTGGCCGACGGGCCGGGCCTGACCGAGGCGGGCATCCGGCTGGGCCGGATCGGCATCCGCCAGCAGGAGCTGCGCGCCTGGCTGCTCAGCACCCCCGGGGTGAGCCTGCAGGACGGGCGCGTGCTCGTGGACCCGTCGGTCCCGATGGAGGCGCCCGGCGGCCAGCCCGGGCACACCGCGGACGACTCGGGGGCCACCACGGAGAACGGGCTGCCGATCCGCCGCCGCCCCGACGGCCCGGGCCCGGCCCCGGAGCCCGTACGCCCCGCGCCCGCCCCGTTCGCGGCCCCCGCGGGCCTGCGGATGCCGGCGCCGCCGGAGCAGCCGCCGCCCGCCCCGGCCCCGATGGCACCGCCCGTCGCCCCGGCGCGGCCGGTCCCGGGCGGCCCGGCCATGGCGGCCCGCTGCTTCCGGGCGCCCGACGGCCGGTGGTGGCACCGCATCGACATCACCGCCGACCACCTCAACGGCGCCCCGGTGGCGGTGCCCGCCGGGTACGCCACCCACCTGGGCCTGCAGCCGGGACGGCTCCTGTGCCTCACCGCGCCCGGCGCGGACCTGCTGGTCCTGGTCTGGCGCGACCAGCCCGCGTTCGACTCGCTGCGGCCGCTGCTGCGCCGCCAGGCCGCCCAGCCCGGCGACCGCGTCTTCATCACCGTGTCGGGCGACCGGCTGGACGCGCGCAAACTGCCGGCGACCGACCTGAGCAACTACTCGCCGACCGCGCGGGCGCTGCACCTGAGCGGCTACACGGCGCCGTCCTCCACCGAGGAGGCGCTCAAGATCCTCTCCCGCCGGATCACCGACAGCGACGAGCGGGCCCCGACCGATCCGCAGTCCCTGGTGGAGCTGCTCACCCGGCGGGGCGACAACGACATCGCGGGCGAGCTGCGCGCCGGCCTGTTCGCCGCCCACTAGAACCACCGCCCAGGCCCCCGGTCACCCGACCGGGGGCCTGGTTTTTTACCCTCCGGGACTTTCCTCCCGCCTCACCGTTCTTGTAGGTTAGCCTTACCTAAGCCTAGTTGAGGTGGTTCCCCTGCATACTTCCCGGCACCCGGCCCCCTCCCCGGCCGAACGCGCCAGAGCGGTCCTGGCCCGGCCCAATCCGGCCACCGTCACGACCCAGAGCGGCACCCTCCACCTCGTCGACCCGGCCTGCCACGTACACCCCGGCGGCACGGTGAGCCTGCTACTCCCCGACCGCCACCACCTGCTGGACGAGATGTCCCGCGGGCGCACCGCGGCCACCGTCGAGTTCACGGACACCAGCGCGGTGGCGCTGCGCGACCCCACGCGCTCGCTGCTGTGGATCAGCGGCACCCTCACCGCGCTGGACGAGGCGACGGCGCGCATGCGGGCCCTGCGGCTGATCCGCGACGACCCCGACGAGCGCCTGCTCGACATCGGCCACGGCCGCACCATGGTCGCCATGGACCCCTACCTGGTGGTGCACTCCGACGCCGAGGGCTGCCACCTGCTCGGCAACGACGAGTTCCTCCGGGCCCGGCCGGACCCGCTGGGCCGCTGGGAGGGCCCCTGGCTGCGCCACCTGGAGGAGGACCACCCGGACCTGCTCGCCGCGCTGGCCGAGGTCTGCCCCGGGGACGTCCCCCCGGTCCCGCCCCGCCCCCTGGGCGTGGACCGCTACGGCCTGACCCTGCGCTTCGAGGGCCCCGACGGCGACCACGACGTCCGGCTGCCCTTCGGCCGCACCGTCGAGGGCCCCGAGGAGGTCGCCGCCGAGGTGCACGCCCTGGCTGACCCGGCCGGCGCCCGCCGCCCCTTCTAGGCCGGGCCCCGGGCGGTGTCCAGGGCCGCCGCCAGCCGGACCGCCCCCTCGGCGGCCTCTTCCGGCCCCGAGGTGCCGGCGTAGGCCAGGCGCAGGTACGGCGCGGGCGGCTCCCCGGGGAAGAACGGCCTGCCGGACGCCGCCTTCACCCCGGTCCGCTGCGCGGCCTCCGCGACGGCGTCCTCGTCGGTGCCGTCGGGCAGGCGCGCCCACACCTGGTAGCCGCCCGGCCGGAACTCCTGCTCCACGGCCGGTGCCCGCTCCAGCAGGGCGGCCGCCACCGCCGTGCGCCGCCGGGTCAGCCCCTCGGCCAGCGCCCGCAGGTGCCGCCCCCAGGCCGGGGAGCCCACCAGTTCCAGGGCCGTCTCCTGGAGGACCCGGGGGACGAAGAGGGACTCCACCACCTGGACGGCGCGCAGCCGGCGCAGCACCGGCCCGCGCGCCGCCAGGGCTCCCACCCGCAGCCCGGGCGAGGACGCCTTGGTCAGCGAGTGGACGTGCACCACCGTCCCGTGCCGGTCGTCGGCGATCAGGGGCGGCGGCAGGGGCGGGGCGTCGGTGTGCGCCAGCCGCCGGGCGTAGTCGTCCTCCACCACGAACGCGCCCGCCTCCCGGGCGGCGCGCAGCACCCCGGCGCGGCGCTCGGGCGCCAGCACCGCCCCTGTCGGGTTGTGGAACAGGGGCTGGCACACCAGCACCCGGGCACCGGTGGCGGCGAACGCCTCGACCAGCAGTTCCACCCGCACCCCGTCCCGGTCCACCGGGACCGGCACCGGGCGCATGCCCAGGGACCGGGCGATGGCCAGCAGGCCCGGGTAGGTCGGCGACTCCACCAGGACCGGCGCCCCGGGCCGGGCCAGCGCCCGCAGCGCGGTGGACAGGGCGCTCTGCCCGCCCGCCGTGACCAGCACGTGCGAGGCGTCCAGCGAGGTCCCGTCGATCTCCCGGGCGAACCAGTCGCGCAGCTCCGCCACCCCCTCCAGCGGCGGGCTCCCCCACACGCCGGGGCGGCGGGCGGCCCGGGCCGCGGCGGCGGCCAGCTCCCGGTCCGGCCGCAGCGAGGCGTGCGGGTAGCCGCCGTTCAGCGGGACGACCCCGGCCGGGGCGGGGGCGAGGGTGGCGAGGAACCCGGAGTCGTCCGGGCCGCGCGGGACCCCGCCCGCCTCGGGCACCGCGTCCAGGGCGACCTCCTGCCAGGAGGTGTCCCGCACGGGCCGGCGCACGGGCTCGCCGGCCCGGAAGGAGCCCGCGCCGGGGCGGGTGACCACGAGCCCCTCGGCGACCAGGCGGGCCATCGCCCGGGAGAGGGTCACGGGCCCCACCCCGTGCCGCTCCACCAGGGTCCGGCTGGCGGGCAGCCGTTCCCCGGGAGCGTAGCGCTCGAACTCCCGACGCAGGGTCTCGGCCAGATCCCGGCCATTGCTACCCTTGTTCATGAAAGCACACGATAGCGCTACCACCCGTTCTTCGGTAGCGGTTCCGCACGGCGCCGTCCTGGCCCTCCTCGGAGTGGTCGCCTTCTCCTTCACCCTCCCCTCCACCGCCCTGGCTCTGGAGGGCTTCGGCCCGTGGACCACCGCCGTGCTGCGGGCCTCGGTCGCCGGGCTGATCGCGGCCGGATGCCTGGCCGCCGTCCGCGCGCCGCTGCCCACCCGCGCGCAGCTGCCCGCCCTGGCGGCGGTCGGCGCGGGCTGCGTGGTGGGCTTCCCGCTGCTGACCTCACTGGCGCTGGGGAGCACGGGCGCGGGCGACGCCGCCGTGGTCGTCGGCCTGCTCCCGGTGACCACCGCCGTCCTGGCCACCCTCCTGGGCGGCACCCGCCACTCCCCCGCGTTCTGGATCGCCGCCGGGATCGGCGCCGCGGCCGTGGCCGGGTTCACCCTCGCCCGCACCGGGGGCTCCCCCGGCCTCGGGGACCTGTTCCTGGCGGGCGCCCTGCTCGCCTGCGCCTACGGGTACGCCGAAGGCGGCCGCCTGGCGGCCTCGATGCCCGGCTGGCGGGTGATCGCCTGGGGCCTGGTGCTCACCCTGCCCCTCAGCCTGCCCGCCACCGCAGCCGCCCTGGTCCTGGAGCCGGCCGCGCCGACCCCCTCGGCGGTGGCCGGGCTGGTCTACCTCTCGCTGGTCAGCCAGTTCGGCGGGTTCGTCCCGTGGTACCGGGGCATGGGCCTGATCGGCGTCGCGCGGGCCGGACAGATCCAGCTGGTCCAGCCCCTGCTCACCCTGACCTGGGCGGTGCTGCTCCTGGGCGAGCGGCCCGGCGCCGGCGCCCTGCCCACCGTCCTCGTGGTCCTGGCCTGTGTGGCCGTCACCCAGAAGGCGCGCTGACACGGCGACGGGCCGGGCACCCCGCGAGGGGTGCCCGGCCCGTTCGGCCGTCGGACGGATCAGACGTTGAAGCCCAGCATGCGCAGCTGGTCCCGCCCGTCGTCCGTGATCTTGTCCGGACCCCACGGCGGCATCCAGACCCAGTTGATCTTGACCTCGCGCTCGAACTCCTCCAGCGCGCTGGTGGCCTGGTCCTCGATCACGTCCGTGAGCGGGCAGGCGGCGCTGGTGAGGGTCATGTCCAGGGTGATCACCGAGTCGTCGGCGTTCACCCCGTACAGCAGCCCCAGGTCGACGACGTTGACGCCGAGCTCGGGGTCGATGACGTCCTTGAGGGCCTCACCGATCTCCTCGACGAGCGCCTCGGCCTCGGGGGACAGCGGGACCTCGGCCGGTGCGGCCTCGGTCGTCGTGGTCTCGTTCTCGCTCGCTGACATCAGACGCCTTCCTTCTCCAGGGACTGCGCTACCGCGTCCTTCCACGCCATCCATCCGAGGAGGGCGCACTTGATCCGGGCCGGGTACTTGGACACCCCGGCGAACGCGACCGCGTCCTCCAGGACCTCCTCGTCGGGTTCGCCCTTGCCCTTGGAGTGCATGAGCTCGTTGAAGGCCTCCAGGGTCCGCATCCCCTCGGCCACCGTGCGCCCGATCAGCAGGTCGGTCAGCACCGACGTGCTGGCCTGGCTGATCGAGCAGCCCATGCCCTCGTAGGAGACGTCGCTGACCAGTGCCCGGTCGTCCAGCGTTCCGTCCCCCTGCGCCGGGGTCAGCGCCACCCGGAGCGTCACCTCGTCCCCGCAGGTGGGGTTGATGTGGTGCGCCTCGGCGTTGTGCGGATCCCGCAGCCCCTTGTGGTGCGGGTTCCGGTAGTGGTCCAGGATGATCTCCTGGTACATCGCGTCCAGCTGCATGTGCGGGTCTTCCTCGTCGTTCTTCCGCCCTGCGTTCCGTCGCGGGCGGGTCCGGGGTCTGCGGGGCCCGGACCCGTCCGCGGGACGCGGGCCCTAGCCCCGGGTTCCGAAGAACTCCTGCGCGGCCCTGACGGCCGCCACGAGAGCGTCCACGTCCTCCGTGGTGTTGTAGAGGTAGAACGACGCGCGCGTGGTGGAGTGCACGCCCAGGGCGCGGTGCAGCGGCCAGGCGCAGTGGTGCCCCACCCGGACCTCCACCCCGCGGTCGTCGAGCACCTGCCCGAGGTCGTGCGGGTGGATGCCCTCCACCTCGAAGGACACCGCGCCGCCGCGGTCCACGGCGTCCGCGGGGCCGATGAGGCGCAGCCCCTCGACGTCGGAGAGCGCCTTGAGCGCGTACTCCACCAGCGTGTGCTCGTGGGCGGCGATGCGGTCCATGCCCACGGCCGACAGGTAGTCGCAGGCCGCGGCCAGGGCCACCGCCTGCGGCGCCATCGGCACCCCGGCCTCGAACCGCTGCGGCGGCTCGGCCCAGGTGGAGTACTCCATGTGGACCACGCCGATCATGGACCCGCCGGTGATGAACGGCGGCATGGCCTCCAGCAGCTCCCGGCGCCCCCACAGGACGCCGATGCCGTTGGGCCCGAGCATCTTGTGCCCGGAGAAGGCCAGGAAGTCCACACCCAGCTCCGCCACGTCCACCGGCATGTGCGGCACCGACTGGCAGGCGTCCAGCACCGTCAGGGCCCCCACCTCGCGGGCCCGGGCGACGATGTCGGCCACCGGGTTGACGGTGCCCAGCACGTTGGACTGGTGCGTGAAGGCGACCACCCTGGTGCGCTCGCCGACGAGGGTGTCGAGGTCCGAGAGGTCCAGCCGGCCCTGGTCCGTCACCGGGAACCACCGGAGGGTGGCCCCGGTGCGACGGCACAGCTCCTGCCAGGGCACCAGGTTGGCGTGGTGCTCCATCTCGGTCACGACGATCTCGTCGCCGGGCCCCACCTGGAAGCGGCGCAGGCCCTCGTCCGCCGTGGCGGCGTTGCCCATCGCGTACGCGACGAGGTTGACCGCCTCGGTGGCGTTCTTGGTGAACACCACCTCTCCGGCGTCGGCGCCGATGAAGCGGGCGATGGTCTCCCGCGCCGCCTCGTAGGCGTCGGTCGCCTCCTCCGCGAGCTGGTGCGCACCGCGGTGCACCGCCGCGTTGTGGCGTTCGTAGAACTCACGTTCGGCGTCCAGCACCTGGCGGGGCTTCTGCGAGGTCGCCCCGGAATCCAGGTACACCAGCGGACGCCCGTCGCGGACGGTCCGGGACAGGATCGGGAAATCCTTCCGGATCGCCGCGACGTCGAGCGGGCCTGGGGCCCCACCGAACTCGCGGACCGTGGTCATGGGTTATGCGCCCGCCTTCACGAAACGCTCGTAGCCCTCGGCCTCCAGGGTGTCGGCCAGCTCGGAGCCGCCGGACTCGGCGATGCGGCCGTTGGCGAAGACGTGGACGTGGTCCGGCTTCACGTAGTTGAGGATCCGGGTGTAGTGCGTGATGAGCATGACGCCCAGGTCGTTGTTCTCCTTGGCGCGGTTGACGCCCTCGGAGACGACCTTGAGCGCGTCGACGTCCAGGCCGGAGTCGGTCTCGTCCAGGATCGCGACCTTCGGCTTGAGCAGCTCCAGCTGGAGGATCTCGTGGCGCTTCTTCTCGCCGCCGGAGAAGCCCTCGTTGACGCCGCGGGCGGCGAACGCCGGGTCGATGGACAGGTCCTTCATCGCGCCCTGCAGCTCCTTGGAGAACTGGCGGAGCTTGGGGGCCTCGCCGCGCACCGCGGTGACGGAGCTGCGCAGGAAGTTGGACATGGACACGCCCGGGACCTCGACCGGGTACTGCATGGCCAGGAAGACGCCGGCGCGGGCGCGCTCGTCCACGCTCATGTCGAGGATGTTCTCACCGTCGAGGAGGACCTCGCCGTCGGTGATCTCGTAGCGCGGGTGCCCGGCGATGGCGTAGGCCAGCGTGGACTTGCCCGAGCCGTTGGGGCCCATGATGGCGTGGGTCTCACCGGAGTTGATGGTGAGGTCGACGCCCTTGAGGATCTCTCGGCGCTCGTCCTCGCCGATCAGGACGTCGGCGCGCAGACCGCGGATTTCGAACTTCGTCATTTCAGCCTCAGGAATTCTTCTCGTCCAACGACACGAGCACGTCGTCGCCGTCGATCTTCACGTCGTAGGTGGGGACCGGCCGGGTGGCGGGCGGGTTGATCGGCGCCCCCGAGCGCAGGTCGAAGCAGGAGCCGTGCAGCCAGCACTCGATGGTGCCGTCCTCGACCTCGCCCTCGGACAGGCGGACCTCCGCGTGCGAGCACACGTCCCGCAGCGCGAACACCTCGCCCTCGGACCGGACCAGTGCGATGGGCGTCTCGTCGTCGGTCTCGACCCCGAGGACCCCCTCCTCGGGGATCTCGGCGAGCTCGGCGACCTTCACCCAGCGACCGGCGTCACTCATGCGCGGCCAGCTTCCGCTCGACCTTGGCCATGATCTCCTCGGCGAGCTCCTCGACCGGGATGCGGTTGATGAGCTCCAGGAAGTAGCCGCGGATGACCAGGCGGCGCGCCTCGTCCTCCGGGATGCCGCGCGAACGCAGGTAGAACAGGTGGATGTCGTCGAGGCGACCGCTGGCGGCGGCGTGGCCGGCGCCCTCCACCTCACCGGTGAAGATCTCCAGGTTAGGTACCGAGTCCACGCGGGTGTCGTCGGTGAGCTGGAGGTTGCGGTTGTGCTCGTAGGAGTCCGTGCCGGTGGTGCCCTCGCCGATGATGACGTCGCCGATCCACACACCGTGGGCGCCCTTGCCGCTCAGCGCACCCTTGTACTCCACCCGCGAGCGCGTGTTGGAGATGTTGTGGTCGATGAGCGAGCGGTGCTCGTGGTGCTGGTCGTCGCCGGTGAAGTACAGGCCGTGCAGCTCGGCGTTGCCGCCGCGCCCCTTGTAGGCCACCTTCGGGGAGAGCCGGACCAGGTCGCCGCCGAGCGTGACGACGATCGACTTGAACGTGGCGTCCTTCTCGACCTGGGCGTTGTGCTGGGTGACGTCGACGGCGTCGCGGTCCCAGTCCTGGAGGCTGACCAGGGTCAGCCGGGCGCCCTCGCCGACGTGGACGTCCACGCTGCCGGCGCGCACGCCGGTGCCGGTCTGCTCCAGGACGACGATCGCCTCGGCCAGCGGCTGGACGTCGATGACGAACTGGTCGTAGCGGGTGCCCCCCTGGGCCTCGCGCCTGATCGTGACCGGGCGCTCCAGCGCGGCGCCCCGGGCGACGGTCACCACCGTGGCCTGCTCGAAGGACGAGTAGGCCTGGGCGATGACGCGGTCGGCCGGCATGCCGGCGGTGCCCAGACGGGCGTCGTCACGGCCGACGGTCTCGACGGTGACGCCCTCGGGGGCGTCGATGTCGACCTTGTCGGTGCCGTCGGCGACGGCGCTGCCGTCGTGCAGGCCCTTGAGGCGGCGCAGCGGGGTGAACCGCCACTCCTCCTCGCGGCCGTTGGGGACGGGGAAGTCGTTCACGTCGAAGGACCCGTGGGTCGCGAGCTTGGAGAACGGGATGTCCCCGAGGCCGTGGCTGTGGGCCTTGGGTTCGATGCTCGGGCCGGTCAACTTAACCAACCGCTCCTTCCATCTGAAGCTCGATCAGCCGGTTCAGTTCCAGCGCGTACTCCATGGGCAGCTCGCGCGCGATGGGCTCGACGAACCCGCGCACGATCATGGCCATGGCCTCGTCCTCGTCCATGCCCCGGCTCATCAGGTAGAAGAGCTGGTCCTCGCTGACCTTGGAGACGGTCGCCTCGTGCGCGAGCTCGGCGTCGTCCTCGCGCAGGTCGTTGTAGGGGTAGGTGTCCGAGCGGCTGATGGTGTCGATCAGCAGCGCGTCGCACTTGACGGAGGACTTGGCGTTGTGGGCGCCCTCCTGCACCTGCACCAGGCCCCGGTAGGAGGCGCGGCCCCCGCCGCGGGCCACCGACTTGGAGATGATGGTGGAGGAGGTGTTGGGCGCGCAGTGCACCATCTTGGAACCGGTGTCCTGGTGCTGGCCCTCGCCCGCGAAGGCGATGGACAGGGTCTCGCCCTTGGCGTGCTCGCCCATCAGGTAGACGGCCGGGTACTTCATGGTCACCTGGGAGCCGATGTTGCCGTCGATCCACTCCATGGTCGCGCCCTCTTCGGCGATGGCGCGCTTGGTGACCAGGTTGAAGACGTTGTTCGACCAGTTCTGGATGGTCGTGTACCGGCAGCGGGCGTTCTTCTTGACGATGATCTCGACGACCGCGGAGTGCAGCGAGTCCGACTTGTAGATCGGCGCGGTGCAGCCCTCGACGTAGTGGACGTAGGCGCCCTCGTCGACGATGATCAGCGTCCGCTCGAACTGGCCCATGTTCTCGGTGTTGATCCGGAAGTAGGCCTGGAGCGGGATCTCCACGTGCACGTTCTTGGGCACGTAGATGAAGGAGCCGCCGCTCCACACGGCGGTGTTGAGCGCGGCGAACTTGTTGTCGCCGGCCGGGATCACCGTGCCGAAGTACTCCTGGAACAGCTCCGGGTGCTCCTTGAGAGCGGTGTCGGTGTCCAGGAAGATGACGCCCTGCTCCTCCAGGTCCTCGCGGATCTGGTGGTAGACGACCTCGGACTCGTACTGCGCGGCCACACCGGCGACCAGGCGCTGCTTCTCCGCCTCGGGGATGCCCAGCTTGTCGTAGGTGTTCTTGATGTCCTCGGGCAGCTCCTCCCAGGAGGTGGCCTGCTTCTCCGTGGACCGCACGAAGTACTTGATGTTGTCGAAGTCGATCTTGGACAGGTCCGCGCCCCAGTTGGGCATGGGCTTCTTGTCGAAGAGCTTCAGCGACTTGAGGCGGAGTTTGGTCATCCACTCCGGCTCGTCCTTCTTGGCGGAGATGTCGCGGACGACCTCTTCGTTCAGACCGCGGCGGGCCGAGGCACCGGCCTGGTCGGAGTCGGCCCAGCCGTACTCATAGTTACCGATCCCTTCGAGTTCGGGATGCGCGATAGACGTCATGCGCGGACTCCTCCTGGACTCAGACGTCCTAGTGGTGTTGCAATCCTCCGCCCGCCGTGCGGCGGGCGCTGGTGGGCGCGGGGGCGTGGTCGTCCCCGCCCGCCCCGTCGTCACCCCTGGGGGTGACGTGCGTGGTGCACACACCGTCGCCGTGGGCGATGGTGGCCAACCTGCGCACCGGGGTGCCCAGAAGCCGCGCGAAGGCCTCGATCTCGGCCTCGCAGAGTTGCGGGAACTCGGCTGCGACGTGGGCGACAGGGCAGTGGTGCTGGCACAGCTGGTCGCCGCCTCCGGGGGCCGGCGCCCGGCCGGCGGTGGCGGCGTAGCCGTCGTTGGACAGGGCCTCGGCCAGCAGCCGGACGCGCTGTTCGGGTGGAACGGCGTCGAGCAGCGGCTCGTAGCGCCTCTCCAGGTCGGCGACCTGACTGCGGGCGAACTCCCCGACGGCCTCGGGGCCGGCGGTCTCCGCGAGGAAGCGGAGCGCGCTGGTGGCGAGGTCGTCGTAGGCGTGGACGAAGGCGTCGCGACCGGCCTCGGTGATGGCGAAGACGCGCGCGGGGCGCCCCCTGCCGCGTCGGCCGCCCGGGGGCCGGGCGTCGCGTGCCTCGACCATGCCCTCGCCGGTCAGGTTGTCGAGGTGGCGGCGGATGGCCGCCGGGGTCAGGCCGAGCCGCTCGCCCAGGGCGGAGGCGGTGATCGGCCCCTGCTCCAGGATGAGCCGGGCCACGCGCGCGCGGGTGCCGGTCTCGGCCCCGCGTTCGGGCCCGGTCAGGGGGCGGGGTACGTTGGCGGCGTCGGGCACGACGATCCCTCCCCTCGACGACTGCTCCTGGTTTTGACAACATCAGTGTGGCGTAAATCAGTCCGTCGTGGCAAACCCGCTTTCATGCCCTTCGTCACCAAGGTCAGGCTTGCCTAACTGGGAGTTCGCCGCAGCGGGGCCCGCCCGGGAAAAGTGCAGGTCATCCCACCTCCGACCGTTCGTCTCTCTGAATGAGACCACCATCCCATCATGCGGACACCCCCTCCGCTCCTCCCGCGGGGCGCGCCGCCGCCCCGCCGCCCCGGTGCGCGCGGGGCGGTGAAGGGCCTCGCGCGGGCGCACGTAGACTCTGGGCCCATGGACACAGCCGCCGTCGAGGTCGTCGACCTGGTCAAGCGCTACGGCGCCACCACCGCCGTCTCCGGCCTCACCTTCCGGGCGCGCCGGGGCGCGGTGACCGCCCTGCTCGGACCCAACGGTGCGGGCAAGACCAGCACCATCGAGATCTGCGAGGGCTTCCGCCGCGCCGACGGCGGAAGCGTGCGGGTGCTGGGCCTGGACCCGGTCTCCGACGCCGACGCGCTCAAGCCCCGCGTCGGGGTCATGCCCCAGTCCGGCGGCGTGCCCACCGGGGCCCGCGCGGCCGAGTGGCTGCGCCTGATGGCCTCCTTCCACGCCTCCCCCGTGTCCCCGGACCTGCTGCTGGAGCGGCTGGGCCTGACCTCGGTGTCGCGCACCCCGTTCCGCCGCCTGTCCGGCGGGCAGCAGCAGCGCCTGTCGCTGGCCTGCGCCGTGGTCGGCCGCCCCGAACTGGTCTTCCTCGACGAGCCCACCGCGGGGCTGGACCCCCAGGCGCGGATGGCCACCTGGGACCTGGTCGCCGAACTGCGCGAGGCGGGCGTGGCCGTCATCCTCACCACGCACCACATGGAGGAGGCCGAGCGCCTCGCCGACCACGTGGTCATCATCGACCGCGGTGCCGTCGTGGCCGAGGGCACCCCCGCCGAACTGGCCGGGGGCCGCCGCGAGGTGTGCTTCTCCACCGACACCCCCGTCGACGCCGACGCCCTGCGGGAGGCACTGCCCGCCGGGACCCGGATCTCCTCCGCGCGCGGCGCGGGCGGCCGGAGCGAGTACGTGATCGGCACCGACGACCCCGGGGCGCTGGGCCCGGAGTTCCTCGCCACGGTGACCGCCTGGTGCGCGTCCGCCGGCGTCCTGGCCGAGGACCTGCGCGTGCGACGGCGTACCCTCGAAGACGTCTTCCTCGAACTCACCGGCAGGGAACTGCGCGAATCATGAGCGAGCACATCTCCAGCACCGCCGCGCCCGCGCCGGGCGCCGCGCGCCCGGCGGACGGGGCCGCGTCCCCGTTCGCCCCCGCCCCCGGCGCCGCGCCGATGTGGCGGATGGTCGCCGCGCAGGCCGGGATGGAACTGCGGGTGATGCTGCGCCACGGCGAGCAGTTCCTGCTGACCATGGTCATCCCCGTGCTGCTGCTGGTCGGCTTCAGCCTCACCTCCGTCCTGGACGTCGGCGAGGGCCCCCGGGTGGACGCGCTCACCCCGGGCGTCCTGGCGCTGGCGATCATGTCGACGTCGTTCACCGGGCTGGCCATCGGCACCGGGTTCGAGCGCCGGTACGGGGTGCTCAAGCGGCTGGGCGCCACCCCGCTGTCCCGGTTCGGGCTGCTGGCCGCCAAGACGCTGGCCGTGCTGGGCGTGCAGGTCATCCAGGTCGCGGTGCTGTGCGCCGTGGCGCTGGCGCTGGGCTGGACCCCGGCGGTGTCGTTCGGCGGCGCGGCCGCGGCGGCCGCCCTGGTGCTGCTGGCGACCGCCGCGTTCAGCTCGCTGGCGCTGCTGATGGCCGGGACGCTGCGGGCCGAGGCCACGCTGGCCGGGGCCAACCTGGTCTACATCCTGCTGCTGGGGCTGGGCGGGGTGCTCTTCCCCGTCAGCGCGTTCCCCGGCCCGCTGGAGGCGGTGTCCTCGGCGCTGCCGATCACCGCTCTGAGCGAGGGGCTGCGGGCGGTGCTGGCGGACGGCTCCCTTCCCTCGGCGGGCTCGTTCGCGGTCCTCCTGGTGTGGGCCGTCGCCGGCGGGGCGCTGGCCGCCCGCCTCTTCCGCTGGGAGTGAGCACCGCGGCCCCGGCCACGAGCAGGGGCACGGCCACCAGGGGCAGGGCCGCGACCAGGTAGCCCTGGGCGGGTGCGACCAGGGAGACGAGCACGCCCGCCGCCGCGCCGCCCGCGGACGCCCCGGCGTTGTAGGCGGTGTTGACCCACGTGCCCGCCCGGACCGCCCGCCCCGGTCCCGCCGCCGCGTCGGCCGCCAGGTAGGCGGTGGTGATCGCCGGGGTGGCCAGGACGCTCGCGGCGAAGAGCACGGCGCACAGCGTGAGCGGCCCGGACGCGGTCGCGGCCAGGAGCGTCGCCGCCCCGACGCCCAGTCCGAGTCCGGCGAGACGGGCCTGCGGCCCCCGCCGCCACAGCACGGCCCCGTAGGCCAGGCCGCCGACGACCCCGCCCGCGGTCTGGGCCGCCTCGAACCACACCAGCAGCGCGGCGCCGCCGTGGCGCTCGGCGAAGGCGACGTGCACCAGCCCGGCCGCGCCCAGGGTCAGGCCCAGCGCGGCCGCCGTCGCCATCACGGGCAGCAGGGCCCGCCAGGGCGGCGGGCCGCCGTCCGGGGCCGGGTCCCCCTCCTCCCGCGGCCGCCGCCGGGCCAGGGGCGCGCCCGCCAGCGGGACGGCCCCGGCCACCAGCAGGAGGGCGGCCCCGGCCAGGCCGGCCGCGGGCGGCGCGAACGGCAGCAGCGCGCCCAGCAGCAGCGGACCGGCGAGGAAGACCGCCTCCTCCACGACCGAGTCCAGGCTGTAGGCCCGCTGGCGCAGGCCGTCGCGGTCGTGGAAGAGGCGGCTCCACAGGGTGCGGGTGACCGGCCCCAGCGGCGGGATCACCGCTCCGATGAGCGCGGGCAGGGCGATCAGGGCCCAGGCGGGGGCGCCCGGCCGCCAGGTCAGGAACGCCAGGGCGAGCAGGCCGGCGGCGGCCAGGACCGCCATCGGGACCAGGGCGCGCGGCATGCCGTGGCGGTCGATGAGACGGGCCCGGGCCGGCGCCAGGGCCGTGGCGGCGGCGCCGTAGGCGGCGGTGGCCGCGCCGACCACCGCGTAGGAGTCGGCCGCGGCGGTGACGGACAGGATCAGGGCCGGGCCCAGCAGGCCGAAGGACAGGCGCCCGAGCATGGCGGGCGCGAAGAAGCGGACCGCTCCGGGCGTGCGCAGGACGGCACGGTAGGAGTCGGCCCCGTGGGGCGAGGACATGGGTGTGTTCCCTCAGGGGGCGGCGGCGCGCGGGCGCCGCGGGCGTGCGTGGACACCGGAGGGACCGCGGGCGCGGAGGGCGCGGCGGTCCGGTGTCGGTCTACGCACGGGGGTGGAACACGGGGCCAGGCTACCAGGCGTGTCGGGGCCCGGTCCTAGGATGGCGGGCATGATCGACATGGACGCGGTGACCGGAATCCTGCGCGATGCGGCCCGCGAGGTGATCCTGCCCCGGGCCCGCTCGCTGTCCGAGGGCGAGGTCATGGAGAAGAGCCCCGGCGAGCTGGTCACCGTCGTCGATCAGGAGGCGGAGCGGGTCATCACGGCCCGGCTGCGGGGGCTGGTGGACGCCCCGGTGGTGGGCGAGGAGGCGGTGGCCGCCGACCCCTCGCTGGTGGAGGCGCTGCGCACCGAACCGGTGGTGTGGCTGGTGGACCCGCTGGACGGGACCCGCAACTTCGTCGAGGGCCGCCGCGAGTACGGGGTGATGGCGGCCCTGGTGCACGCCGGGGAGACCGTCGCGGCGTGGATCGTGCAGCCCGAGTGGGACCGCGCCTACGCCGCCGAACGCGGGGCGGGCGCCTGGCGCGACGGGACGCGGCTGCGCCGCGATCCGGCGCCGACCGACCCCGGGCGGCTGCGCGGCTCGGTGCTCACCCGCTTCCTGGCCCCGGAGGCCAGGCGGCACGTGGAGGCGTCGGTGCCGCGGTTCGCCGGGGTGGACGGCGGCGCGCACTGCTCCGCCGTCGACTACCCGCTGCTGTGCGAGGGCTCCCGGGACTTCCTGCTGTTCCACCGGACCCTGCCCTGGGACCACGCCCCCGGCGCGCTGCTGCTGGCCGAGGCGGGCGGGGTGTCGCGGCGGCCGGACGGGACGCCCTACCGGCCCGACCAGGGCCCGGACGTGCTGGGGCTGCTGAACGCCGCCGACGAGACCTGCTGGAAGACGGTGCGCGGGCTGCTGCTGCCCTGACCGGCGGAGGGGCCGTGCTCAGCCCAGGGGGACGAGCCGCCACTGCTGGAAGGCGTGCCCTCCGTCGGGGGCCTGGACCACGGGGGTCCCGTTGTCCGGGGCGCCGCCCTGGCCCTCCAGGGCCTGGCCGGTGGCCCGGTTGACCAGGCGGACGACGCCGCCGCCCGCGTCGACGACGGTCCAGTGCTGGTTGGTCGCCCCGGTGCTGGTGAGCAGGGTGGCCGCGGCCTGGGCGGCCGCGTCGGCGGGGACCTCCAGGACCTTCCCGCTGCCCACGCCCGTGATCTCGTAGAACCCGCCCTCGACCGGCGCGAACCGCCATTGCTGGTTGGCCTGGTCGTGCCGGTCCCACAGGTGGACCGCGGCGCCGTTGCCGGTGGCGGCCTGGGCGACGTCCAGGACGCGGCCGCCGTGCACGTTCTGGAGGACGTAGACGGTCTCGGGGTCGATGCCCGCAGGGTGGGTGGGCTCCTCGGAGGGCTCCGGAGAGGGCTCGGGGGACTCCTCCGGCTCCGCGGGCTGGACCAGGACGCCCGAGACGGCGATCACCCCCTCCTCGGCGCGCGCGCCGTCGGAGGCGAACAGTCCGCCCACGTAGCCGAGGATGGCGGCGATGAGGACCAGGGCGGTGGCGCCGGCCAGCACCGGCCAGTGGGGTATGTACCGTTCCGTTGCGGCTCGGGGGGCGTCGCTGCGGCGGGATCGGGACATGGGGAACAGGCTCCAGTGGGCGGGGTACGGTCCATCAGGAAGCATGTCATACCGTTTCGCTCCCTTCGTTCGTGTTCCCCCTGGAATCGGGGAACACGGGGCGTTCTCGGTAGGGTCCCCGCATGGAAGCCCTCGGAGTCCCGTGGTTCATGTCCGTGCGCCTGCTCGGGCCGCCCCTGCTCCTGCTCGTGGTCGGCGGGGCGCTGCTGCTGTGGCGGCGGCCGGGCCGCTCGAAAGCGGTCTGGGCGGCGCTGGCGGTGAACCTGCTGGCGGCGGCGCTGCCGTTCCTGTGGATCGGGGCGCAGGCCGTCACCGACCAGGCGGAGCGGACGGTGTACGGGCTGGTGATGACGCTGCTCCAGCCGTCGGTGTCCCTGGTGGCCTGGGGCCTGCTGCTGTGGGCGGCGGTCTTCCCGGCCCGCGCCCCGGACGGCGCGGCGGCCGCACGGGAGGGCGGGCGCCCGGAGCGCGAGTCACAAAACATAGGATGAATGACCATGGGCACCCCGACCACACCGAAGGCACCGTTCTCCCTGCGCACCGCGGCGGATGCGGTGCCGCCCGTGTGGCTGGTGCTCATCGGCATCGTCTCGGTGCAGACCGGCGCCGGGGTGGCCAAGAACCTGTTCGAGGTGCTGCCGCCCGCCGCCGTGGTCTGGCTGCGGCTGCTGACCGCCGCCGTGCTGCTCGGCCTGGTGGTGCGCCCCGCCTGGAAGGCGTACACGCGCGGCGACTGGCTGGTGGTGGTCGGCTACGGCGTTGCGCTGGCCACGATGAACTTCTTCATCTACCAGGCGTTCGCGCGCATCCCCCTGGGCATCGCGGTGACCATCGAGTACCTGGGCCCGCTGGCCATCGCGGTCCTGGGCTCGCGCCGCCGCGTCGACCTGCTGTGGGCGGGCCTGGCCGGGCTGGGCGTGGCGGCCCTGGGCCTGGAGTCGGGTTCCCTCGACCCGCTCGGCATCCTGTTCGCGGTGCTGGCCGCGGTGTCGTGGGCCGGGTACATCCTGCTCAGCGCCGCCACCGGCCGGCGGTTCGACGGGGCGTCGGGGCTGGCGATCGCCGGCGTGGTGGGCGCGCTGCTGATGGCCCCGGCGGGCATCGCCCAGGGCGGGGCCGCGCTGCTGGACTGGCGGGTGCTGCTGTTCGGCCTGGCGGTGGGCGTGCTCTCGTCGGTGGTCCCCTACACCCTGGAGCTCAACGCCCTGCGCCGGATGCCGCCGCGGGTGTTCGGCGTGCTGATGAGCCTGCAGCCGGCCGCCGCCGCCCTGGTCGGCCTGGTCCTGCTGGGCGAGATGCTCACCGTCTGGCAGTGGCTGGCGGTGGGCTGCGTCATCCTCGCCAGCGCGGGCTCCACCCGCACCTCCGCCTCCTCCGGAACCTCCGAGCAGTCGCCGTAGGCGCAGGTCGCGCACGTCGGCGGGGGCGCGTCACGACTCCCGGAGCCGTGTACTACGCTCTGTCGTATGTCTGATTCCCCGGCTTCCGCGGCGTCCGCCGTGATCACCCCCGCCCCGCTCGCGGCGGAGGACATCGCCCTGCTCGGCGTCCCCCTGTGGGGATGGCAGATCGCCGTCGCGGCCGCCGGCGTGCTGGCCCTGGTCCTGCTGGCCCGCAGCATCTGGGAGCCCACCGCGAAGTCCCTGCGCCTGTGGTCGCTGGGCAACATCGCCGCCAACGCGGGCATCGCCGTCACCGGCGCGACCGTGCGCGTGACCTCCTCGGGGCTGGGCTGCTCGGAGTGGCCCAAGTGCACGCCCGACAGCTTCGTGCCGATCGACACCGGGCACGCCGCGCTCAACGCCGCCATCGAGTTCGGCAACCGGACGCTGACCTTCGTCGTGCTGGCGGTGGCCGTCATCACGTTCGTGGCGTTCCTGCGGGCCCCGCAGCGCCGCCGCGACCTGGTGCGCCTGGCCGCGATCGTCCCCTTCGGCGTCCTGGGCCAGGGCGTGGTCGGCGGCATCACCGTGTGGACCGACCTGCACCCCGCGTCCGTGGGCGCGCACTTCCTGCTGTCCATGGTGATGGTCTTCATCACAGTGGCGCTGTACGTGCGCTCCCGCGAGCCCGAGGGCACGCCGCGTGTCTGCGTGAACCCGATACTGCACACCCTGAGCATCGGCCTGGTCGTCATCGGCTTCCTGCTGCTGATCGCCGGGACCGTGGTCACCGGCACCGGCCCGCACGGCGGCGACGCCGCCGCGCCGCGCTGGGGCTTCGCGCTGGAGGCCGTCACCAAGCTCCACTCGGCGCTGGCCTGGCTCACCCTGGCCTGCGCCGTCCTGGCCGCCGTGCTGGCGTTCCGCACCGGGGCGGGCCGCCCCGCGAGGACCGCCTCCCTGCTGCTGATCGCCGTGGTGGTCGGCCAGGGGGTCGTGGGCTACGTCCAGTACGCGCTGGCCCTGCCCGAGGGCCTGGTCGTCCTGCACGTGCTGGGCTCGGCGCTGACCTGGATCGCGATCTCCCGGCTGTACTTCGCCACCACCCGCCTGACCCCGGCGGACGGGGCGGACGCCCTCACCGACCGTGCCGGGGAGAGTACTCCTGCTGAGCCCGCGCCTGGGCGATGACGTGGGCGAAGTCCGCGCGGCGTAGGAAGCCCGAGTCCGTGGGCCGCTCCGCCCAGCCCGGCGCCACCGGCTGGGGAAGGCGGCCCAGGAACGCGTCCCGGGACACGTGCATGAGGGCCAGGAACGCGTCCCGGCGCACCTTCCAGTCCTCCCGGCGCAGCCCCGCGTCCAGCTTCTTGTGCAGCAGCGCCAGCTCCGTCGCCGCGAGCTGGTACTCGCGCATCGCCTCGCGGCCCTTGGCCCCCGCGTTGCGCGCCGCCCACTCGCGGGCCTGGCGGCGCCCCTTGAGGGTGCTGAGCATGGAGATGTCGGCCGGGGTGACCAGCCCGGTGGGGATGTAGGGCGGCAGGTAGTGGGCGATCGCCTGGACCTGGCCGCGGCGGTCGTGGGCGGCCAGCGCCAGGACCCCCACCAGCACGGCGAACAGCACGAGGTAGGCCAGGCCCAGCCCGGTCCAGCCGAAGTAGGTGGAGGCGTTCCACATGCCGTGCAGCAGGACCGCGAACACCCAGCCCACGACCGGCGCGAGCAGGCGCAGGAAGCCCGGCCGCATGGCCGCGTAGGCGACGCCGATGCCGATCATCGCGGTGTAGAGCGGGTGCCCGAACGGGGCGACGATGCCGCGGATCGCGAACGTGGCGACCAGGGTCCCGTCGAAGAAGGCGCTGAGGAAGTACAGGATGTTCTCGGTGAAGGCGAACCCGGTCGCCACCATGCCCGCGTAGACGACGCCGTCGGTGAACGTGTCGATCTCGTTGCGGCGCCGCCACAGCAGGATCAGCAGCACCACGCCCTTGGCGCTCTCCTCGACCAGGGGGGCCACCGCCGAGGTGCCCAGGAAGTCGCCCACCTCCTGGCCGAACAGCGGGACGGTGATCGCCGCGAACCCCCAGGTGTTGAGCAGCAGGGCCGCCACCACGGCCACGCCCGCGCCCCAGACGAACGCGAAGAAGAGCACCCAGCCGGGCTCGGGCTCCAGGCGGTCGAGCATGAGGATGAGCGGGACCAGGATGCCGGCCGGGATGACCGCGGCGACGAGCGCGACGACGAACCCGGTGGCGCCGTCGATGCCCGCGGCCGCGCCGCCCGCCAGGGCCAGGAGCCACAGGTAGACGAGCATGCCCGCCATGCAGACGAGGCTGACGGTGATCCCCAGGATCAGGGTGATCGAATGGCGGGAGCGGCGGCCCTGGAGCACGGCCTTGCTGTCGAGACGGGACATGGGCACCGATCGTAGCGGGATTCGCGGCCCGGGAAGCGGCCGGACCCGGCCGGGGACGTGTGGCGTCCGTGTCGTCTCCGGGCGGGGAAGCGGGGCCCTGCGGGGGGACAATGGGCGGGTCGGCCGTACCGAGCACAGACGAAGAGGCCCGCCATGGACAGGACCACCACGACCACCGCGACACCGGCACCGCTGTGGGCGGTGCGCGTCGCCGCCCTGGCCCACCTGGCCGCGATCCTGTGGGAGGGGGCGACGGCGGGCCAGCTGGTGACGTTCAACGCGGCCGCCCTGCCGCTGCACTACTACGGGGCGTTCGGGGTGCACACGATGGCGGTGCTCCAGCTGGCGGCGGCGCTCTGGTACTGGAACTCGGCGGGCCGGGGCGGCGGGGTCCCCCGGACGCTGGCGCTGGTCAGCGGGCTGGCGCTGCTGTTGGGCTTCCCCCAGGCGGCGCTGGGCACCTACGGCCCCCTCCAGGTGCACGTGCCCCTGGCGCTGGTCCTGACCGGCACCGCCGTCTGGGCCGCCGCGCTGGCCTGGCGCCGCCCCTGACCCCGGCGCGGACCTGCGACCGCCCCCGCGGCCCGGCGGTGGCGCCGCCGGGCCGGGCACCGGTCACAGGTCCCAGGCGAGGGTGTGCAGGCGGTGGCGGACCGCGGTGAGGTAGGTCGAGGCGGCCAGCCAGGCCAGCGCGAGCCGGTCCGGGGGCGGGGCCGCCGACTCCCCCGTCGCCGTGCGCACCCGTTCGCGCGCGGCCGCCGCCAGCGCGGTGAGCAGGTCGGCGCCGGTCCGCAGGTGGCGCTCGCGCAGCCGCGTCCCGGGGTCGGCGGGGACGGCCTCCCGGCCGGCCTCGGCCAGGCGGCTCAGCACGCGGGCCAGCACCGCCGTCCCCGGGTCGGAGGCGGTCGGCGGCGGGGGCGCCGGCGCGGCCGGGACCGTGTCCGGGGCCGGCTCCGGGTCCGCCCAGCGCAGGGTGTCCAGCGACAGGTCGGCACGGCCGCGGCGGGCCCGCGGCAGGTCCGGCAGGCCGTCGGCGGTGATCGGCACCAGGCGGCCCGGGCGTTCCAGGACCGGGCGGGCCATGACCCGCAGCACCGTTCCCGGCTGCCGGGCGAGCCTGGCCAGGTTGCGGGCGCGCAGCGGGTCCCGGGCCCCGTCGGCGGCCAGGACGAGGGTGCGGCCGCCCGCGGTCGCCTCGGCGCCCTCCGGGTGCGGCCCGACCACGGTGAACTCGGTGAAGACCAGGTCGGCGCCGCTGCGGCGGGTGGGCGCGGCCAGGGCCGCCAGCGCGTCCGCGATCTGCTCGGCCGCCGGGCGCTCCCACAGTGCCGCGAGGGGCCCCTCGTCCCAGGGCGGGGCGTCGGCGGTGGCGGCCGTGGTGGCCGACATCCCGCTGAGCCGGCCGTCGGCGCTGGCGCCCACGCGCTGCGCGACGAGGGCGGCCCGCCCCAGGTCCCGGTGGCTCAGCGCGGTCCCGCCGAAGGAGACCCGGGCGCCGTGCGCGGCGGCCGCCCGTTCGGGGCCTCCGGGCGCGATGTCGGAGACGCTCCACGTCCGGGGCGCTCCGTCGGCGACCGACACCAGGTGGGTGACCACGCCCGCGTACCCCGAGGCCGTGACGACGCGCTCGCAGCCCAGGCCGTACAGGCGCAGCGACCCGATCTCCGTGTAGGCGCGCCGGCCGACCCCGACGTCGGCCCGGGTGGGGGCCGGCCGCTCCCCCTCGGGCCCCCCGCCCAGCCGCCAGGCCAGGTCGAGCAGTGCCGCGAGGGAGGCGGTGTAGGCGGACAGGTCGAAGTCGGGGGTGGGGTGGTCGCGCGGTCCGGCCGCCACGGCGACGCAGGAGGCGGACAGGCGGGGCAGGCGGGCGGCGCGCGCCAGGGCGGAGGCGCGCAGCAGTTCGGCGCGGCCGGAGGCCCCGGTGGCGCGCACCCCGCGGGCCAGGGCGCGGGCCGCGGCGTCCCAGGCCGCGCGGGCGGCGGCGCGGGCGGCGGCGTCCGGCTCGACGGGTTCGGCCAGGGGGTCGTGGCCGGCGGACGGCCCGGAGGGCTCCCCGTCGGAGGCGTCCGGTGGGTCGGCGGGTCCGTCGTCGGCCGTGGTGTCGAGCAGGGACACCGCCGACAGCAGGTGCAGGCAGCGCGGGGAGAGCAGGCAGGTGCACACGGCCTGGCCGGGGTCGGTGAGGTCGGCGCCGGTGAGGGTGACGGTCTCGCCGCCCGCGGCGACGGTCCACGTCCCGTCCCCGCGGGTCCAGGTCCACTCCCCTGCGGCGCGGGGCGCGGCGTCGAGCTTGCGGCGCACCCGTGCGGGCGCCGCCTCCACCAGGGCGGCGAGCAGTTCGGGGGCGATCCGGGGCCGGTCGGTCATCGTGGGTCCTTCCAGGGTGGTCAACCGCGCACCTTCTCACCGATCCACGCCGCCAGCTCCTCCGGGCCCAGCGCCGCCACCGGCATCCCGGCGTCGGCGAAGGAGGAGGCGATCGCGCGGTTGTACACGGGCGCGCCGCCGTGGTCGAGGGCGGCCAGGCCCAGCAGGTGGACCCCGCTGGAGGCCAGGGCCCGGACCTCGCCCAGGGTGCGGCCGAGGCTCCCGCCCTCCTCGAAGTCGGTGATGAGGGCGACGATGGTGCGGCCGGGAACGCGCACCGCGGAGCGGGTGTGCGCCAGGGCCGCGCCGATGTCGGTGCCGCCGCCCACCGAGACCTCCAGCAGCAGGGCCAGGGGGTCGTGGACCCGGTCGGTGAGGTCGATGACCTCGGTGGAGAACGCGGTCAGGGAGACGCTCAGCGCGGGCAGGCCGTGCAGGATCGCGGCGACCAGGGCGGCGTGGATCGTCGAGCGCTCCATGGACCCGGAGACGTCCACGACGATGTGCACGTGCCAGTCGGCGCTGCGCCGGGCCCGGGTGGCGAACACCGGCCGTTCGGGGAGCAGCAGCGGCCCGTCCGGTCCGGGGCGGACGGTGTGCAGGTTGGCGCGGACGGTGCGGCCCAGGTCCAGGCGGCCGCCCCGGCGGCGGGTGGGCCGGGGCACGGACAGGCCGGTCAGGGCGGGGCGCAGGCGGCGGGCGAGCTCGGCGGTGAGCCGGCCGGTGATGCGTTCGACCAGGGGGCGCAGCCGGGCCAGGCGTGCCTCGGGCAGGGCCCCGGCCAGGGAGAGGACCTGTTCGAGGAGGTCGACCGAGGGGGTGACGGTGTCGGGGTCCAGGTGGTCGAGGACGTCGGTGCGGCCGCGTTCGGCCGCCCGGCCCAGGACCTCCTCGCGCACGGTGGCCCCGAAGAGGGCCTCCAGTTCGTCGGACCACTCCCGGGCGGCGGGCACGGAGCGGCCGCGGCCGCCGGTGGGGTCCTGGGACCCCTCGCCGTGGCCGTGGCCGTAGAGCTCGTCCAGGGCGCGGGCCGCCCGCCGCGCGGGGGCGCCCCCGCCGTGCGGTTCGCGGCCGAGCACGAGCCGCCAGCGGTCGGCGGCGCCGATGGCGCGGGGCCCGGGGGCCGTTCCGGCCGCGGGGGCTCCGTCCGCCCCCGCGGCCGGGGCGCCCGGTCCGGAACCGGTCCCCGCCCGCGGGCGGGGGTCCGGGGCCGCCGCGGCGGCGGGGGGCTCCGCGGCGGCGAGGCCGGGGAGGAGGGCCGGGAGGAGGGCGCCTACGGCGGCGCGGGCGACACCGTCCGCGTCGGTCAGGGCGGCGGCCAGGGCCGCGGGCACGGAAAGGTCGGTGTCCACCTCGCCCAGGCGTTCGGTGACCGCGTCCAGGAAACGGCCGCGGGCCGCGGTGGACAGGGCGTCGAACCCCTCGCGCAGCGCGGGCAGGCGGGCGAGGAAGCCCGCGTCGTCCCAGCCCTCCACGCGTTCGGTGAGGGTGTCCAGCAGCGCGGGGTCGGCCTCCAGCACCGGGGCGGCCACCACCAGGGCGCCGGTGAGCCGGCGGGCCAGGGCCGTGCCGTCGGAGGCGTCGTCGGCCCACCCGGCCAGGCGGGCGGCGGTCTCCCCGGGCCCGGCGGCCTCGAGCAGGAGCAGGGCGGCCGAGGCCGCGCCCTGGGCCAGCGGACCGCCCTCGGCGAGCAGCGTCCGCAGCTGCCACAGCAGCCGGTGGGGGCCGACCGCGCCGGGCAGGGCGGCCTGGTCCTGGACCATCCGCACCACCCGCAGCAGGGACACGGCGTCGTCCCTGCCGGTGGCCCCCGCCATCCCCGGCACGGAGGCGATGGCGGCCTCGGCCAGCCGCGAGCCCAGCCGCACCAGGGACTCGGGGGCCTCGGGCAGGCCGGGGACGCGTCCGGCGGCGATCCGCTGGACGCGGTCGTGCAGGGCGACGGCGTCGGTCAGGCCGGCCCGGGGCAGCACCTCGTCGAGGATCCGGGCGCCCAGTTCGGTGACCAGGTCGGGCAGGGCGCACTCGGCGGCCCGGGTGAGCAGGTCCCCGGCGAGCCCGGGGGTGAGGTCGCCCTCGTGTTCGCGCAGCCGGGCGGCGATGCGGCCGCGGGCGGCCTGCTCCAGGGTGGTGCCGTAGCAGGCGGCCAGTTCCAGCGTGGCCTCGGTGGAGGGGGTCCAGCGGGCCTCCCACGTGCGGCCCAGGGTCTCGCCGTCGGTGGTGGGGCCGGCGCCCTGCACCGGGTCGGCGTAGGCGACGCCCGCGGCGGACGCGCGCTGTAGGGCGATGTGCCGCTCGCGGTCCAGCGGGGAGCGCTCGGGGTCCAGGCGCAGCTCGCGCCGGTCGTCGGCGGGGCCGGGCAGGCGCAGCCGGGCGACCAGGGCGGCGACGTGCACGCCGAGCCCGGAGGCGGGGGCGTCCGGGGCCGCTCGGCCGCGGCGGAGGCCGATGAGCTCGCCGCGGGCGGCGCGGGCCAGGGCGCGGGCGCGCCCCAGCGGCTCGCCCTGGGCCAGCGCGGTGGTGAGCGCCTCGATCAGCTCGCGGCGGCCCGGCGCGGGCAGGCCGCGCAGAGCCGCGAGGTCGCGCGCCAGGCGGTAGGCGGCCGTGGTGTCGGGGACGCCGCACACGTGGCCGGCGGTGCGCAGCCGGGCGCCGATCCCCGCCAGGCGGCGGATCGCGGCCTCCTCCACCCGCCGGGGCGCGCCGCCCGCCGCGTACACGTCCTGCTGCCACTCGGGGTCGCGGATGCCGGCGGGGTAGCCGGACCGGGAGTCCAGGAGGGCGAAGGTGTAGGGGATGAGGGCGCTGACGACACCGCCGGTCTGCTCCCCGGGCGCGGGGAGGGGCACCTCTCCGGAGTCGGGCAGCCCGACGGGGCTCTCCGGCACCGCCAGCGAGGCCGACGTCACGGCCGCCGGGGACGGGGAGGGGGCGCCGGGGTCCGCGGAGCCGGCGGCGAGGAGGCGGCGCAGGGCGTCCCGGGCGGGGTCGGGCAGGAGGGCGGCGGCGTGGTAGGAGCCCACGACGGCGGCCGGGCGGGCGGCGCCCACCTCCGCGATGCGGCGGCGCATCCACGCCTCGCGGGCGCGGTCGCGCGGGCCCGGGCCGCCGGGGTCGGCGGCCCGGTGGGCCCAGCCCAGGGCCAGCGCGGCCCGGCGGACCCGCTCGGGGTCGGCGCCGTAGGAGCGGGACTCCACCAGGCGGTCCCACAGTTCCTCGCCGTCGTCGACCCCGGCGGCGCGCAGCAGCGCCCCCGACAGCCCGGTGTCGGCGCCCGGCCCCTCCCCGGGGACGGGCACCGCGACCGGCAGGTCGACGGCGTGGACCGGGACGCCGCGGTCACGGGCCCAGCGCAGGGCGGCCAGCTCCGGGGAGAAGTCCGCGAACGGGTAGAAGGCGTGCCCGCCCCCGTCGGCGGCGCCGAACACCAGGGCGACGGGCGCCTCGGTGTCCGGGTGGGCGAGCCACTCCAGCCACGGCCCGGCCTCCCAGGGCAGCTCGACGAACAGCGCGTCGGGGTCGGCGGCGTCCAGCAGCGCGGGCACCGCCGCGGCCAGCACCGGCGAGTGGTGGCGCACTCCCACCAGGAAGGGGTCGGCGCACCCGGCCAGCGCCTCCAGCACGACCCCGGGCGCCTCGGCGGAGGTGGTCAACTCACTCCCCCAGCACGTGGCGCAGTTCGTACAGGCGGCGCCACATGCGGGCGCCGTTCTCCGCGCGGTGGCGGATGGTGGAGTCCCAGTAGGCGAGCAGCCGCCCCTGGTCCTCCGGGTCGTCCTTGCGGACGGCGCCCAGCAGGTAGCCGGGCAGCAGCGACAGCGGGTCGGTCACGCCCAGGTAGGCGCTCTGCAGCCCGAGGGAGGTGGTGACGCCGACCGCCTCCGCCGTGCTCATCACGGTGGTGGGCCGCTCCACGGGCCACCCCTCCGCCGAGGTGCCCGAGCGCAGGTCGCGGAACGCGGTGACCAGCGCCTCCAGCACGGCGTCGTCCACGGGCAGCGAGTGCCCGTGGCGGGCCAGGGCGGCCCCGGCCCGGTCGCGCACCAGCGCCACCTCGGCGGCGGGGTCCGCGATGGGGGGCACCACCTCGAAGTTGAACCGGCGTTTGAGGGCGGCGCTCATCTCCGACACCCCGCGGTCGCGCAGGTTGGCGGTGGCGATGACGTTGAACCCGGGCCGGGCGTGGAAGGTGCCCTCGTCGCCCAGTTCGGGGACCGCCATGCGCCGGTCGGACAGGATCGACACCAGGGCGTCCTGCACCTCGGGCAGGCAGCGGGTGACCTCCTCGACCCGGGCGACGCGGCCGGTGCGCATCGCGGTGAGCACCGGGGAGGGGGCCAGCGCCTCGGGGACGGGGCCCTTGGCGAGCAGCAGCGCGTAGTTCCAGCCGTAGCGCAGGTGCTCCTCGCTGGTGCCCGCGGTGCCCTGCACGGTGAGCGCGCCGGTGCCGCAGACCGCGGCGGCCAGCAGTTCCGACAGCATGGACTTGGCGGTGCCGGGTTCGCCGACCAGGAGCAGCCCGCGCTCTCCGGCCAGGGTGACGACGCAGCGTTCGACCAGGGAGCGGTCGCCGACGAACTTGGCGGGGATCTCCAGCGCGTCGGGCAGGCCCTCCACGGGTCCGGGCAGCCGCAGCCGCTCGCCGCCGCTGCCGGCGATGAAGGTCACCACGGAGCGGGGTGTGAGCGCCCACCCGGGCGGGCGCGGCCCGGTGTCGTGGGCGGCCAGGAAGGCCAGTTCGCCGGCGTGGCTGCGCTCGGCGGGTTCGATCTGCACATCGGTGGCGGGCTCGGGCACCACGGGCTCCTCAAAGGTCTGCGGTTCGGGGGTCGGAGGGGAGGGGCGGAGGGCGCCCCGGCCCCGGCGGGTCGCGCCGGGGCCGGGGCGCGGCTCACAGGGCGGGTGCGTCGCCCTCACGGGTGCGCCGCCACGCCTCGGCGAAGATCTCCGGGACCGGGCGCGGGGGCAGGTGGCGGCCGGGGACCGGCCCCGACACACCGTGCTCGCCCCGGGTGAGACCGTACAGCGGCGCCTTCCAGGTCTCGAAGGGCAGGTCGGCCCCCGACTTGATGTCGGTCCACGCTCCGGGCAGGAAGACCGTGCGGCCGGCGCGGGCGCGCTTGGCGGTCATGACCAGGCCGTGTTCGAGCAGCTCGGCCTGGGCCTTCTTGTGCCGGGCGGGGGTCCACCCGTTGCAGGCGCGGACCTTCTTGTCGGTGGGTTCCAGGACCGCGAGCAGCTGGAGGTACAGCCGGGCCGCGTCGTCGGACAGCCCGAGCGTCGCGGCCGCCTCGGTCAGCAGCTCCGGCGCACAGGCCGCCGGGTCGTACTCGCGTGCGCCCGCGGGCAGGGCGCCGGCGGCGATGCGCTCGGCGATCGCCGTGTACCCGGGGCTGCGCAGCAGGTCCACGATCCCGGTCTGGTTGTGGCCGTACACGGTGTACTCGCCGCTGTTGATCAGGGCCCGCAGGGTGCGGGCGTCCACCCCGTCGTCGAACCGGGCCGGGCGGAAGAACAGGTGCAGCGAGTAGTGCGCCTGGACGGCGAGCACGGTCCCGTTGTCGCGGGCCTGAGCCGAGGCCCCGGCCTTGCCGGGCACCGGGCGCTCCTCGCCGCCGATCCGTTCGAGGAGCCCGTCGTGGTCCTCCCCCCAGGTGGTGAACGCGCTCAGCAGCAGTTCGGGGGCGTCCAGGCGGGCGCGCACCGCCTCGAGCAGGGCGGGGACGGACTCCCGGACGGGGTCGCCCGCGGGCAGTTCGGCGTACGCCCAGGGGATCAGCAGGGCGAACTCCCGGAGCAGGTCGTGCAGCCTCGCCGCCTGCTCGGGCTCCTGGCGGAGCGCGACGTCGACGCGCCCGTACCTCTCCCCGACCTCCAGGTGGCTGCTCGCGTCCTCGGTCAGGGCGGGGTGCCCGGTGGGGTCCGCCAGCAGTCGCACCGTGGTGGTGCCGACGGGGCGCCAGGGGGCGTTGAGGGCGTCCAGCACGGTCCGCGGCAGGGGCGTGCGCGCGCCCCTGAGGCGGTTCCAGGCGTCCGCGAGCCGCTCGGCGGCGGCGCGCGCCCCCGCCGGGGACCACAGGCCGGCGGTCTCCTCGGGGGCGGGCAGGGCTTCGTGGTAGAGCGCGCACCACAGGTCGCGGTCGTCGCCCGCCGCGAGTTCCTCGGCGCCGATCGAGACCTGGGCCTCGGTCAGCCCCATGGCCTTGCGCTGGTCGGCGGGCAGCCCGAGCTCGTTGAAGCGCTGGTGCAGCAGCAGGGTCGCGGCCTCCCGCGGCAGCCCGGTGCGCTCGGCCAGCACCTCGACCGCCTCCTCGTCCCAGGTCAGCGGGCCGTGTTCGGCCAGGGCCGCCAGGAACGCCGTGATCGCCGCGGCGGTGCCCCAGCCGGGGGCGGTCCGGGTGCGGTCCACCTCGCGCAGGCCCTCCGGCAGGGGGAGGGGGTCCCCGGTCCGGACCTCGGCGAACCACTGGGCGTGCTTCTCCTCCATGCCGCGGGGCCGGCCGGAGAGGTCGGGGACCAGGGCGAGGCCGACCCGGCGGCCGCCGTCGGCGCCCACCGCGACGGGGTCGCGCTCGTCCGCGGAGACCGCGGTCCCCAGGTCGAGTTCGACGGCGGGGTCGGCGAACACGGTGCCCGCCCACCGGGCGAGGAAGTCCACCAGGGCGGCGCGCTCCTCCTCACCGGTCAGCGGTGAGGCCGCGGACCAGGCCAGCAGCCCGATCGCCCCGGGCAGCCCGGACCAGTCGATACCGGCGGGCGGCCGCGCGGCCAGCGCCTCGGGGCCGGTCTCCCCCCGCAGGAAGCGGGAGGTGGCCTCGATGTGGCCGCGCACGTCGCCGCCCACGTGCCGCAGATTCGGCAGGAACCGGCAGAGCCCGCCGACGAGCGCTTCGGGCTCGGGACCGGAGGGGACGACCTCCCGGACCTTCCGGATCGCCTCGAGGTACCCGTCCAGGTCGCGGCGGAGCCGGACGGCGGCGACGGTCAGGCCCACGACCCCGTCGGCCACGCCCGTGTCGGGGCTCCGGTCGCCGCCGGAGAGGACGGACAGGGCCGCCTCCCGGCTGCGGGGCATCTTCTGCTCCACGGTGAACACGGTCGTCGGCGCCGGGGAGGGGTTCGCCCCGACGACCCGCCGGCTGCGGACCGGGGCCGCGGCGGCGGCGCCGTGCTCGGCGGTGGCGGCGGCGACCAGGTCCTTGAGGTCGGCGCCGCGCACGGTGCGCAGGCGGGCCGAGGCCCCGGCGTCGCGCGGACCCATGAAGTACCAGTACTGCAGGGGTGGCAGGTGCGGCGTGCCCCACTTGGCGGTGCACTCGCAGGCCCCGCCGGTGTGGCAGTTCCACATCTGGCCGCCCGTGGAGTCCAGGAGGGCGATGCCGTTGTCGGAGGCCAGCATGCGGGTGTCGCCGCCGGGCACGGTGAACAGGCCGATGGCCGCCGGGGGGCGGCCCCGGGCCTCCCCGGCGAACCGGACCGTGAGCTCGTCGCCGCCGGTGGAGACGACGCGGTAGGAGCCGTCGCCCCGCACCACCGCGAACCCGGCCGCTCCCGCGGCCTCTCCCAGCGGCCCGCCGGTGACGGGCCCGGGCAGCGGCGCCAGGCTGGACAGCCCCGTCTGCAGCCACTCGCCGGCCCCGAGCCGCAGGTCCTCCAGGAAGGACGGCAGGCTGACGCGCCCCTGGGCCCCGGTGGCGGGGTCGACCTCGACCAGCCCGTCCCGGAGATCCCGCTCGGCCCAGTAGGTCCGGCCGTCGGAGAGCACGTGCCGGTCCCGGGGGCCGTCGGGGTCCCCGGCGCGCAGCGCGCGCTCGCCGTTCATGCGGGCGCCGTCCGCGGTCAGCTGGGCGGCGCTGGGCAGGGTGTAGCGCCACCCGTTGCCGCGGGACACCGAGGTGTGGCTGTCGACCACCGACGAGTAGTCGAAGGAGAGCCGCTCACCGGGGGCGTCGGACCAGTAGCCGTACCGGTCGTGGTTCTGCGAGTACGCGACCAGGAACCGGTCCTGGACGTAGAACGCGATGGGTTCGTGCGCTCCCTTGGGCAGGTCCAGGGTGTGCTCGGCGACACGGCCCTGTGGTCCCACCGCGATGGTCCGCTCCTGCGAGGTGAGCGTGTAGTACGGCCAGCTGGCGGTCCCCGCCAGCCGGGCGCCCCCGCCCGCGTGGGCGCCCAGTTCGAGGGCGGCCTCCTCCAGTGCGGGCCAGGCGTACTCGTCGATGATCCCCGCGTTGAGGGTGTCGGCCAGCAGGTCGGCGACGTCGAGGGAGGCGAGCCGGTCCAGGTGTTCGGGGAAGGCCCGGAACACCCCGCCCCCGCACTCGTTGCGCAGGCTCTGGAGGCCCTCCTTCACCTGGAGGAGCCCGCCGCCCAGCGCTCCGGTGAGGATGTCCAGCCGCTTCCCGATGTAGGGGTGCAGGTACTCGTAGGGCAGGAGGTCCTCCAGCACCCGGCGGCCGCCGTGCACCCGGGCGTACCCGCCGCTGTAGGCGGCGACGGCCCGGCCCACCAGCGGCTCCCAGGCGGGGTCCGCCCGCAGGAAGCGCAGGTCGCGGCGGGGGCCGCCGCGCGGGTGGTCGACCCAGGTCTCCAGGTCCAGGCCGCGCTGGTCGGTGTCCGCGGTGACCGGGACGCCCAGTTCCAGGCACAGGTCGAGCAGGTCGGCGGGGATGTTCCCCGTGTAGTACCCGACGGTGCGGGTGAGGTCGACGGGGATCCCGTCGGCGCGCAGCCGGTCGGCGATGCGCGCGGTCAGGTCCAGGAACCCGGCGGGCAGCGACCGGCGCCAGCCGCGGGTGTGGGAGATCATGCGGCTCAGCCATCCGGCGGCACCGCCGGGCACGGCCTGGGCCGGGTCGGCGAGCAGGTCCACGGAGCCGGCGTCGGACAGCAGCTCCAGCCACCAGGCGTGGAAGCCGGTGTCCTCGTAGCCGCTGGAGTCGACGAACATGCCCAGCAGGGCGCGGGCCACCTCGGCGTCATCCCGGCCCAGGGCCGCCAGGGTGGCGCGGGCGGACTTCCAGAACCCCTCCGGGGCGGAGGAGGTGGCGGGCACGGCCAGCAGCTCCCGCAGCAGCTCCCGCTCCTGCTCCACCTGGTCGATCCCGGCGGCCTTGGCCAGGGAGCGCATCTGCTTGAGCAGGCCGGTCCACGGCGGCAGCCCGCCCAGGGTGCGGCGCACGGCCAGCTCGCGGAACTCGGTGTAGGCGCGGTCGGCGGTGTACCGGCCGGACAGCTCGGCGGCGTGGGCGGTCAGGGCCTTGACGGTGAGGGCCCCGGCGAACGCGAACTCCAGGAACGACTCGCGCCGGGTGGCCTCGTCCACGGGCAGACTGTACACCTGCTCGGCCTCACGGGCCCGGCCGAACATGACGGCGGCGGTGCGGGCGTTCCCCGCGGCCAGGAAGGCCCTCCCGGCCTGCTCCCAGTAGGCGGGCAGGTGCGGGATGGGCACCTCGGCGGCGATGCGCGCGAACTCGTCGGAGGCGGGCCCGGGCCGGGTCCCGGCCAGCCGGGCGGCCTTCTCCATCGGGCGGACCAGGGCCAGCGCCCGCGCCCGCCGGTCGGGGTCGTGGATGAGCGCCCACTCGGGGTAGCCCAGGCCGCGCGGGCGGGTCAGGGCCAGGGGCTCGGAGTGCCCGCCGCCGGCGAACCCGAGGAAGTCCATGGCGGAGTCCTCTGCGGGGGCCAGGGCGTCGGGCACCAGGCGCACGACCGCGCGGTCGCCCAGGGCGGTGTGGGTGTACACCCGGGCGGAGACGGTGTCGGTGTGTCCGTCGACGGCGGCGTCCAGGGGGGCCAGGGCGGCGTCGAGGAGGGCTTCACTGGGGGCGGTCACTTCTTCTCCTCCTCGGTGTTCTTGCGGCCGGCGTGGACGAGTTCGGCCATCCGCACGCCCTCGGACCAGGCGACGGGGCCGATCTCGGTGAGCTTCAGGACGCGCTCGTCGTCGTCCACCCACACCAGGGGGCCGGTCTCGGTCTCCCAGTCGGGGGCGTCGGAGCCGATCCAGTACCGGGCCTGCACCGGCCGCCCGCCCTCGACGACGCGGCAGGTGGCGTAGCCGCCGCGGACGGGGAAGCCGTGGCGCTGGGCCAGCCCGGCGGCGTGGCGGAGCTGCTCGAACCGCCCGCCCGCGTAGTCGTCCACCCGGGTCGCGTCGGCGTCGAGGGTGCCGGGGAGGCGGTGGATCTGGCGGGTGAGCTGGGGCAGCCGCTGGGTGATGCCCAGTTCCAGGGCGAACTCGCGCACGTCGTCCAGGTCCTCGATGAGGACGGGGTGCAGCGGGACGACCCGGTCGGCGTCCAGCCAGGTGCTCTCGGCGTCCAGGTCGAGCACGCCGATGCGCCCCCGGTCGTCGACGCCGCGCAGGAACCCGCCCTCGCCGCCGCCCTCGGGGGCGACGAACAGGTCGGAGAGCAGGCCCTGCCAGGAGGGGTCGGCCCATACCCGCGACAGCACGGCGGACGGGACGGGGAGGGAGCCCAGCAGCCAGGACTCGACGCGGGCCGCGCAGTCGCGCTCGTGGCGCTCCAGCCACAGCAGCACGTCGGACAGGCGCTGGGCCTGCTCGGACTCGCGCACCTTCTTGGGGACCGTCTTGAGCCGTTTGCCCTTGGCGTTGCGGCAGGCGAGGGCCGTGCCCTCGATGGCCAGGGAGTAACCGTCGGGACCCTCGGTCCAGATCGGCTCCGTGACGTGTGGGGAAGTCGTGGACATGCCTGAGGTTATAGCGGGCTCCTGTGACAGGAGTCCGGCCGTCAGGGGGACCCGCGCGGACGGCGGTCCGCCCGAATGAGATGTCCGATGACCGCCGGTGCCCCGGCCGCGGACGGGGGATGCTCCACCCATGACCACGATGAACGCGAATGTCCCGACCATCCCGGTGGCCGCGCCGCCGAAGGCCCGGACCACCCGGACGGCCCCGTCGTTCGAGATCCGGGCGATCGCGCCCGACGTCCTGGAGCGGCTGCGCGTCGGCGACGACGCCGGCCGCGTCCGGGAGATCTTCGCCGACCCCGAGGGCGGCGCCCCGTTGCGCTGCTGCCTGCGCCGCAGCCGGGCCGGGGAGCGCATCATGCTCGTCTCCTACGCGCCGCTGCGGGCCTGGGCCCTGGAGCGGGGCGTGGACCCGGGCGCCTACGACGAGGTCGGGCCGGTCTTCGTCCACGGGGACCCGTGCGGCGGGCCGGAGGGCGGCGGCTACCCGGTGGGCGTGCACGGGTCCCTCCGGGTGCTGCGCGCCTACGACGCCCGTGGGCGCATCCGCGGGGGCGTCACGGTGGAACTGCCCGTCGAGCGGGCCGGGGAGGTCGACGGGCTGCTGGCGGAGGTGTTCGCCGACCCCGGGGTGGCCCTGGTCCACGTGCGCGCGGTGGTGTTCGGCTGCTTCCTCGCCGAGGCGCGCCCGCTCCGCTGAGGCCCCCGCCGCCCGGGGAGCCCCGGAGGCCGCCGGAAAGGCGACGGCGGCGGCGCCCCGGGAGGGGCGCCGCCGCCGCGGAGGTGCTCACCGGCCGGTCAGGCCAGCAGCCCGGCGATCAGCGGGTCCACCGTCACGGCCGCGAACAGCAGCGCCAGGTAGGCGTTGGAGAGGTGGAAGAAGCCCATCGTCTTGAGCTTGGCCCCGCTCACCCCGGCGCGGGAGCGCTGGAGCAGGCGGTGGGCCTGGAAGACCAGCAGCAGGCCGAGCACGGACGCCACGGCCCCGTAGAACCAGGTGGTCCCGGCCACCGGCCAGAAGACCAGCGAAACGATCACGGTGGCCCAGCTGTACAGGACGCACTCCAGCAGCACCCGGCGGTCGCCCGCGACCACCGGCAGCATCGGGACCTTGGCCTGCGCGTAGTCCTCCCGGTAGCGCATGGCCAGCGTCCAGGTGTGCGGCGGCGTCCAGAAGAACACCACCAGGAAGAGCACGAACGGCGCCCAGTCCAGGCTGTTGGTGACGGCCGACCAGCCGATCAGGACCGGCATGCACCCGGCGATGCCGCCCCACACCACGTTCTGCGCGGTGCGGCGCTTGAGCAGCAGGGTGTACACGAAGATGTAGAACAGGATCGCGAAGACCGACAGGGCCGCCGACAGCAGGTTCACCAGCAGGGCGAAGCCCACGGTGGAGCCGACCGCCAGGACCAGGCCGTACACGAGGGCGCCACGCGGGGTCACCACGGCCATCGCCCCGGGGCGCTGGCGGGTGCGACGCATCTCACGGTCGATGTCGCGGTCGATGTAGCAGTTCATCGCGTTGGCGCTGGCCGCCGACATGGTGCCGAACAGCAGCGTGTACACGGCGGTCCACAGCGGGGGGACGCCGCCGGCGGCGACGAACATCACCGGGATCGTCGTGATGAGCAGGAGCTCGATGACGCGGGGTTTGGAGAGCGCCACGTAGGCGCGCACGTACTCGCCGAAGGAGGCCTTGCGGGGGGCCTCCGGTGCGGCGTCGGACGTGGTGCGGGGCGCGGGGTCAGCGAGGGCCATGGGTCACCGCGTCCTCACGGCCGGACGGCTCGCTCGCGTTCCCACGGGGGGCACCGGCTCGGTTTCAGACACGCGGATACCTCGACAACTCTTAGGGTCTTCGACACTGCTCGCCACGCGGGGTCGGGCGGACCGACGAAAGCGTCAGGATCGGCGGAAACCCCGTCAACGACATACTGTAGTACTTGTTCGCAGAGCCCGATGACCAGCCCCCTCGGATGCGAAAGTCCCAGGTCCTTCGGCCCCTCACTGCGCTCCGCGGCGGCGCCGGGTGACAGCAGGGTCGCACACGCCCCCGCGCCCCGCCACTCGCCACGCGCCCCTCCCCCGCCGCCCCACCGGCCGCGATGTGCGGTGTCGGGCAACGACATCCCCGGTTACGGGCGATAGGCTCGAAGTCGGCCGAACCGGTCAGCGGCCCCGCACGCCCCGGCGCATCCCGCCGGGACCCCGGATCCGCCGGCCGGCGGCCGCGCACAATCGCACGTCACCCCCGCGCTCCCCCTGACGCCCCGCCCCGGCGGGGGCCGTCGGGGATGCCCGGCGACGGTGCCGGCGACCGATGCGACACCGACCGCACGCCCGCGCCCGAGGGACGTGCCCGAGAAGGAGAAACGAGAGTCCGTGAACGCCCACACCCCGCAGGCCCTGGAGTGGTCGGACCTCGACCGCCGCGCCGTCGACACGGTCCGCGCCCTGGCGATGGACGCCGTAGAGAAGTCGGGTAACGGACACCCCGGCACCGCGATGAGCCTGGCCCCGGCCGCCTACCTGCTGTTCCAGAAGGTCATGCGGCACGACCCGGCCGCCCCCGAGTGGGTGGGCCGCGACCGCTTCGTGCTCTCCGCCGGCCACTCCAGCCTGACTCTGTACATCCAGCTCTACCTGGCCGGCTACGGCCTGGGCCTGGACGACCTCCGGTCGCTGCGCCAGTGGGACAGCCTCACGCCGGGGCACCCCGAGTTCGGCCACACCCCCGGCGTGGAGACCACCACCGGCCCCCTCGGCCAGGGCGTCGGCAACGCCGTCGGCATGGCCATGGCGGCCCGCCGCGAGCGCGGCCTGTTCAACCCCGAGGCCGGTCCCGGCACCAGCCCCTTCGACCACCACGTCTACGCCATCTGCTCCGACGGCGACGTGCAGGAGGGCGTGAGCCACGAGGCCAGCGCCCTGGCCGGCACCCAGAAGCTGGGCAACCTCACCCTGATCTGGGACGACAACCGGATCTCCATCGAGGACGACACCCGCGTCGCCCACACCGAGGACGTGGCCGAGCGCTACCGCGCCTACGGCTGGCACGTCGAGGAGGTCGACTGGACCGCCACCGGGGAGTACGTCGAGGACGTGCCGGCCCTGTTCGAGGCGATCCGGCGGGGCAACGCCGAAACCGAGCGCCCGACCTTCATCCGCCTGCGGACCGTCATCGGCTGGCCCGCGCCCAACAAGCAGAACACCGGCGCGATCCACGGCGCGGCCATGGGCCCCGACGAGATCAGCGCCACCAAGGAGATCCTCGGCCTGACCGACGAGCCGTTCCACGTCGACGAGGCCGTCATCGAGCACACCCGCAAGGCCCTGGACCGGGGCCGCACCGCCCGCACCGAGTGGGAGGGCCACTTCCAGGCCTGGCGGCGCGGCGCGGGCGAGCGCGGCGAGCTCTTCGACCGGCTCCAGTCCGGCAAGCTGCCGGAGGGCTGGGAGGAGTCCCTGCCGACCTGGGAGCCCAGCGAGAAGGGCGTGGCCACCCGCAGCGCCAGCGGCGCGGTCCTGAGCGCGGTCGCCCCGGTGCTGCCCGAGCTGTGGGGCGGCTCCGCCGACCTGGCCGGGTCCAACAACACCACGCCCAAGGGCGAGCCCTCGTTCCTGCCCTTCGACCGGTCCAGCAGCATGTTCCCGGGCAACCCGTACGGCCGGGTGCTGCACTTCGGCGTCCGCGAGCACGGCATGGGCTCGATCCTCAACGGCATCGCCCTGCACGGCCCGACCCGCCCCTACGGCGGCACCTTCCTGGTCTTCAGCGACTACATGCGCCCGTCGGTGCGCCTGGCCGCGCTCATGAAGCTGCCGGTCACCTACGTGTGGACGCACGACTCCATCGGCCTGGGCGAGGACGGCCCCACCCACCAGCCGGTCGAGCACCTGTGGTCGCTGCGCGCCATCCCGGGCCTGGACGTGGTCCGCCCGGGCGACGCCAACGAGACCGCCGTGGTCTGGCGCCGCGTCCTGGAGACCTCCGACCGCCCGGCCGCCCTGGCGCTGACCCGCCAGAACGTGCCGGTCGTGGACCGCTCCGAGTACGCCCCGGCCGAGGGCGCCGCCAAGGGCGGCTACATCCTCGCCGAGGCCACCGGCGGCACCCCCGCGGCGATCATCATCGCCACCGGCAGCGAGGTGCAGCTGGCCCTGGCCGCCCGCACCGAGCTGGAGGCCGACGGCACCCCCACCCGCGTGGTGTCGATGCCGTGCGTGGAGTGGTTCGAGGAGCAGAGCCCGGAGTACCGCGAGGAGGTCCTGCCGTCCTCGGTGCGCACCCGCGTGTCCGTGGAGGCCGGGATCGCCCTGGGCTGGCGCGCCTACGTCGGCGACGCGGGCGAGTCGGTGTCCCTGGAACACTTCGGGGCCTCCGCGCCTTACCAGACTCTGTACGAGAAGTTCGGCATCACCGCCGAGGCCGTCGTCGCCGCTGTCCGTACCAGCGCCGCCAAGGCCGGACGCTGACGTCGCGGGCCCCGCCGGAACCGTCCGGCGGGGCCCGCACTCCCCGCGAGAGGAAAGGCGCACACACCATGAGCAAGCCGCTTGAGGCCCTGGCCGACGCGGGCGTTTCCGTGTGGCTGGACGACATCAGCCGCGAACGCCTGCGCACCGGGAACCTGGCCTCCCTGATGTCCACGCACAACGTGACCGGGGTCACCTCCAACCCGACCATCTTCGACAAGGCCCTCGCCGAGGGCGACGCCTACGACGAGCAGGTGGCCGAACTGGCCCGCCGCGGCGTGGCCGTGGACGAGGCCGTCCGCCTCCTGACCGCCTACGACATCCGCTGGGCCGCCGACACCCTGCGCCCCGTCTACGACGCCACCGACCGCGTCGACGGCCGGGTCTCCCTGGAGGTCGACCCGCGCCTGGCCCGCGACACCGAGCGCACGGTCGCCGAGGCCAAGGCCCTGTGGTGGCTGGTGGACCGGCCCAACCTGATGATCAAGATCCCGGCGACCGCCGAGGGCCTGCCCGCCATCACCCGCGTGCTGGGGCTGGGCATCAGCGTCAACGTCACGCTGATCTTCTCCCTGGCCCGCTACCGCCAGGTGATGGACGCCTTCCTGGAGGGCCTGGAGCTGGCCAGGGACAACGGCCACGACCTGACCCGTATCCAGTCGGTGGCCTCCTTCTTCGTCAGCCGGGTGGACAGCGAGGTCGACAAGCGTCTCAAGGCCATCGGCACCGACGAGGCGAAGGCGCTGCTGGGCAGGGCCGCGATCGCCAACGCCCGGCTGGCCTACCAGGCCTACGAGGAGGTCTTCTCCAGCGCCGAGTGGAAGGCCCTGGAGGCGCTGGGCGCCACCCCGCAGCGACCGCTGTGGGCGTCCACCGGCGTCAAGGACCCCGCCTACCCGGACACCGCCTACGTCACCGAGCTGGTGGCGCGCGGCACCGTCAACACGATGCCGCAGGCGACCCTGGACGCGACCGCCGACCACGCCGACGTCACCGGCAACACGGTGCTGGGCACCTACGACCGCGCCCGCGCCGACTTCGCCGCCCTGGAGGACGCCGGTGTGAACCTCACCGAGGTGTTCGGCCTCCTGGAGGAGGAGGGCGTGACCAAGTTCATCGACTCCTGGAAGAGCCTTCTGGAGGGGCTCTCCGCCAAGCTGGAGTCGGCCGCCTGACCCGTACGGCCACGGCATCCCGCCCGCGCCCCGAGCCGGGGCGCGGGCGGTACGCGTCACAACCCGCCGGCCACTCTCGACAGGAAGAGCGAGAACCGTGAAAGAACCGGTGATGCCGGGAGCGGTGCCCAACCCGCTCCGCAGCGTCCTCGACCGAAGACTGCCGCGCATCGCCGGGCCCAGCGTCCTGGTGCTGTTCGGCGTCACGGGCGACCTGGCCCGAAAGAAACTCCTTCCCGCCATCTACGACCTCGCCAACCGCGGGATGCTGCCGCCGGGCTTCGGCCTGGTCGGCTTCGCCCGCCGCGACTGGGAGCACCAGGACTTCGCCGTGCAGGCCTACGAGGCGGTGCGCGAGCACGCGCGCACCCCGTTCCGCGAGGACGTGTGGCGCCAACTGAGCGAGGGCGTCCGGTTCGTCCAGGGCGAACTGGACGACGACGACGCCTTCGACCGGCTCGCCGACACCGTCCGCGAGCTGGACGCCGCCCGCGGCACCGGCGGCAACTACGCGTTCTACCTGTCCCTGCCGCCCAAGCTGTTCCCGACCGTGGTCAAGCAGCTCAAGCGGTCGGGGCTGGCCGAGCCCCCCGAGGCCGGCCCGGAGGGGGTGCGCCCCTGGCGCCGGGTGGTCATCGAGAAGCCGTTCGGCCACGACCTGCGCAGCGCCCAGGAGCTCAACGCGGTGGTGGACGACGTGTTCCCGCCGTCGTCGGTGTTCCGCATCGACCACTACCTGGGCAAGGAGACCGTCCAGAACATCCTGGCGCTGCGGTTCGCCAACACCCTGTTCGAGCCCCTGTGGAACCGCGGGTACGTCGACCACGTGCAGATCACCATGGCCGAGGACATCGGCGTGGGCGGCCGCGCGGGCTACTACGACGGCATCGGCGCGGCGCGCGACGTCATCCAGAACCACCTGCTCCAGCTGCTGGCGCTGGTGGCGATGGAGGAGCCCATCTCCTACGACGCCGACGCCATCCGCAACGAGAAGGAGAAGGTGCTGGCGGCGGTGTCGCTGCCCGAGGACCTGGAGACCGGGACCGCGCGCGGCCAGTACGCGACCGGCTGGCAGGGCGGCGCGGCGGTGCGCGGCTACCTGGAGGAGGACGGCATCCCCGCCGACTCCGTCACCGAGACCTACGCGGCGCTGAAGCTGGCCGTCAACACCCGCCGCTGGGCGGGGGTGCCGTTCTACCTGCGCACCGGCAAGCGGCTCGGGCGACGGGTCACGGAGGTGGCCCTGGTGTTCCAGGCCGCGCCCCAGCAGCTGTTCCCGCGCAGCGACATCAGCGAGCTGGGGCAGAACGCCCTGGTGCTGCGCATCCAGCCCGACGAGGGCGTGACGCTGCGCTTCGGGTCCAAGGTGCCCGGCGCCAGCATGGAGGTGCGCGACGTCAGCATGGACTTCGCGTACGGCCAGTCGTTCACCGAGGCCAGCCCGGAGGCGTACGAGCGCCTCATCCTGGACGTGCTCATCGGCGACCCGCCGCTGTTCCCGCGCCAGGAGGAGGTGGAGCTGTCCTGGCGGATCCTCGACCCCGTCGAGGAGTTCTGGGCCAAGGAGGGCCGCCCCGAGCAGTACGGGTCGGGCACCTGGGGCCCGGAGTCGGCCGAGCTCCTCCTCGCCCGCGACGGCCGCCAGTGGCGGCGTCCGTGACCGGCAACGACCACGTCGGGAGGAACCGATGACCCTCTACCTGCCGCGCACCACCACCGCCCAGATCGCCGAGGCGCTCATGTCCGAGCGGCTCAGCGTCGGCGGCGGCGCGATGAACATGGTGCTCACCCTGATCATCGTCACCGACGAGGCCGACCACTACGACGCGGTGCGGGCCGCCACCGAGGCCGGGCTCGAACACCCCTCCCGGGTGATCGCGCTGATCCGCCGCGACCCGGAGGCCGAGCCCGCCATCGACGCCGAGATCCGCCGCCCGGGCACCGCCGGGCCCGGTGAGGCGCTGCTGCTGCGGCTCTACGGTCCGCTGGGCGAGCACCCCGACTCGGTGGTCACCCCGCTCCTGGTGCCGGACGCCCCCGTGGTCGTGTGGTGGCCGGGCGCCGGTCCCGCCGACCCGTCGCAGGACCCGGTCGGCCGCCTGGCCCAACGAAGGATCACCGACGCTTTGCGCGCCCCGGACCCGTTGCGGGACCTCGTGGAGCGGGTGTCCCACTACAGTCCGGGTGACACGGACCTGACCTGGACCCGGCTGACCCCGTGGCGCTCGCTGCTGGCCAGCGCCATGGACCAGCCGTGCGGGTGGGTCACCTCGGCCAAGGTGACGGCCGAGTCGCACTACCCGAGCGCCGAACTGCTGGCGGCGTGGCTCTCGGAGCGGCTGGAGGTGCCCGTGGAGCGCGAGACCTCGCACGGGCCCGGGCTGACCGAGGTGCGGTTGATCACCGACCAGGGGGACATCGCGATCTCCCGGGCCGACGGCCGCACCGCCACCCTGTCGCGCTTCGGCCAGCCGGACCAGACGGTGGCTCTGGCCCGGCGCGGCGCGGCCCAGGCCCTGGCCGAGGAGCTGCGCCGCCTGGACGCCGACGAGATCTACGAGGCCGCGGCCCGCCACCTGGGGTCGCTGCCCACGGGGAGCGCAGTATGAGCACACCGCAGATCGTCCGGCACGCCGACGCCAAGGCCCTCGCCGAGGACGTCGCGCTGCGGCTGGTCGACGAGATCGTGCGCGCGGAGGCCGACGGGCGCGCGTTCCACCTCGTCCTGACCGGGGGCGGGATCGGCATCGCCGCCCTCGAAGCCGTCCGCGACCACGCGGCCGAGTCCGGCATCGGCTGGTCGCACGTGCACCTCTGGTGGGGCGACGAGCGGTTCCTGCCCGCCGGGCACCCGGACCGCAACGAGACGCAGGCCTGCGCGGCCCTGATCGACGCGATCGACATCCCGGCCACGCAGGTCCACCCGATGCCCGCCGCCGACGGTATGGACGGCGACCACGCGGCGCACGCGGCGACCCGCTACTCCCGGGAGCTGGCGGTGGCGGCCCGCGGCCGAGGCCCGGTGCCGGCCTTCGACGTGTGCCTGCTGGGCGTGGGGCCGGACGCGCACATCGCCTCGCTGTTCCCCGGCCTGCCGCAGATCGGCGAGGACGAGGCGGCGACGGCCCCGGTGCACGACTCGCCCAAGCCGCCGCCGACCCGGATCACCCTGACCCTGCCGTCGATCAACAGCTCGCGGCAGGTCTGGCTCCTGGCCTCCGGCGAGTCGAAGGCCGAGGCGGTGCGCCTGGGCCTCTCCGGCGCCGACCCGAACGAGGCGCCGGTCGCCGCGGCCCGCGGCACCGACAGGACCGTGTTCTGGATCGACGAGGCGGCCGCCGCCCGTCTGTAGGAGGTACCCGGAGGGGGCCGGCGCGGCCGGCCCCCTCCGCCGTGTCCGGAACCGGCCGCGGGGGGCGCCGGGGCCCGTCGGCGGGCTATGCTCCGCTGAGCACACGCCCCCGGGGGCCGGGCCCGGCCGACGCCCGCACCGGCTCCCGCCGACCGGTCCGCCCGACGAGGAGCCCCCGTGCCCGCCGACCAGGCCCCGCCCCGTCTGAGCGCCGCCTTCCACCGCTTCTGGGCCGGCTCCCTGGCGAGCAACCTGGCCGACGGGGTCATGCTGACCGCCCTCCCGCTGCTGGCCGTGGCCCTGACCGACGACCCCCTCGCCGTGGCGGGGCTGACGGCGGCCCGGTACCTGCCCTGGCTGCTGTTCGGACTGGTGGGCGGCGCCCTGGTGGACCGGGTCGACCGCGGCCGGGCGATGGTCGCCGCCAACCTGCTCCGGGCGGGGGCCGTGGCCGCCCTGGCCGCGCTCGTCGCCCTGGACCGGGCCGGTGTCGGCTGGCTCTACGCCGTGATGTTCACGGTGATGTGCTGCGAGATCGTCTACGACCTGTCGGGGCGCGCGATGCTCCCGGCCCTGGCGCCGGGGGCGGTGGACCGGGCCAACGGGAGGCTGACGGCCTCCCAGGAGACCGCGCAGGACTTCGTGGGCGCTCCGCTGGCCGGGTTCCTGTTCGCGGTGGCGGCGGCGCTGCCCCTGGCGGTGAACTCCGGCGCCTACCTGCTCGGAGCGCTGATCCTGATGGGGCTGCCCTCCGCCGCCCGGCGGCCCGCCGCCGCGCAGGCGCGCGAGGCCGCCGGGCGCGGGTCGCTGCGCGCCGACATCGGCGAGGGGCTGCGGTTCGTGTACGGCGACCGGGCGCTGCGGGCGCTCGTCGTGTTCTCCACGGCGGTGAACCTGGCCGCGGGGGCCCAGGCGGCGGTGCTCGTACTGGTGGTCCGCGACCACCTCGGGGTGCCGGCGCCGCTGTTCGGGGTGTTCCTGGCGGTCGGCGCGGTGGGGGCGCTGACCGGGGCCCTGCTGGCCGCCGGGCTCGCCGCCCGCGTCGGCCGGTTCGCCGCCGTCACGGGCGGCTACCTGCTCCAGGCGGTGTGCGCCGTGGTGGTCGCGGCCGCCACCGGGTCGCCGTGGATCGGGGCCGCCGCCTGGGCGGTGCTCGCCGGGGCGAGCGCCGTGGCGGGGGTGCTGTCCGGCGGGATCGTCCAGCAGATCGTCCCGTCGGGCCTGTTGGGGCGGGTGATGAGCGTGCGCCGCATGCTCGGCCTGGGAATGGTGCCCGTGGGCGCCCTGCTCGGCGGTCTCCTGGCCCGGCTGGACCTGCGCCTGCCCCTCCTGCTGGGCGCCGTGGTGTTCACCCTGAGCACCCTCGCGGTGCTCCGCCACCTGCGCCGGGCGGCCGCCCGCGCCGACCTGGCCGAGCGCCGGGCCCGCCGTGGGTCCCCCGACCCCGACTGAACCGCCGCCGGCCCCCGCCGGGGCCGACCACCGGTCCCCGGGGGCGGGGGCTCCCCTGGGCACCCGCACCAGGAGCCTTCCCGCACCGTCCCCGGAGCGTGACACAAGCGGGGCCGACCACCGACCCGCCGGAAACCGGAAGCTCCACCGGGCGCCCGCGCCAGGAGCCGTCCTGCACCGCTGCCCGGAGCGCGGCACGGGCGGGGTCAGCGCCCGCTCCACCTCGCCGGGGCGGGGGCTCCGCCGGACGTGCCGCGCCGCGGCACGTCCGGGAGGGCCGGCGGCCGGGGGCGCCGGCCCTCCCGACGGCCGCTCAGGAGGTCGGGGAGGACTTCCAGAAGACCGGGATCACCCCGGCCGCGACCACCAGGTGGGACAGCTCCAGCACGACGGTGGTGGCGGCCGTGCCCCCCGCGGACAGCGGCGGCACCACCATCAGCAGCGTGACCAGGACCGCCGCCACCGTCCAGACCACCAGCCCCCGGCGCCCCAGGAGGCGCTCGCCCAGGGCCAGCACACCCCAGCCCAGGAGCCCGAAGCCCGCGCTGAACACCGCGAAGGCGCCGGCGGAGACCGCCGCGGGGTCCTGGCCCGGCGGGGCGACCACCAGGTCCGCGCCCAGCAGGGGCGCGACCAGGGCCAGCAGGGCGTTGGCGACGGCCACGGCGGCGACGGCCGCCAGGCGGGGCGGCCAGGAGGAACGGGTCGGGGCGGCGACGGGTGCGGCGGTCATGGCAGGACTCCTTCGTGTTCGGGTTCGGACCCAACACTAAGAAGCACGGGCGAGACTTCCCATGCCTGAAAAGCTTGTTCCTATACTCCATCGTCCACAGCCGGACCCTCCGGGGATACGATGGCGGCATGGACGTGCTCAGCGACGTGATCGGCACCGTACGGACCGGGCGCCCCAACGCGGCCCGCGTCGAATGGCACTCGCCCTGGGGCATGCGCTTCCCGGAGGTCTCCGGCGTCGGCTTCCAGGTGGTCCTCCAGGGCTCCTGCGTGCTGACCGTGGAGGGCGGGGAGCCGCTCCACCTGGGGGTGGGCGACATCGCGTTCCTGCCCAACGGCCAGGGGCACGTGCTGGCGGAGGAGTCCGCCTCGCCCGTGCGGGACCTGTGCGACCTCCTCCCCCACGGCCGGGGCGCGGACCGGGGCGCCCCCGTGACCGAGCTGGTGTGCGGGCCGCAGGGGGCCGGGCCGCGGTTCGGGTCGGCCGCGGTCGGGGAGGACGGGCGTGGGAGGCCCTCGTGCGTCACCCTGGGCGGTTCGTACCACACCTGCGGGGCGCGGCCGCATCCGATGCTGTCGGAACTGCCCCGGCTGGTCCACCTGCCCGCGCGGGTGGGGGCCCGTACGGAGCTGGGCGCGGCGGTGGAGCTGCTGGGCGCGGAGCTGGGCCGCCCCCGACCCGGCGGGGACGCGATCGTGCCCTCCCTGCTGGAGATGCTGCTGGTGTACATCCTGCGCACCTACATCGAGGAGAACCGGAGCGCGGCCGCCCGGGGCTGGCTGGGGGTGATGCGCGACCCCGCCGTGTACGCGGCGGTGCAGGCCGTGCACAGCGACCCGGCCCACCCGTGGACGGTGGCCGAGCTGGGCGAGCGGGCGGGCCTGTCGCGGGCGGCGTTCGCCAAGCGGTTCACCGCGCTGGCGGGCCTGTCCCCGCTGGCGTACGTGACCTGGTGGCGGCTGACCACGGCGGGGAGGATGCTCCAGGAGAACGACGATCCGATCTCCGCCATCGCCGCGCGGGTCGGCTACTCCTCGCAGTTCGCGTTCGCCAACGCCTTCAAGCGCGAGTTCGGCCTGTCCCCGGGCCGCTACCGCTCCGGGACGCCGCTCCCGGCCCCGCCCGCCGCCCCGTCGGCGGGGTGAGGGTCAGCAGTCGAACACGTCGGCCCGGGGGGCGCCGTCGGCGGCCAGGCAGAGCATGGCCTCGTCGATCCCGCCGGTGGCGACCTCGGGGGCCGACACCGCCAGCACCTCGGGCAGTCCGGCTCCCGGGAAGACCAGGGAGAACGGCGCCGCGGGCGCGTCCGCGGTGAGCGCGGGCAGTTCCGAGGCCTCCCCGTCGGCCGCCGTCCCGCCCAGGGTGAACTGGTGCGGGCGCAGCCCGTAGCCGCCCTCGCCGAGGTGGTAGCGGGCGGTGCCGGTGACCCGGACCCCGTCGGCGTCCGCCTCCGCGCCGGTGACGACCAGCCCGAACACCCCCGTGCCGCCGACGTGCAGGACGATCCGGTCGTCTCCGTGCACCACCAGCGCGTTCAGCCCCTCCAGGGCCGGGTCGGCCGGCTCCACCCTCGGCGGCACCGCCTCCTCCGGCTCCCCGGAGGGCGCGGCGTCCGGCGGGCCGGACGGGTCGGTGAACACCGCGCCGACCGCCGCCACCGCGTAGCCGCCCGCCGCGGCCAGCACCAGGACGAGCGCGGAGGCGACCAGCAGGACCGTGGAACGGGCCCACAGCCGGTACGCGAACCTGGTCAGGGCTCGGCTCATGCGGGGCACTCCTCTCCCTCGGCCGGGGCGGTGAACGCGGTCCCGTCCGCGGCCCCGGTGTCGTAGCACAGGCGCAGGTCGGCGTAGGAGTCCCCCGGCGCGAACGTGTAGCGCTGGTGGAAGACCACCGTGCCGCGCGCCGGGGCCCCGGGGAACGACGCGGTGAAGACGGCCGGGACGGAGGCCGGGGCCAGGTCGTCGGCCCCCGGGCCGGAGAGGGCGCCCTCGATCTCGCTCCCCCGGGCCCCTGCGGTCAGATCCACCTGGGTGGAGCTCATCGGCCCCACCGGCCCCTCCGCGAAACGGGGGGTGCGCAGGCCCGTGATGCGGACCCCGCCGTCCTCGGCGACGGCCTCCCGCAGGGTCACCACCAGGGCTTCGGAGACGAACGCGGAGTCGCCGACGACCGCCGCCGCCAGCCCCGCCGTGTCCTCGGCGGTGACCTGGGTGAACGGCTCGGGGTCGGGCACCGGCGCGGTGGCCGCGTCGGGATCCTGTCCGCCCGCGGCACCGGAGGGGTCCGGGGCGGCGGCTCCCGCCTCCCCGGTGCCCGCTGCGGACGGGTCGGCCTGCGCGGCGTCCGCCGCCGGGGGCGCGCCGCCCAGCCGGTACCCCGCCGTTCCCGCCGCGGGGACCGCCAGCAGCACCGCGGCCGCGACCGCGAGCGTGGGCCAGGGCGACCACGAACGGCGGCCGGTGCGCCCGCGTCCGGGCCCGGGTGCCCGTTCGCGCCCGGGCGACCACTCCCCCTCGACCAGCCGGGTGACCAGGGCGGTGGGCTCGGCCGCCACCAGGGTCGGGTCGGTCCCGTACCGGCCCCGGCCCACCGCGTGCAGCGCCGCCAGCGCGCTCGGCCGGGCGGCGGGGTCCTTGGCCAGGGCGGCCGACACCACGCCGTGCAGCCAGCCGGGCAACCCGGCCAGGTCGGGCGGCTCCTTCCGGGTGCGCTCCAGCACGGCCGCGGTGTCGCCGCGGCCGAACGGCGGGCGGCCGGTGGCCGCGTAGGCGACCATGCCGCCCCAGGCGAACACGTCCGAGGCGGGGCTGGGGTCGGCCCCCTCCAGCAGCTCCGGCGCCGTCCACCCGGGGGTGCCCATGAGCATCCCGGTCCGGGTGACCGCGGTGCCGTCCACCGCCCGGGCGATCCCGAAGTCCAGCACCCTCGGCCCGTCGGGGGACAGCACCACGTTGCCGGGTTTGAGGTCGCGGTGCACGACCCGGGCCCCGTGGATCGCGTGCAGCGCCTCCGCCGTCCCCGCGGCGAAGGCGGCCAGATCGCCCTCGTCCAGGGGGCCGCGGTCGCGGATCCGGGCGGCCAGCGTGGGCCCGGGCACGTAGTCGGTGGCGATCCACGGGCTCTCGGCGCCGGTGTCGGCGTCGCGCACCGCCACCGTGCACAGCCCGCCGACCCGGCGCATCAGGTCGGCCTCGCGGGCGAACCGGGCCCGGAAGACGGGGTCGGTGGCGAAGTGGGCGTGGATCACCTTGACCGCCACGCAGCGGCCGACCTCGTCGGCGGCGGCGTAGACGGCTCCCATGCCGCCCGCGCCCAGCAGGCCCGCGACCCGGTAGGGGCCGAGCCGCCGCGGGTCCTCGGGGGTGAGCGGGCCCAGGTCCGGCGGGACCGGCCCGTGGGTGAAGAGTCGTGTCATGGATTCTCGGGGGTCTCGGGGGACGGCTATGGACGACGAAGGTATCCGGGTGCCGGGCGCGTCCGGACGCCCGGGCCGGTGAAGCACCGGGGCGTCCGGACGGCGGGGCGCCGCGGCGCGGGGACCGGATCAGGTGGGGCAGTCGGTGAGCATGCTCTGCTCGGGCCGGTAGTCGGACAGCGCGAAGCCCTCGTTGCCCTGGTGGACGTCGTCGCGCCAGCCGGTGGTGCCCTCGACGTCGTAGCAGTGGCCGCTGATGTCGTGCACCATCGCCCCGAACAGCGCCGAGGGCCGGTAGGCGATGCCGCCCCGCTCGGGGGCGCCGGGCAGGAGCACGGTGGCCTCCTGGACGGGCTCGTCGGGGCTCAGGGTGGCGACCGGGGTGACCGGACCGCTCCAGTCCTCGTTGACCCCGCCGTGCACGATGACCTTGTCGCGGCCCTCGGGGTCGGTGGCCGGGTCCAGCGACGCCACGGCCATGAAGTCCTCCGCGTGGACGGTGTAGGAGCCCACGTGCGGGTGGTAGGTGAACCTCGCGGTGATCTCGACCCCGTCGGCGGCGGCCTCGGCCGACACCCAGCACACGGTGGCCACCGGGAACCCGTCGATGGCGCCGTTGCCCAGGCCGAAGTCGGCGGTGTCGTGGTCCAGGGGCGCGACGAACGGCCACACCTCGACGGAGGAGTCGGTGACGGTGAGGGAGTCCGGGGAGTCGGCCGCCTCCAGCATCATCTCGTACTCCTCGTCCGTGATGGTGTCGGGTGAGAACGGCCGCCAGGTGGCCACGGCCTCCTGGGCCGCCAGCCGTTCTCCGTCCGGCTCGCACGGGACCGGTTCCGCGGCGGCCCCCTCCCCGGTCTCCTCCCCCGTCCCGGTCCGCGGCGGGGTCGCGGCGGCCAGGGCGCCCCAGGTGGCCTGGCGCAGCGGGGGGACGATCGCGGTGAGCAGTCCGGCGACGAGCACCAGCACCGCGGCGGCCGCGGCCGCCAGCGGCCAGACGCGCCGTCCGCGCCGGGGCGGGACCCACGGGGTGTGGTCGACGGGCGTGTCGATCCGCCAGCCGCTGGCCAGCAGCCGCGCCAGGGTCTCCTGCTCGTGCCCGGGGCCGGCCGGACCGGGTCCGCCCGCGCCGCCCGCTCCCGGACCGCGCAACAGGGCGGTCATCACCTGGGCCGCGGTGGGGCGGGCCCCCGGGCTGCGGTCGAGGGCGCCGCGGACCAGCGGCAGCAGCTGCGGCGGCACCCCCGCCAGGTCGGGCTCCTCCTGCCGGGTGCGGTGCACCAGGGTGTCGAGGGGCCCGGTGCCGAAGGGCTCGCGGCCGGTGGCGGCGTAGGCGATCAGCGCGCCCCAGGAGAACATGTCGGCGGCGGGCGCGGGCACCGCCCCGTCGTACTGCTCGGGGGCCAGCCAGCCGGGGGTGCCCACCACGCCGCCGGTGCGGGTGAGCGCCGTCTCGTCCAGGGCGCGGGCGATGCCGAAGTCCAGCACGCGCGGCCCCTCGGGGGACAGCACCACGTTGTCGGGCTTGAGGTCGCGGTGCACGATCCCGGCGGAGTGGATGGAGTGCAGCGCCTCGGCGGTCCCGGCGGCCAGCGCCAGCAGGGTGTCGCCGCCGAGCGGCCCGCGGGCGGCCACGTGCGCGCGCAGTGTGGGTCCGGGCGCGTACTCGGTGGCCAGCCAGGGCCGGGCCCCGGTGGTGTCGGCGGCCAGGACGCGGACGGCGCAGGCGGAGCGGACCCGGGTGAGCAGGTCCACCTCCCGGGCGAACCGGTCGCGGAACTCGGGGTCGGCGGTGTAGTGGCGGTGCAGTGTCTTGACCGCGGTCCGCGTGCCGTCGGGGGTCAGGGCCGCGTAGACGGTGCCCATGCCGCCCGCTCCGAGCCGTCCCACCAGGCGGTAGGGGCCCAGGCGGTCGGGGTCTCCGTCCAGGAGGGGGAGGAAGCCGGTGGAGGGCGTGGTCATCGACGCTCCGGGGGTGTGCAGGGGTGTGGTCGGCGAGGACGCGTGTCCTTCTGGGACATTAGCGCCCCCGTACACCGGATTTTCTGTGTTCCGCCGCCCGGATCCCCGGTGGACGGTCCCCGGATTGTCGGTGGCGGGTGTGAGACTGGGATCACAGTCGACGAGGCCGGGGGCTCTCCCCGGCGACTCCCACACCGTTCTCCCGATGGGGGCGACACCGTCATGGGCGCGAACACGCGGAATCCGCAACGGACCCCGGTCCGGCCGGAGCGCGCCGACGACCGGCCGGGGCCGGACACCACCCGTTCACTGCTGCTCTGCGGTATGGCCGCGGGGCCCGCGCAGCTGCTCTTCTCGCTGGCCCAGGTGTCCTGGGGCGGCCCGGGCACCGCGGCCCCGCCCGCGAACCCGTTCGTCGCCTCGGGCGGGGGCTGGACGCAGGCACTGGCCGTGCTGGTGTGCGGTGCCCTGGCCGTCGGCGGCGCGGTGGGGCTGGCCCGGGCGCTGCGCGGCCGGGCGTCGCAGCGCTCCACCTCGGTCTCGGTCGCGGTGTACGGGGCCTGCGTGCTGCTGAGCGGGGTGTGGACGGTGGACCCGATGGCGGCGCCGTCGCCGGGGGCCACCGAGGCGGCGGCCCCGGCGCTGAAGGCGCTGGCGCGCGTCGCCCTGGGGTGGGCGGCTCCGATCGCCCTGACCCGCGCGGTGCTGGGCGGCTCGGGGTGGCTGCGGTCCACCGGCCGGGGCGGTGCCGTCCTGTACTCGTGGTCGTGCGCCCTGGTCTCGGTGGTCTGCGGGGTCGTCGCGGTCTCCGCGCCCGCGGCCGCCACCGCCGCGGCCTGGCTCGCGGCACTGGTGCTGTGGACCTGGCTGCCGGTGTTCTTCGCCGGGGTCCTGTGGGAGCCCTCCGAAACGCGCCCGGCCCTCCCGGGGCCGGGTCCCGCCCGGCGCCCGGCGGTACCCTCCCCGCGCCGCCCCCTCCCCTGAGAGCCCCCTGACCGGGGGACCCCGTCGCGCGGAGCGGCCGTACGGCGGGGTCTCCTCCACGTCCGGCCCCGGGCCGCCGCCCCTCACAGGGTGCTGGCGTCGGTGTCCCACAGCCGGGGCGGCGCCGCGGGGTCGGCGACCACCAGCACCGGCCGCTGCGGATCGCCGAAACCCCAGCCGCCCCCGCCGTGGTCCCCGGCCTCCTCCGGCTCCTCCTGGGTGATCCAGGCGACCAGCTCGGCGGCCCGGCCCACGTCGCCGCCCGGCCGGGTCAGCGCCATCACCTTGCCGGCCACGTCGCAGCGCAGGTTGAGGTGGCCGGTGGCCGCGGAGACGCTCTGCGCCCAAGCGCCCCGGCTCACCCTGCGGACCGCGCCCGATCGGACGGGGCGGCTCCAGGTCGGGGCGGCCAGGCCCAGGGCCCGGTCGTCGAAGGTGAGCACCAGTGCCGGGCGCTCCCGAGCCGTGTCGGCGGTCTCCGGGTCCGCCAGGGAGCGGTCGACCCACAGCCCCACCGGCCCGCTCGCCGCGCGGACCAGGTGCTCGGCGGCGGCCGCCACCAGGGGGACGTCCACCTGCGCGGCGCCCCGCGGGCACACCGCGTCGGCCAGGGGCCCTGCCAGCGGGGTGTACCCGTCCAGGACCAGGGACCAGTCCACCACCGCCCGGCCCTGTACGGCGGCGCCGCCGTGGGTCAGGCACACGACCTTGCGGTCGCGCACCACCTGGCAGGCGACGCACGCCCCCGAGCGGCGGGCGGCCAGGGCCAGGCCCAGGCTCATCGCCTTGGTGCCGGTGGTGACGTCCACGACCACCGGCCGGCCGGGGTCCTCGGCGCGCATCCCCGCGATCCAGGTGTGCGCGGCGTCGGCGACGGCCCCGGCGCTGGAGCCGTCCACGGGGTCGGCGGCGAACCGGATGCGGTCGCGGTGGCCCGAGGCGCGCAGCCCGTCCGCGTCCGGGACGGGCTCTCCGGGGTGCTCGGCGGCGTACAGGGCGCGCGCCGCCGCCTCGCGCACGCCCGCGCGCACCCCCTGTCGGGAGGAGAGCAGCAGCGCCCGTTCGGGCCGGTGGGCGTGCACGGCCGACAGCAGGCCCAGACGGCTGCTGCCCAGCGCGGTGACCAGGATGGGGGCCGCGGAGGCGGCGGTCACCGCGCACACCGGCGCGGGAGGCGCCGGGGGCACCGCCGGCCGTGCCGGGGGCTCCGCGCCCCGCGCCGGGGCGGCCGGTGCCGCGGCGGCCGAGGCGGCCTGTCCGGGGAAGAACACCCTGCGCAGCGCCTCCGCGTCGGTCAGGCGGGCGCGCAGGTCGTCCAGGCTCCACACCTGCACCTGGGAGGAGCTCAGCGCGGGGCCGTGCCCGGCGATGCGGTCGCGCAGTCCGGGCACGGCGGGCCCGGTGTGCACGAACAGCACCTTGGCCACGTTGCCGAACACGCGCCGGGCCTTGGCGACGGTCCACCCCGCGCGGGCGACCACCTCCTCCGCTCCGCTCTTGACCTCCACGCACAGCACCCGGTGCCGGAAACGGACCAGGGCGTCGAAGTCGGCGATGGAATCGGCGGGATGGCGCGGGTCGGCGACCCGGCGCGGCCCCAGCACCTCCACCCCCTCCCGGCCGCGGGTGATGCGCCGCAGGTGGCGCAGCACGTCGGCCTCGCCGACGACCCCGCGCACCTCCGTGGGGTGCAGGCCGGGGAAGGCCTCGCGCAGGGCGCGGGCGCCGCCGCGCAGGGCGGTGCCCACGGTCGCGGGGTCGCGGTCGGAGAGCCAGTGCGCTCCGTGGACGCCGGCGAGGACGCCCAGGTCGATGCCGTCGTCGGAGAGCGGCAGCGGCGGGTCGCCGGGGTCGACGGGGCGCAGCAGGTCGGAGGCGGGGTCGAGGTAGTGGCAGCGGGGAGCCGCGGCCTCCGGGTCGGCCGCGCCGCCGTCCCGGTACAGGGCGGCGGCCACGCTCATGACCTTGGTGCCGCCGGTGTAGTCGAGGTGGCGGGGGGCGGTGCCGTGCTCGCGGTGGATCCGCTCCAGGGCGGCGGCGACCCCGGCCGGGTCGTGCGGGTCGGGGCCCACCCCCTCCACCCGCACGGTGCGGTCGGGGGCGAGCCTGGCCAGGGCGGCGGCCGTGCGTTCGGCCAGGGCGCGGGTGCCGTCGCTGCTCAGCAGGACGATCCGGTCGGCCGGCAGGGTGAGCGAGGACAGCAGTGCCGGGGTGGGGTTCCGGCCGACCAGCACGACGGCGACGCGGGGAGTGTCCACGGCGTCCTTCTCCACACGGGGGCGTTGTTCGTTTCGCGGGGGTCAACGCTATCCCGTAGGTGAAGGCGATACTCGAACCCGTTACGTCCGTTTTGCCGTTGCGTCGATTCGGCCGACCCCTTTTCTCGTGGTCGAAACGGTCGGTTTCCGCGGCCGCCGTCCGCTGACCACGAACGAACGGCAGGCGGTGACCACGCCTTTATTGTCCCTTACCAGGTCGGAGGGGATCAACAGGTCGTCGCGCTCGGGGTGGGCGAAGCCGACCACGGACGAGACGATGAGCCACACGCCCGGTTTCGGCTCGGGCAGATTGGCCCTGGTGCGCCGTTCGGCGATCAACGGCACCGGACCCGGGCAGGTGGAGTCGTCCAGGTGGCCCACGGGCACCCGCTCGGCCTCGACCCTGGCGGGGTCGTCCGTGCCCGGCCAGGTGCCGATGACCTTCGCCTCGTCGTCCACGACTGTCACCACATGCGGCGTCAGGTTGAGCACCGGCATCCGGCGACCTCCGTTCCTCTCTCACAGCGCGCCCCCCGCGGCCGCGCCCGCCCCTTCCGGGGGGCTCACCGCAGTCTCTCGGACAGGGACGATGAGGGCCCGGGAGTGACATACCGCCGATCGCCTCTGGGGCTCCAGTGACCCGTGTTTCTGGTGTCCGTTTAATGGGCTTCTCTATTGTTTTATATGCCTTAGGGACCAGGGCCGATAATTGACAGTTGGTCGCCTCAGTCCTAGTTTGTTAGTTGGTCTCCCGTTGACTCGGGAGTGCCACCTGAGGTCTCACGTACTCGCACACGCTTCTCCGGAGGGCTGGGGAAGCGACCCGGCCCCGGAACACCCGGGGAGAAGAGTTCGTGAGCACGCACCACTGCTCCGCCTGGGAGCTGTTCGGCTCCGCCGCCTTCCTGCGCGTCTTCACGCGCGTCCTGGGGTGCGGGCCCTGCTCCGCGGACGGAACCGCGCAGGGCTGCTCGGGCCACGCCGAACAGTTCTGCGACTACGTCGACCTGTGCGCCGAGCACTGCCCGTGCCCGGACCACGGCGGCGACCCCGACGGCGTCATCGCCGTGCGCATGCGGCGCGCGGCGCCCGTCGGAGAGGCGGTCGACCGGACCGCCGCGCACCGGCTGCGCGACGCCCTGGACGACGTGCGCCGGGACCGGTCGTACAAGAACCTGCGCCACGTCTACCCCCAGCCGGCCGCCGACGGGCGGGTGCGCTGCGCGTTCTCCGAGCGGCCCCGGGGGGGGGGGCCCCCCCCCCCCGGGGGCCCCGGGGGCCCCCCCCCCCCCGACCACGAGGCGCGGGGCCAGCTCGTGCTCACCCCCGGCGGGGGGGACCCCCCCCCCGCCCAGCCCCCCGGCAACACCC